>CAZZIF010000363.1:0-4118 GCA_964654025.1 uncultured bacterium
GCGACGGCAGCCACGACCGCGACGGCAGCCACGACCGCGACGACAGCGACGGCAGCGACGCTCGAGGCACCGAGTGACCCGCTTGACCCGCATCGCCCGCATGACCCGCTTCCTGAGCCAACCCGTCTTCATCGCCTTCGAGGGAGTCGAGGGATGTGGCAAGAGCACGCAGATCCGCCTCCTGGCCGAACGCCTTTCCCGGGAAGGGTGTTCCCACCTGGTCACCCGCGAGCCCGGTGGCAGCGCCTTGGGGGATGCACTCCGTGACCTGCTCCTCACCCCCGCCGGTGAAGGCATCGACGGGCTCACCGAGCTGTTCCTCCTCGAGGCCTCCCGGCGACACCATGTGGAGCATGTCATCCGGCCAGCCCTCCGAAACGGCCAAATCGTCCTGTGTGATCGATTCGCCGATTCATCTGTGGCCTACCAGGGCGGTGGGCGCGGTCTGGGCGTCGAACGAGTCGAGCAACTCAACGCGCTGGCCACTGGCGAGGTCTGGCCGGAGCGAACGATACTGCTCGACCTGCCCGCCGAAGACGGTCTGGCCCGCGTGGGGCGGCGCTCGGATCCACGCGACCGCATGGAGCGAGAGGCTCTGGACTTCCACCGCCGTGTGCGCCAGACCTACCTGGACATCGCCCGCCGAAGAGGCGATCGCTACCGGGTGATCGATGCGCGCCCCGGTCCCGCTGAAGTCGCTGCCGCCGTCTGGGGGGCTTTGGGACCTTAGCGACAGCCCGCCCTCCGCCCGGGCGGCCATAGACCATCGACCTTGGGTCATACGCCAGACCCCTACCCCTACCCCTACCCCTACCCCTTACGTCATACGCCATGGGCTCCCTTCTGGGCCGGCGTCCAAGGACGCTGCGCGCGAACGAGCGAGCGACGTGCTCCAGCGAGCCCCCGGTTGGTCGAACTCAGCCGTCCGGCGGCGCATTTGCGCCACTTTCATGTCAGTATCTCATTGTCAATAGGTCAATTATGCCTCCCGACTTGGTAAAATTGTCCCATGCGCACCTACCTGGGCATACGTTGGCTGACAGGTTCGTGGCGGCGGGGACTCCTGCTCGCCGCGTGCCTGTGCCTGGGTGGGGTCGTCAATGCCACTCCGTTGCATCCCTGGGAGGGTGAGGAGGGTGGGGAGGGCGGGGAGGTCGAAGAAGCTGTCGAACGATTCCGGGAAGCGCTTCTCAGCATCCAGAGCGCCTTCATCGAGCCGGTCGAAGCCGGTCGGCTGGTCGATGCCGCCCTCGCCGGGATGCGGGATCACCTGGATCGCCACACCCATCTGCTGAGCCCGCGAGACCTGGAGAGTCTGCAGACGGCCTCGGGTCGTTCGGTGGGACTTGGCGCCGACCTCGACTGGGATACGGCCTATCCGCGCATTCGTGATCTCTACGTCGGTTCGCCGGCCGAGCGCGCCGGCCTGCGCCCGGCCGATCGTCTCCTGACCGCCGACGGGGTCGACTTGGCCTCGATAGGAGAAGAGGCCGCGAAGGCCCTTCTCAAAGGTCACGAAGGAGACACGCTGACGATTCTGGCCCTCAATCCGGCCGGGGACCTGTTGCGCGTCACGGCGACCTTCTCCCGGCTGGACGAGCCGGCCGTGGAAGCACGCCGCCTGCACGACGGCCAACTGGGCTACCTTCTGATACGACGGTTCTCCCGCGGCGTCACGGGGCAGATCGAGGCTGTCCTGAATCGCTGGACACTCGACCCACCCGAGGCTCTGGTGATCGACTTGCGTGACTGTCCGGGGGGATTCCTGGACGAGGGCATCCGGGCCGCCGATCTGTTTCTCTCCCCAGGGTCACCGATCTCCCATACCTGTGGCCGGCTCGCGGGAGAGTCGGTAACCTATCGGGCACTGACACCGGCCCGCTTGCCTATGTTGCCGGTTGCGGTGCTCGTTGATTCGCTGACGGCGAGTTCTGCGGAACTCTTCGCCGGAGCGCTGCAGGGCAACGGCCGGGCTGTGCTCGTGGGCGAGCCCACCTACGGCAAGCGCACGATCCAGAGGATCCAGCCGATGTCTGGTGGTGGCGCGATGAAAGTCACTTCCGCCTGGTTTGGAACCCCGGCCGATACGCCGGAGGATGTGAGAAACGATGCGCCGGACTGTCTGGGAAGCGACGCGTTGGGTGGGTTCGGCAGTGAGGCGCCCGGCCATTCGGACAGCGGTGCACCGAGCGGTGTGGAAGGTGGCCCTGCGAACGAGGCCCGTCGCGGCCTGCGTCTCGAGCCCGACCGGCGGCTGACCCGTCAAGTCCTGCCCGCTCCCTTCGAGAGTTTGCGGGCCGAAGGATTACTCCAGCGCTTCCTGGGTGATCAAACGCTCTCCCTGGAGACACTGACTCCGCAAAGCCCCTGGAGACGCGCCCACCCGGCAGCGACCCTCGATCGGCTGTCGGAGGTCACGGCGCCCCTGACGGGATCGTCCGGATCGGCGCCAGGGAGTCCGCCTGAGTTTCGCACGTGGCTAGGGCAACTCACCGACCGCTTGGCCGAGTGGGGGGGCTCGGCATTGGCCTCCGTGGGCGCACTGGGCGATAGCTCTCGCCCGATCCCGGCCGAGTTGCACCGACTCTGGATGTTGGACTGGGTCGAGGAACGCTGGGGCACGGCCTTTTCCGCCGAGCTGCGCCTGGAGACCGATCCCTGGGTGACCGCCGCGTGGAACGCTGCGACCGGTTCGACCTCATCTGCCTACCTTACCGCTTCTAGCTACTAGCAACAGTGCTCGATCCCTCACTTCCCTCCCACCTGAGCGATCTCTATACTCGATACTCGCGATTGTCTCTGCCAGCGGTAGCCGGGTGTCAGCAGGAGCCAGGCATCAGCGGGAGTCAGAACCAACCGGGAGGGAATGGTGAGGCCCGAGTCACTCAGACGAATTCTAGTAGATCTTGCGGCTGGCCAGAGCACGGTCGAGCAAGCCATCGAGCACCTTCGGGCGTGGCCCATCGAGGATCTTGGGTTTGCCAGCGTCGATCATCACCGCGCGGTGCGATGCGGGGCGCCCGAAGTGATCTTCGCGGAACGTAAGCGGCCCGAGGATACGGTCCGCATTGCCGAGTCGCTGGCGGCGCGCGACACAACCGTGCTGGTGACCCGGGCGGACGAACCGACACTCGACCTGCTTGCCGCGCGGTTTCCCGAAGGGCGGCGCAATGAGCGGGCCCGGACGTTTCGGTTTCCCGTCGACGATGCCGTGTCCTACGGCTTGGTGGTGGTAGTGGCGGCTGGAACCAGCGACCTGCCGGTGGCCGAGGAGGCGGCTGAGACCGCCCGCGCGTCGGGCGCGAATGTGGAGACGGTGACCGATGTTGGCGTGGCGGGCCTGCATCGGCTGATTCCTCATCTGAGACTACTGCAGCGTGCCCAGGCCATCGTTGCCGTGGCAGGGATGGAAGGTGCGCTCCCCAGTGTAGTAGCTGGCCTGGTGTCGGCGCCGGTGATCGCCGTGCCGACCAGTGTGGGCTATGGTGCAAGTTTCGGGGGACTTGCGGCGCTCCTGGGCATGCTCAATAGCTGCGCGTCGGGTGTGACCGTCGTCAATATCGACAATGGATTCGGTGGTGGGTTCGCTGCTGCACAGATCAATCGCCGAATCCGGGAAGCCACCGAAGAGCAACCTGCCAGGAAGGAGTAGTGAATTGCGAGTCGCGTACTTGGACTGCATCGGGGGCATCAGCGGTGACATGTTTGCCGGCGCTTTGCTGGGAGCGGGATGGAGCGAATCGGCCTTGCGCGCCAGTGTGGCTTGGTTGGGCGAGGAGATCAGCGAGCTGACGATCGAGACCAGGCAGCACATGGCCTTGACCGGTAAGGGCATTCGGGTCATCTCGCGGCATGCTTCGGACTCGCATCACGCTTCGGGCTCGGGGCACGACTCGGACTCGCATCACGCTTCGGGCTCGGGGCACGACTCGGGCTCGCGGCACGCTTCGCACTCGCATCACGGCGACACCGATCATCCTCACGATCACGAATCAGGTCATGCGCACGTCCACGGGCATTCCCACAGTCGTGGTTTCGCTGAGGTGATGAACGTCGTCGAGTCCGCCGAGCTTGACCCGGTGGTGCTGGACCGCGTGCGGCGGGTGTTTTGGCGTCTG
>CAZZIF010000364.1:0-4113 GCA_964654025.1 uncultured bacterium
AGGTCAACCGGCCTCCGTCAGCGGCTGCCTCCCCGTTGCCGGTGTCACTCGAGCGCGATCTGCTGGTGGCGTCTCCAGTTGCCGAATCGTATGCGTGCGCCGGAGCGGGGATGGGGTGGAGAACCCACTCGGTGTCGTGCCACCATGGCGAGGCGTAGTAATTGAGCCAGGGCGAGCTGGAGTAGGCGTAGTAGTCGATCCATGAGTTGACGTCACCGCCCTCACCCTGTCCGTCGTCGTGGCAGCGTTGGCACCGCGCGTCCTCCACGGCCGCGAAGCCCTCGTCTGGACTGGGATGACGCAGCATCGTATAGCAGCCGCTAGCGCTTCCCAGCAAGACGGCCAAGCCGATCGCGGCCGCTAGCGCCCAACCCGGTTGTGTTCGAACCGTGTGATCCATGCGTGCCTCCTCCCTTCGGTCCACCGCTAGTATACGTATCGACCGCAGTCCGTGTCAAAACAGGCTCTGGTCGTCTTGCCAGGCACGCCGACGGGTGCGGCCCCATTCGATTTGGGATCGGGACCCGAGATTGGGGCGAGAAGGTATGCCTCAGGTACGCTATGTTTGTTAGCATGCATGTCCTTAGTACGGATGCCGAGAACGCTGGTTCCCGCGCCGCGCCCCATTCTGGGCGCGCCGGGGAGTCCGGAAGACAGGATGGTTGGTGATGCCGATCAGGCGCATACAGAGAAGCGTGGGTAGGAACTACGGCACGATGGGTGGGATCGGCCGCCGGGCACTCCGCCGCGAACCGGTGTGGGACCGCCGGCCAGACCGGGACCGCCGGCCAGACCGGGACCGCCGGCCAGACCGGGACACCCGGCCAGACCGGGACCGCCGGCCAGACCGGGACACCCGGCCGACGCCGGGTCGCACGCCGACCTCAGGCTGCCCGCCGGCGGCCGTGACGGTCGCAGCGACCACGATCGTGGCTCTCACCGTCGCGGTCATCGCGGCCCTGATGTGGCCGGCGCTGATGGGAGCGGCGCAAGCCTCCACATCCTTCTACCCCGACCTGCTGGATCGCGCGGGCTTGCCGCAAGAGGTTCCCGACTCGGTGGTTGCCCGCACCGAGCTGTGGACCGAATTTTGTATGGGCCTGCAGGCGGAGGAAGCCGGCGACCTGGAAAAGGCGTTGCGGGCCTACCAGTCGGTGGAACGGGTCGCTGGCGAGAACGCCGAGCTTCTGGCACGCCAGGCGACCTGCTACCTCGAAATGCGCCAACCCGAGCAAGCCGCGCCCCTGGCCCTGCGAGCCGCGGAGCTCGATACCCTCAACACCGATGCGCTCTGGGCCGCCGGGGCCGGCTTGCTCTCCACCGGCAAGCTGCCCGACGCCGTGCCCTACCTTAGCCGGCTCCGCGATCTCGATCCCAGCTATCGGAATCTGTCGGTCCTCACCAACCTGCTCGAACGGCTGCGCCGCTACGAGGAGGCGGTCGAGACGATCAATCTGTTGGTGGCGAAGAGCCCTTCGTCTCCGCAACTGCACGAGCGGCGCGCCAGCTTCTACACTCGGCTGGGTCGTTACGACGAGGCGATCGCCGACTACTGGGCGATCCTCGAGATCTCACCCGAGTACCCGAAGCTGCGCGAGCAGATGACTACGCTGCTCAAGCAGGTCGGCCGACACGGCGAGCTCATCCGCTTCTACCAGGCGCTCACTCGGAAGCTGCCGGATGAGAAGCACAACCACTGGCGCCTGATCGAGCTGCTCATGGAGGCCGAGCAGTGGGATGTTGCTGCCGCTGAGCTGGCGACCTTGCGTGAGAGCCACCCCGACGACCCGCTGCCGGTGCTGCAGCTCGGCCTCGTGGCCTATCGGCAGGGGCAGATCCACGAGGCGCTCGACCTGATCTACGAGGCCGACCAGCTTGGCATCGCGCCGGCGATTTCCACGCTCTGGCGTATGCGCATCCACTATGCGCAGGACCATGCTGATTCGGCGCTCACCGCGGCCCGCCAGCTCACCGACATCGAGCCGCAAGCCGTCGAGGGCTGGAGGGTGGCCGGATACGTGTTGGCCGAGCAGGGCGCACCGGCGGATGCTCTGACCTATGTGGAACGGTGGCTTGCGCTTGACGAGAGCGATCCGGAGCCGGCCCTGCTGGCGGCCGCGCTGTGCCGGGAGCTACAAGCCTGGGATCGCGGGCTTGCCTTCGCCAGGACGGCGCTCGAGCAGGATCCCGAGAATGACCTCATCAAGCTCGAGTACGCCGGTTTCCTGGAAGCGACCGGTGAGGTGGAGGAGGCTGCCGGTATGGCCCGGGAGATCCTTGATCGAGATTCCCAGCATCCCGAAGCGCTCAACTTCCTCGGTTACCTCTGGGTGGAACAGGGCACCCAGCTCGATGAGGCCGAGAAACTGATCGGGCAGGCCCTGAAATCCCAGCCCGAGAACCCGGCATTCCTCGACAGCATGGGCTGGCTCTGGTACAAAAGGGGCGATTTGGACCGCGCCGAGAAGTGGTTGAATCGCGCCATTGCCTCCGGCGGGCGGCATCCGGAGATCTATCGCCATCTGGCGCAGGTCATCCTGGAGTTGGGCCGGATCGCCGAAGCCCAGGAAGTGTTAGAGCTTGGCCTCAAGTGGAATCCCAGGGACGCGGCGCTAAGCGATTTTCTCATGAGTCTTGGGGACGAGAGGTAGTCATGTCGCCGCAGAAGAAGCGCGCGAGCGAGGATAAGGATTCACGGTCCGGAACAGAAACCGGCACCCGTCCGAACCAGGAATCGGAACCATCCGGCCCAGCCAGGGTAAACTCAGGCGAAGCGAGGGATATGCCAGCAGAGGAAACCAAACCGGCGCTTCGGCTATCCGAGCTTCCCGACGAGGATCTCATGGAGAGAATCGTCGAGGGAAGCGAGGCTGCGTTTGCTCAGCTGGTGAAGCGTTATCAAGGCAAGGTCACGAACCTCGTTCACCGGTTCATCTATGACCGGGACCGAGCGGCCGAGATTGCGCAGGAGGTGTTCCTGCGGGTCTACCTGCACCGCAAGCGCTACCGCCGAAGCGGACGCTTCAGCACGTGGATCTACACGATCGCGGCCAACCTGGCCAAGAATGAGATCCGGCGCAAATCCCGTCTGAAGGGAGTCATGAGCCTCGACAGCCTGCTCGAGGCCACCGGTGACTCGGGCGCTTTCCTCGCGGACAAGACACCTGGACCGGAGCACGCAGCTCATCAGCATCAGGTCGAGGAAATCGTGATGGCTGCCATCCACAAATTGCCGATGAAGTACCGAGAGGTCATCTTGCTGCGGGATGTGCAGCAATTGACATACGAGGAGATCGAGTTGGTTCTGAACATACCGGGCGGAACCGTCCGCAGCAGGATCAACCGAGCCCGCAATCAACTCAAGGACATGCTGGAGCCCATACTCAAGCGGAGGCCGGCACAATGAATTGCAACGAAGCCAAACGACGTCTGTCTGCCCACCTCGATCGCGACCTGACGTTCGAGGAGGAGGAACATCTGGAAGCCCATCTCGTCCAGTGCAAGGACTGCGCGGAAGAGGAGGAGCAACTCCAGTGCCTGGTCGGATTACTGCACGCCCTGCCCGAAGCGGATCCAGGAGAATCCTTCCTGGCCGCGGTCCAGGCCCGGATCGCCGAGGCCGAGGCCAGCGGCGCCGTGGGCGAGGCCTACGAGGACCTGGGCGGCTACGCTGAGCCGGGCCGGGCCTCCTGGACCGACGGGCTGCGTGCGGCCTGGAGTTCGATGTGGCTGCGGCCGGCGATGGGCGTGGCCTTGGGGCTGGGGATCGGGCTCTTGATCGGCTTCGGCGGCTCTGCCGAAGACGGGGGCGCGCCTGGTCTGGGGACCCAGACGGGCTCGCAGATGGCGACCACCGATCCGGTGGACGAGGTGCGGGCCGGAGAGGACGAACTCTTGGCCACCGGGGTTTCCGGGCCGTTTTCGGACATCGATCTGAGTCATCTGGATCAGGGCGAGGATGTCAGCGAGGAGTTCATCATCGAGCCCTTCGTCCGGGATCCCAACCGTGGCCTGGTCCCAGCAGGGAGCGATGTGGGTCGGCAGGTCGGCGGCGATAGGGATTCGCACAGTGACGTCTACATCACCTTCTAAGATCGGCTCCAGGTTCGGCGC
>CAZZIF010000365.1:0-4107 GCA_964654025.1 uncultured bacterium
GCACCTGATCCTGCGGGGCGGCTACGAATACGTCAGCGAGACGATGCAGATGCCGCTGGGGGATCTGGTGCCCGGCCTATCTGCCGTTGAGCTCGGCACCCATCACGCATATGACCTGCGGCTGGGCGCCGAGGTGGCGCTCTACACCGGTGGCGCCCTGAGCGGACACATCGCGGCCCAGGAGGCCACCGCGCGGGCACACCACCACGAGCAATGCGCCGATACCCTCCTCGTCTTGCACGAAGTACGCAGCGGTTTCTTCGAAGCCCTGGCCGCGGAAGCCCAGGTACAGGCCGCCCAGGTGGCCGAGCGTCGTCTGGACCGTCACATCCAGGAGCTCGGGCGGCGCATCGCCGCGGGCGCATCCAGCGAAGAGGCGCGCATTCAAGCCGTGGCGCGATTGCGGAAAGCTCAGATCCGGCACGCCGAGGCGAGGGCCGCCACCCGCGCCGCACAGCTCGAGCTGGGACGCCGCATCGGGCGCCCCGGGGCCGAGATTCATCCGGTAGGCCTGCTCGAGACCTCGCTCCTGTCTCCCGAGTTCTCCGCCGAGACGACGATGGAGTGGGCCCTGGAACGGCCCGAGCTCCATGCGCTCGCCGAACGCGTGGCGCAGAGCCAGGCACGGACCGATGTTGCCCAGGCGGCCTACCTTCCGAAGATCGTTGCCCAGGCCGCCGTCCACGAGGGGCGGCCCGGTGTGGACCCGATCGCCGACGACTGGATGAGCTTCGCGACCGCCGGGGTGATGCTCGAGTGGCCGCTGTGGGAGTGGGGGGCACGCTCGGGACGCGTGGAGCAGGCCCGCGCCGCCGAGCGCGAGGCCCAGGCCCGATACGATGAGCTTCGCGATCGGCTCGTCCAGGCGCTGGCCCTGGCCCGGGTGCGGTGGGAGACCGCGCAGGAACAGGCGCGCATGGCTCATGAGCGTCGCGATCTGGAGAGAGCCCGATTGGACCTGGTCAAGGGCCGCTACGCGAACGGCGCCGCCACCGAGAGCGAGCGGCTGGATGCCGAAGACGATCTCGCCGAGGCCGAGTCGGCCTGGACGGCAGCGCTGGCGCGGGTTCGCCTCAGTGAGGTCGAGTTGCTGTACTTCCTGGAATGATTGCCTTCGAGCCCATGGACCACCGCGAGGCCATGGACCACGACGAAGCCATTGACCACCACGAGCCGATGACATCGAGCTTGTTTCGTAGGAGACCGATCATGCATCCGATGGCGAGCTTGCAGACGCCCAGGGCCGCCGGACTCTTCTTGACGGCCGCGCTCTTCCTGGCCGGATGTGGAAACGGCGGTGACCAGCGACCCTCGGGATCGCTCGAGGCTACCGAGGTTGACCTGGCGCCGGCGATCGCCGGGCGCGCCCTGCAGGTCAGACCCGAGCTGGGCACCCGGGTGGAGGCCGGCGACACCCTCGTCGTACTCGACACCGAACTCCTCGCCCTGCAGCGTCGCGTGAGCGTGACACAGCGCGCGAGCCTCGGGGCGCAGATCGACGCAGCCGGCGAATCTCTGCGGCAAGCCGAGCGCACTCTCGAGCTGGCCGAGACGACCCTGGCGCGGGTGCGCACCCTCCACGCCCAGGGCAGCGCGACCCAGCAGCAGCTCGACGATGCCGCCGCCCATCGCGATGTGGCCGCCAGCCAGGTGGCCGCGGCGCGCAGCCGCGTGGAGGTGGCGCGGTCGGAGGCGGCCCGCATCGAGGCCACCATCGCCGTCTTCGATCGCCAGCTCGCCGATGGCGTGTTGCGGGCGCCCCGCGCGGGTACCGTGCTCGTGCGTGCGCTCGAACCGGGCGAGATGGCGAGTCCGGCGCGCCCGGCGCTACGGATCGCCGACCTGTCGCGCCTGGAGCTACGCATCTACCTCGAGGCCGAGGATCTGGATCGGGTCCAGTTGGGCCAGACCGTCCCGGTGTGGGTCGATGCCCTGGCCGATGAGCTCGAGGGTCCGTTGGAGGCCCGCGTGAGCTGGATCAGCGCTGAGGCCGAGTTCACCCCCAAGAACGCGCAAACGCGCAAGGGGCGCGCGCAGCTGGTCTATGCCGTCAAGCTGGCGCTTCCCAATCCACAGGGACGGTTGCAGATTGGCATGACGGCCGAGGCGCAGATCTGATGAGGCCCCCAGAATCCGACTCACCCGCCATCATCGTGGAAGAGCTGCGGAAGCGCTACGGAGCCCAGGCGGCCCTGCGCGGCATCTCCCTAAAGGTCCGGCCGGGGGAGGTCCATGGGCTGATCGGTCCGGACGGTGCGGGTAAGACGACGTTGATGCGCATTCTGTGCGGATTGCTGGTACCCGACGGTGGTCAAGCACGGGTGCTCGGGTTCGATGCCACCCGCGAGACGTTCCGCGTCAAGGAACATCTGGGCTACATGCCCCAGCGCTTCAGCCTGTACCCGGATCTCTCGGTGAGCGAGAACATGCGCTTCTTTGCCGACCTCTACGATGTGCCCACCGGCGAGCGCCTATCCCGCGAGAAGCGGCTCCTCGACTTCAGCGGTCTGGGGCCGTTTCGCAAGCGCCGGGCCGGCGCTCTCTCGGGGGGCATGAAGCAAAAGCTGGCCCTCTCCTGCATGCTGATCCAC
The DNA here is from genome assembly GCA_964654025.1 of uncultured bacterium. Classification (GTDB taxonomy): domain Bacteria; phylum Eisenbacteria; class RBG-16-71-46; order CAIMUX01; family WJJG01; genus CAYQJL01. Next base: position 2,592 of record CAZZIF010000365.1, read on the forward strand.
ACGCCCCGGGTCTTGATTCTGGATGAACCCACCACCGGTGTCGATGTCGTCAGTCGCCGCGAATTCTGGGAGATCCTGAGCGGGCTGGCGCGCGAGGGATTGACGCTGCTCGCCAGCACGCCCTACATGGACGAAGCCGAACGGTTCGATCGCCTGGTGCTCATGCACGAGGGTGTCGTACTCGCCGAAGGGAGTCCCGCACAGATCCGGCGCCGTTTCGATGGACGTTTGCTGGCCGTCTCTGGACCGGACTTGCTGCCGGCCTGGCACGCGATCCGCGAGCGGGCGCTCAATGGCATCCATGTACACCGCTTCGGAGACAGGTTGCATGTGATGATGGCATCATCGACCTCTCCAGCGGTTCTGGGGCCAATCTTGAAGCCCCTTCGGGTCGAGACGCACGAGATTTCCCCCTCGATCGAAGATACGTTCGTGGCACTCGTCAGCGGCGCCGGCCGGGGAGGTGGCAGCGGTGCTGACAGCGCCGGACGCGGGGGCCGGATCTCTTCCGGGAGTAGCCCACCATGAGCCCGCGCGCGGATGATGCCGTTCGGGCCGAGGGCCTGACCCGGCGCTTCGGGAACTTCACGGCGGTGGATCACCTGGATCTGGCCGTCCCGCGCGGCGAGATCTTCGGGTTCCTGGGCGCGAACGGTGCGGGGAAGACGACCGCGATCCGCATGTTCTGCGGCCTGCTCGCGCCCAGCGAAGGTGAGGCCTGGGTGGATGGGATCGCTCTGTCACGCTCGGCCGAAGCGATCAAGGGCCGCATCGGCTACATGAGCCAGCGTTTCAGTCTCTACGACGACCTCACGATCGAAGAGAACATCGAGTTCAGCGGCGGCATCTATGGCATGTCACGCGGGACGATTCGCGAGCGCGGCCGGGACCTCGTGAACCGCCTGGGCCTCGAGCGCATGAAGAGGCGGCTGACCGGTAGTCTGCCGCTAGGATACAAGCAACGTCTGGCGCTGGGGTGCGCGGCGCTGCATCGGCCCCGGATTCTGTTTCTGGATGAACCCACCGGCGGGGTCGATCCACTGGCGCGCCGCGAATTCTGGGATCTGATCTACGAGATGGCCGCAACCGGCACCACCGTCTTCGTGACCACCCACTACATGGACGAGGCCGAGTATTGCCAGCGCGTTTCGATCATGGTGAAGGGCAAGATCACCGCGCTCGGATCGCCGGCCGAACTGAAGCGGCGCACCGGAACGCAGACGATGGAAGAGGTCTTCCTGCGCGTGGTGGAAGGTGATCCTGAGGTTGGGACGAGCGCCGACCGCCGGGCGGCACCGTTGACCGGCTCACCGGAGGCCGAGGCACCGGAGACCAATGCGCCGGCCGGCGAGCCGGGAGACCACCGATGAAGCGGGTGCTCGCCATTGCGCGCAAGGAGATGCGCCACATCGCGCGTGATCCGCGCAGTCTGGCGGTGGCGCTGCTCATGCCGGCGATGATGGTGGTGCTCTACGGCTTTGGCCGCATCGGGCGGTTGATGGCGCGTATTCTCATC
>CAZZIF010000366.1:0-4098 GCA_964654025.1 uncultured bacterium
CTCGCACCGTCGACCTTGAGAATCTCCGAGACGTCATGACGCGCGTCAGCAACGCGCTCGGCGCCGCGCTTGGCATGATCGAAGAGGCGATGCAGGGTCAGTTCGAGCTGTAAGCACGTCTCGCCGGCACCCCCTTCAATCTCGCGAGAAGTGCAGTCATCTGACCAGTAGCCCGCCGTCACGGCGCGGCGTGGTGACCCTCAGACCACACCACCTCGAGCCGGCCGTCTGGCGCATCCTCGAGCGTGACATCGCCTTCGTCGTCGATCACGAACGTGTCGCCGGCGTCGATCCTCGTGCCGCAGCTCACCACGTAGGTCGCCAGCCGCAGCAGGATCTGCCGCGCCTGCGCCACCTCCGTCGCCGTCGTCGCGCGCATCACCAGGTCCGCCTGCCCGATGCTGCCGAAGCCATGGGTCCACACGCGGTCGGCCTCGACCACGAAATGAAGGCCGTCCTTGTCCATCCTCGGCTCCTTCCAGGCTGCAGCGCGATGGGATAGACCAAGCGTAAACGATCTCGACGGGCTCACCAACCCGTCGGCCGGTCCTGGCGTGCCGATCACACCTCGAGCTCGTCCGGCAGGCCGTGGATGAGCACCGGCGAGATGCTCCTCACCCGGATCGGCGCCTCGCTCGGCCAGCGAGGAGCGAGCGCCATGCCACGGTCGGGGAGCACAGCTGCGGGGCCGATGGCCGCGTAGAGGGCGGCCATGATCGCGCCCTCGACACGCTGCAGCAGACGCCGCTCCGGCGGCAGCGGCGCGACGAGCACGCGGTAGCTCGACAGCAGCTCGTCGAGTGCCCGCGCGATCTCCGACGAGCGCTGCGAGTACTCCTGCTCCAGCGCCTGGCGCCGCTGCTTCGAGTACCAGAAGCCCGGCCACACCTTCTTCCGCTCGCCGCGCTTCATCGCCGCCGCGTTGAAGACCGTGTACCGCCCCGAGCGATACTCCCGGGTGTGCTCGCGAAACCTCACCCGGAAGGGCCGGCGAGTCTCCCCGGCCGCGTACACCAGAAACCCGCCTTCGTGCTCCACCGTCCACACGTAGACGCCGCAGCTCCCTGCGACCTCCGCCGACTCGAGGCCGGTCACCCTTCGGCTACCCGCCATCCCGGGCCACGCGAAAGGCCCCTGCCAGCGCAGCTCAACGACAACCGGCTGGCTGCCATCCATCCGCTGCTCGCGCCCCCGTCGGCTCTCCAGCCCACCCGTGACCGTGAGCCCCTCCTCGAGCACGATCATCCACTACACCTGCCGCTATCAACTGTTGATTCCAAACATCTTGAGCAACTTCCTAAGATCCTCAAGCCTGGCACCATTGCCGAGTCCACCAGGGATCCGCTGGTCGGCCCAGCCGGAGGTGTGCGGCACCGTCTCCAACCGAGCTTCCTCGGCCGCCTCAAACCACGACGAGACTTCCCACGACCGGTCGCCGAGCCCAATACCGCGCCCGCATCTCATCAACGGGTGTGCGCGCTGGGCTCTTGAGACCTCATCTCCGCGAGATTCGAGTTTCTGCGGAGCACAACCTGTCGAAGAGCTCCACTACATTCGGCCCCTACAGAGTGCTTGACCAACAAGATCGAGATACACCGAGCATGACCCTATCGTGTATTGCCCGAGACTATCCTCCCCACCGAGAATCTGCCATGGCTCAAGAATGAAAGCCTCCAGGTACTCGAGACCTCTCAATCGCTCCTTAAGCTGCTCAAAGCGTGGTCTCCGAAGAACATCATCCTGCACTCTTGAATCCAATAGAAACTCATCGAGGAACCACTGAGCTTCCGAATCGACAAAAGTGACCTCGCCTCTTTGCACTTCAAGAAAGCTGATCCCAACATGTGGTTGCCAGAGAAACAGATCCCCAAATGCCGTTGTGACAATCGCCTTCGACTCCCTTGGCACCAGCCAGTCCCAAGATCTGAGCAAGCTCTCCCCAAGGTGCGTATCTACTACGCTGATAATGCCAGAATCATAAGTGCCAACCTGCGGTGTATCCTGCAAGTCGCTCGTTATCAATGCGAAAGCCGAAGTACGCTCACCGGACGGCCTGCATGTAACCGAGAATGAAAACATCAGCACTCTCTCAGCTTGTCCCTATGAAGAGCCAGGATCTATCACAAAACTGAAGCGCACTCTTGAGTCTGAAGGAAGGTCCTTTACTGCATCATATACAGTCTGGATATAGGCCTTGTTCTGAGCACCGATAGAGCAGTTCTCAGGGATCCCACCGAAGTCCGTCACATTCTTTGGGTTCCCACCGATACAGCAGTCTGGCTCATGAAGGGCGGCCCTGCCTTGCGCCGCGGACGGACACTGGCGCCTTGCGGCGCGAATGGCGGATGACGCGGACGAAGGCCTCCCTTCGTTCAAGAACGCCTCAATATTCGCTCTGATCTGTCCTGCGTTGAGTCTGTTGATCCCTGCTTCCTGACCAGCCAACTGCCGCGCAAACTCGGCAGCGTCGCCGTGCGGCTTGAATCTCAACTCGATCTCGACTATGGCATCACTTGACTGCGGCGAAGCGCGGCCACTTCGCACTCCCCTACCGGCTCCATATACTACGGCGGCGTCGATTTCGGCCGAGACCAAAACTTCCGCCCAGGCCTCACCGCAAGGTGCGCCTGGATCCTGCTCACATATCTCCAGCGCCTGGCGTACTTCAAAGCCTGTATTAACACCAGGAACAGCTCGAGCGGTCCCATTGAGGAAGTCCTTGTGTTCCGCTCTCCTTAGACGGTCCACCTCTTGGTTGGCAGCTGCCTGCCCGCCTTGATCGTATGCATCAGCCACTTTCCTCGCATCGGCAACGGCGCGATCGTGGATCCTGCCCGAAGCGACAATCGGAAACAGGGCAAGCCCAATCACCCTATCGAGAAGCGCCCCAGGAAGACGCGAATAGAGCGCGATCATTCGTTCCGTCGTAGGCCCCGGCGGTCCGCTCCCAGGTGACGGCCCGACAGGGTTGTTCAGGGCATCGAAACCTGTCGCGTCAACCAACCCCATCGGATCGGTCCCCATATGCGGTCCCCACCCCACAAAGGCGTAGAGGTTGGGGCTGTCGACGGGGCCGAGGGGGTCTTCGGAGAGCCAGGAGGCGGTGCGGGCGTCGTACCACCTGTTGCGGGCGTAGCTGAGTCCGGTGGTTGGGTCGGTCCAGAGGCCCTGATAAGACCGCCTATGCGTTTTCCGCTCTAACTGACTCCATTTCAGATGCTTGTCTGCGCCGAGGCCGCTGGAAACCCCGGTAGCGGTTTTCTGGCCCCACACGATCTCGTCCGAGCGCGCGAGCTGGCCCGACAGCAGGTGCAGCTCGTGGCTCTGCCGCGCGACCACGGCGTCGACCTGGTCGTGGTCGAGGAGCGTGAGGGCGGCGAAGACGAAGCGGTCCTCGGGACCGAAGAGCGCGAAAGTGACGCCGGCGTCGTGATCGGCGCCGAGCTGCTCGAGCCGGGGCAGCTGAGGAGCGAGAGTGGATCCCGAGCTGTCGGGGAGCGTTCGGGTCGCGAGGGCCGGCGTGGGAGCGAGGAGCGCGCTCAAGAGAGCGCAGGCGGCAGCTAAGAAGAAGAGCTTCTTCCTCTTAGCCGCTGCGCTCGTCTGCCGCTGGGCCACGGGTGGATTGTATCGGAGCTGCATGGCGCTTCTGAGCACCAACGGCCGCTGCAGCGAATGAGGTGCCGTTTCAGCGAATGAGCGCGGTCTGCGGCGAATGAAGGCCCTGCGTCGGCGGGGCGGGGGGCGAGCGGGCTCGGCGCGCAGCGGCGGAGGCCGGCCTTGGCCGGCCGCAGCGCGAGCACCGAGACCGGTCGCGGGGGCGCGTCTGCGGGCCGAAGCGGCCGAGCACGGCTGCAGGCCGCGCGCAGGCGGCTGGAGGCCCAGGAGCGCGCCGGTGAGAAGCGGGGGGAAGCCGCTGCCGCCGGTGTGAGCACCCGGCGCGTCGAGGCTCAGCACGGAGGGCTTTCCGGCACAGATGCAATCACGTTTTCGTTGCGCCTGGCACAAAAACGTTCGAGAGATCAGAAATCGTCGGAATCGTCTGTTGTAGCGTTGCGCCCCCGCTGGCAGCGGGCTGAGGGCTGGGTTGCAGGCTGAGTG
>CAZZIF010000367.1:0-4089 GCA_964654025.1 uncultured bacterium
CATCGCCTACTGGCCGCTACACATCGCCTACTGGCCGCTGCGCATCGTCGACTAGCCGCTGCATCTCGCCTACTGGCCGCTGCGCATCTCCTCCTGCTCTATCAGCTTGTAGACGCGCTCGATCAAGGCATCCATCCGCTCAAGCTGCTGTGTGGCGTATTGCGTGTAACGGCCAGCGGGCAGCGAGAGGATGTGTTGGAACTTCCCCTTGGCCTCCTCATAGGCACCGATGGCCTCTTGGAAACGCTTCTTTTCCTCGGCCATGCGGCCCTTCTTCTCGAGCGTCGTGCCCCAGGCGTACCAAAGGCAGTCCCCTTCGGGGAACTGGGCCAGGCCGCGTTCGATCGTACTCAGAGCCGATCCGATGTCGGACGCATCCTTGTAGATGAAAGCCAGGCTGCAGTAATTGTTGAGATCGTTCGGCTCCCGTTCGAGCACGTACTCGGCGTGCTCGGCGGCGCAGACGTGGTCCTTGATCGACTTGCAGCAGTGCCCCAGAATCTTGTGATAGAGAAGCGCATTGGCGTGATCGGGCTCGATCTCCAGGATTTTCTCGTAGTAGCCGCGTGCCTCCTCGTAGAACTTGATCTTGTAGTAGTACCCGCCGAGAATGCCAAGCGTGTTCACATCCTTCGGGTTATACTCATACAACTTCTGATAGAAGGTCACCGCCGGCAAGAACAGCTTCTCCTCCAGCGACATCCGACCGGCCTCGGACAACATCCGGGCATCGGCCTCTCCCAGCTCGATGAGACGGTTGTACAACATCACCGACTCGGCAATCATTCCCTGCTGCTGGTAGACGAAGGCGAGATTACGCATCACCTTCAGGTTCTCCGGATTCGACTCGTGGAGCTCGAGATAGAGATCGAGGGCATCGTCGAGTTCCCCGGCCGAGGAGAGCGCAAACGCCATCGCCTCCTTGATGTCCAGATTGTCCGGATCCTGGTCCAGTGCCGCCTCGTAGACCGCGATGGCCTCGCTGTAACGGTTGAGCTGGACGTAGATGAGCCCCAGGTTCAGATACGCATCGACCATGGCCGGGCATGTCTCGCGCACGGTGTCGAAGGCCTCGGCGGCATCGTTCAGGCGCTGGTTCTTCATGTACTCCAGGCCTTCCTGATAGAGCCTCCGGCACTCGGCCTCTTGAGAATAGATTCTCTCGCTGCCCGTATCCTGGGCCGAGGCTGGCAGCACCCAGGTCGCAAGGAGCAACCCGCCGAGCACGGCGATTTGCAGATAACGCAACTGCATTCGGATCCCCCTCTCCTATGTGAACCTGGCCTGCACGGGGCGCTCTCCAGGACGCCCTTCAGATCTGCCGGCCGGGCAGTAACGACGGAACCGCACGCTATCAGAGCGACCCGGAGGTGTCAAGTTAGTCCCCGGTATGCGGTTGTGCGACCAGGCCTCCACGGGCCTCCTCCTGGATCATCCGGCTGAGCCGTGAGAGATTCGCCTTTGCCTGCTGCGCCGCAGGACTCTCCGGATCCGCGTCCACCACGGCCTCGAACTCTCGGATCGCCTCGACATAGATCCCGGCCTCGGCAAACAACACCCCGAGATGAAAATGGGCCGGCTGGCTGTCCGGGTCCAACCCGAGCGCGGCGACCAGACGATCCACCGCCGCCGCCGTCTCCCCCAGCGCCGCGTGCGCGCGGGCAAGGTTGATCAAGAGCAACGGGTCCTCGGGCTCGATCTCGCGAGCCGAGGCAAGCACCGACAGCGCCAGCACCGGATGGCCAGTTTCCAGGTGCAAGACGCCCGCGTTCACGAGGGCCTCCAGATTGTCCGGGTCCAAGGACACGGCCGTCTTGAAGGAGGCCAGCGCATCGTGGAAGCGCTCGCGGTCGTACAACGCGTGTCCCAAGGCAATGTGCCCCGCGGGGTCTAGCGGGTGGGCCGCCACTCGTTCTTGGGCTGCCTTCAGCGTCCCTGCCGAATCCTCGGCACCCTCCTGGACACCGGCGGGATCTGCCGCGGACGCCGTCAGAAGCAGCCCCCCCATCAGGAGTGCGCCTCCCATCAGCAGCGCGCCGACCCGCAGCATAGGCATAGGCCCCACCCTCAGCACCAGCCACTGACTCAGCATCAGCCCCTCCTCAGCCGTCGCTCCCCTTAGGCAGCAAACCGACTCTCGTCACCAACCACTCCCCAGTCACCAACCACTGCCTCGTCACCAACCACTCTCTCGTCAGTCGCCCTTCATTCAGCTGCAAGCCCCCCCTCACCGTCCCACCTCGCCAGAAGGCCGGCAGCCTCCAACCCCTGCTCCGTGTCCCGCTTTCGTTCATGTCCGGCACCCGAGGACCTCCCCGGTTCGCCAAGTATAGCCGCATGCCGATCGAGCGGCGCCGCGCCTAACGCCTCTCGCCCCTGCGCCGCGCCTAACGCCTCTCGCCCCTGCGCCGCGCCTAACGCTTCCTGCCCTTGCGCCGCGTCTGCGACGCCTTCTTCCCTGGGGCACCCTTCTTCCCTTGGGTGCCTTTCTGCCCCGGGGTGCCCTTCTTCCCTGTCTGCTGCAGCCGCCGCGCCTGCTTGCGTTCGCCCCGCTTCTTGCGGGCCTCCCGCGCCGCGCGACCGCTGTCGCTCGGCGCCTCCGCAGTCCTCGCCGCTTCCGTCCGCGAAGATCGTCCGTCGCGTCTCTGGGGTGTACTACCCCCCGACCCGTCCTGCGTTCCGCGGAGGCGTGGTGATTCGAACACCCGATTCGGATCCCAACCGATATCCATTTCGTCGGTTACAGGCTCCAGTTCCCTCCGGCGATGGGACGATGCGGCCCCGGCCTGACCGGAGTCGCGCTCAGCGCCCGTGCGGGCAGCCCACCGCGCCGCCGCCTCACGCTCCCGCCGGCGGGCCCCACGGCGGGCTTCCGACTCGATCTCCTGGCTCCGCTCCAAGAAGAGGGCCGCGATCTGGTCACGATCTTCCGCACTAAGCGTCTTCTCCTTCGTGCCGTTCGCGCCGAACTCGCCGTTCGCGCCGACCTCGCCGTTCGCGCCGGCCTCGCCGGACTCGCCAAACTCGCCGAACTCGCCGGACGGATCCGGAGCCGTTCCGTCTTTGACCAGGAATCGATTCCAGAACTCCCGCACGCCCCAGACCTGAACATCCTTGGGCAGCCGCGGCACCAAGGTCTTGCGGTCGTCGGTCACGATGGCCACGGATTCGCCCTGGCGGAGCGAGCGGTCCGCCAGGTAGACGATCCGGTCGTCGGCCTCCTCGGGCGGCTGGCTGTACAGTGTGTGGAGCGGCCCCTCCCGGCGAGCGTCGGGGTTCGCGGTGATCTCGTTGCCGTCGTAGACCACGAGGAGAGGCTTCTCGAGTCGGGTGGCAAAGGCCATCAGCATCCGTTCGAGGTGCAGGCGCGCCTCGAAGCGGTGCTGCTCCCGCTGGAGACGTCCAGCGGTCGGCAGGGCGAAGATGGCGTTGTGGCCGTCGACGATCCATCGCCGCCGCTGCCAGCGTGCGCCCGGTGATGTGGCCACGCGTGCCTCCGTAGTCTTACGTAGTCTTACGGTGAAGTCGGGAAAGCTCTCCCAGACTAGTCGAAGCCGGCCCGGCCCGCAACCGGCACCAGGCACGTGAGGCGGAGGGCCAACGATCCAGGGAGCAAGCGAGGCGGAGGGCCAACGGTGCAGGGAGCAAGCGACGCGGAGGGCAAACGGTGCAGGGAACAAGCGAGACGGAGGGCAAGCGATGCAGGGAGCACGCGAGGTGCAGGACGTGCAGAAAAAGGGAGGAGCCCCCGAAGGGAGGCTCCTCTCGACTTCCGACGGAAGATCCCCGAGGGGCGCTTAGGGCACCTTCCAGGAAGCCCCCCCGCAGCCGCGAGGCGGCTGCGGGGGCTAGTCATGCGCCGCTAGGGTTGCGGCGCAAAGCCGTGCCAAAGACCGCTATAGGTACCGGGACGGGCTCCGCGCCGGCTCCAGTGACCCGCCACCCGGCCGATCGCGTCGCCGTGCTCACCAATCCAATCGCCGGCGAACGAACCTTCCTCATAGTAATCAGCGTCGGACTCAGAACCCCGCTCAACCTCGAGCCACCAGCGTCCGCGCACGAAGCCGCGGAAGACGCCGGTTTCATCAA
>CAZZIF010000368.1:0-4086 GCA_964654025.1 uncultured bacterium
CACGTTCGACCATCTCGCGCAGAGAACTGACGTGATCCAGCGAGTCGGTGTCGAATCCGAACATGCCACCCGCGTAGAACCCCAACGCCGAAGCCGATGCCACGAGCACTCCGAGCACCAATAGGGTCGCCCAGCGTGGTGCAACCGGGTGATCCTTCTTGTGCTGGTCACCAAGCCGGTAGGCCTCGCGCATGATGCGTTGCATGACCGGGTTGACCTGCTGCTGGGCCAAAAACAGGTCCGCTTGGGTGGGATCGTCAGCTCCGGCGCCGGCCGCTCCGGCGCCGGCCCCTCCCGCGCTGGTCGTGCTCGAGCTGGCCGTGCTCGAGCTGGCCGCTCCCACGCTGGCCGCGCCCGGCGCGCCCCCCTCCGGCTCTCCGCGAGACCGGGCGCCGGTTGGCTTCCCACCGGCGGTCCCGGGGCCTCGCTCATCGGCTCCCGATACCTCGAACCCCGGCAGGATGGAAGCGGCAACCGCCCTCTCCTGTTCTTCCCGTCGGCGAACCGAACGCGCGTTGCGCACGTCCCGGACGAGCAGGAGCAGGGCCATTACGAAAACGCCCCCGGCCAGGGCCGAGATGAGCGTCGAGAGCCGGCCCAAGACGGGCGGGCTCGTGCCGGGGTCCGGCACGGGCCCCAATCCCACATCCCCCCCGAAGAACCACCCTACCAGGGCAATGGCGGAGAAGACGAAAACGCTGAGTCCGAACGCCCGTGTCAGCCGGGCTGCCAGTCCGATCGTCGAACGTGGCAGCACGAGCAGGTGGAGGACCCATCCCGGCAACAAATAGAGCAGCGGGGCACCCAGCAGGACGCGGATGGTCTCGGGCAAGAGGGGAGCCGTCAGGTACAGCGCCGGATAGGCCAATGGGCTGGCCAGCCACATCAGATTGAGTGGACTGATGCGCCGACGCATCAATGGCGTCTGGTCGATCTCGCGATCCCCGGCTTCCATGCCTCGCTCACGGCCTCCCCGAGATCAACTGAACCGCTTCTTGAAAAGGAAAGACAGGTTCTCCCAGCCATCACGCCACTTGCGAAGCTTCACCTCACCCACGCGCGGCTCGTATCTGATGTGGTACTCTGCGAATCGCACGTTCGGGTGTCGGGCGGCCTCGATCTTGATCTCCTGCGAGAAAGGCATGCCGTCGCTGGTCACGTGCAGCTTCTCGAGCACCGACCGCTTGAAGACCCACATGCCGGATTGAGAATCGGCCATCTTCTGCCCGAAGAGCAGCCAGGTGACGACGGTGAGCAGCCAGTTGCCGAACTTGTTGGTGGCATTCATCGCTCGCGGGTCCTTGAGCGGGAAGCGCGCCGCGGAGATGAAGTCGAGTCCTTCGGCGACCAGGTGATCGAGCAGTCCCGGAATCTCCTCGGGCGGGTAAGTGCAGTCGGCGTCCATCGTGACGATCACATCCTGGGTGGCCGCCGCCATGCCGGCCTTGTAGGCCGCCCCGTATCCTTGGCGCGACTCGAAGACGACCTTGGCCCCGAGGCGCTCGGCCACTTCCTGGGTGCGGTCGGTGGAGTTGTTGTTCGCAACCACGATTTCGTCGACGAAGTCCGGCAAGCGCTTGATGACCGCCTGGATGCCTTCCTCCTCGTTGTAGGCCGGGATCACCACGCTGATCGTAAGATCTTGATACAACCTCTCCTCCAGGGCCGCATGTGTGAGGACCCGGCCGCTTCCGCCGGCCAGTCCCGATTCGAGTTGGGCTGCGCGCCAAGCGGCAAGCAGCCAGCACCCGTCCCAAAGCGCTTCCACCTAGTGTATCGGACGATTGGAACCGGTTCCAGCACTGCGAGTGGCGTGCATACGCGTGCTCGACTGGGGACCCGGCCGCCCAGGATCGCTCACTCTCGTCAATCTAGCACCTGGCATGCAACATATCTGCACCTTCGGCCCATTCCTCGACCAATAGTTACAGCTATTGCGCCCCGAGGACGATATATCGCCCGGATGCTCGAATGCGACCGCGATCTCAACTCAGGTAGGGCACCCGCATTCCTCGGCAGAACACCTCATGAAATCGTGAGAGGCGGAAAGGGCGTAGCGGCAGAGAGGACGCCGAGAGCGCGGGCGCCGAAAGCCCCGGCGCCGAGAGCCCGGGCGCCCAGAGCCCCACAGAAGCGAGGAATTGGACGTCATGAAGAACTGGACAGTAGGTAAGAAAATCACTTTCGGATTCGGTTTCGTGGTACTGGCTCTGGCCGGTGTCTCCCTGTGGTCGGTCCTGGGCGTGGGCACGATCGTCCAGAACGCCAAGGAGGTCATTGGAGGCAATGTCCTGCGTGGTGAGATGGTCCAACGCGAGGTGGATCACCTCAACTGGGCCAACGAGGTCAATGCTCTCCTCAACGACGACTCCGTTACAGAACTGAACGTGGAGATCGATCCCCATAAGTGCGGTTTCGGCAAATGGTATTACGGCGAAGGGCGGAAACAGGCAGAGGCGATGGTGCCGGAGATCGCCGGGGACCTGCAGGCCATCGAGTCGTGGCACGATCAGCTCCACGCGTCGGCCGCCGAGATCGGCGCGGTCTTCCGGCAAGCCGACCTCGAGATGAGCGCGGAACTGCAGGCCAAGAAAGTCGATCACCTGCGCTGGGCCGCGGTGATCAAGGATGCAATGCTGGACGAGAGCGTCACGCGCGCCGACGTGCAGACCAATCCTCGCAAGTGTAAGTTCGCTCAGTGGTATTACTCCGACTACGTGCGCGGACTTCGCGCCCAGGACCCCGCCTTCGATGCGGTGTGCCGTGCGGTTGAGGAGCCACATCGCAAGCTCCATGAGAGCGCGATCCGCATCAACGAACTGTTGGCCGAGGGCAAACGCGTCGAGGCATTCGAGTACTACAACTCGCACACCGCGCCCCTCGCGGATCAAACCTGCGAAGCAATCGACGACATCATCGCCTGGAACGAGAACGCGGTTCATGGTTTGCAGGCGGCGCAGCACATCTACGCCCAGAAAACCCAGCCATCGCTCGAACAGGTCCAGAAGTACCTGGACTCAATCCGGGAGACGGTGACCGAGAACGTCATGACCGACGAGCAGATGCTCGCGAGCGCAACCCAGACCCGCTTCGGAGTGCTGGCGATCAGCATTGTAGCCGCGGTGATCGCCATCCTGCTCGCGCTCACCATTACCGCGGGTATCAGGAAGTTGCTCACGCGCATCGCCGCCGCGCTCGAGGAAGGGGCCGCCCAGGTCTCGAGTGCCGCCAATCAGGTCTCCAGCTCCAGCCAATCGTTGGCCGAGGGCTCGGCGGAGCAGGCCGCCTCGATCGAGGAGACCTCGAGCAGCCTCGAGGAGTTGTCTTCGATGACCCGGCGCAACGCCGACAACGCCGGCGAAGCCAACACGCTGGCCGCCGCGGCCAAGGCCAACGCGGAGAAGGGCGGCGAGGCCATGCAGCGAATGGGCGCGGCCATCGACGACATCAAGGGTTCCTCGGACGAGACGGCCAAGATCGTCAAGACGATCGACGAGATCGCCTTCCAAACGAACCTGCTCGCGCTCAACGCCGCGGTCGAGGCGGCCCGCGCCGGTGAGGCCGGCAAGGGCTTCGCGGTCGTGGCCGAGGAGGTGCGCACCCTGGCCCAGCGGTCGGCCGAGGCCGCCAAGAACACCGCCGATCTCATCACGCAGGCGGTGACGAAGGCCGATAACGGCGTCTTGATCAGCCGCGAGGTGGCCGAGGTCCTCAAGGAGATCGACGAGGGCTCGACCCGGGTCAACGAGCTGATCGGTCAGATCACAACGGCCGGCCGTGAACAAGCCGAGGGAGTGGACCAGATCAACACCGCCGTCTCCCAGATGGACCAGGTGATCCAGTCGAATGCGGCCAGCTCCGAGGAAACCGCCGCTGCGGCCGAGGAGTTGAGCGCGCAGGCCGAGGAGCTCGACTACAACGTAGCCGAGCTGCAACGAATGATCCGCGGCTACGCGCACGATCGCGCGGGCCGGTCGCGGGGTGCGCCACGGGTCGCCTGGAGTCAATCGGCGCAGCACACGGCAGCGCAACGCACGGCAGCGCCGCACACTGCGGCGCCGCATAGTGCCAACCAGGCGCAGAACG
>CAZZIF010000369.1:0-4068 GCA_964654025.1 uncultured bacterium
GCAAGAAGCGGGGCAAAGAGCTTGGCAGGCAACGTCGTAGGAAGCTGCGGGAAAGATGCGGGAAGTACGTAGGGAAGAAGCGCGTGAACAGGAAGCGCGCGGACAGATAGCGCGTGGACAGATAGCCCGTGGACAGATAGCCCGTGGACAGGAAGCGCGTAGAAGGGAGACCTCCGGCATGCGTGCGTTTCTCTGCCTTGCCATTCTCCTCTGGACCATCTTGGCCAACGCCGCCCTCGTGCGGGCGATCGAAGACACAGCGACCGGGCCGCTCTCGCCCTGGCTGGGACAGCTCCACGATCGCATCCGACCCGAGACGGTGTTATCGGCCGGAGACCGGGCCGGAGGCTTTGCCGGAGATCCTGCCGGAGATCCTTCCATCCAGGCTTCCCTCGCGTCCTGGGTTGCCGCATCCAGCCCTCTCTTCCACGTCGACCACTCGCTGCTGGCGACCGGACGTGTGCGCGTGCAGCTCGACACCGGTCCCGACGGCGAGCCGGCGGCACTGCTCCGCACGGCCTTTGAGACGCAGGTCCCGGGTCTCGTATGGGAAGGCGCATCCGGGCGCATCGGGCAGGTGAACTTGCCGATCGCCGCCCTGCCCCAACTTGCGGACGTACCCGGGCTCTATTGCGCCATGCGCCCGCCCACCGGGCTGCCGCTGGAAGAGACCAGCGAAGGGGTCGCCGAGATGGGCGCGCCGGCCCTGCACATCCAGGGGGCTGACGGCACCGGCTACAAGATCGGAGTTCTGGACGTCGGATTCGCGGGCGCGACCAGCCTGATCGGCGGGGAGCTGCCGAACGACACCCACTGGCGGGCGTTCGCCGGCAGCACGAGCGGGAACGGCGACCTGTCCAACGGCACGTGGCACGGTACCGCTTGCGCGGAGATCGTGCACGACGTGGCCCCGGGCGCACAGCTCTATCTGGCCAATGCCGAAACCCTGCTGGAACTGCAGGCCGCCGCCCGCTGGATGCGCGAGGAGGGCGTGTCGGTGATCTCCCACTCGGTCGGTTGGTTCTGGGGCCCGGGGGACGGCACCGGCGAGGTGGTCTCGGTGGCGCGGGAGGCGGTCCGCGGAGGGATCCTCTGGGTCAACGCAGTCGGCAACCAGGCCCTCTCCTACTACGGCGGTGCATTCCGTGACGAGGACGGCGACGGCCGGCACGAGTTCGATGCTGGTGGTGATGAATCGCTTTCCGACCGCCTCGTCCGTCCGAACACCGAATACATCTACGTGCTCACCTGGGATCGCTGGCCGTACTCCCACGACCTGGCTCTCGAAATCGATCTCTACCAGGATGGAACAAGGGTGGCCACGAGCGATCAGGCCACAAGCCCATCCGGGTATGCGTATCGCGACCTGGTCTACACGACGCCCGCCACTCCAGGAACGGACCGCTTCGACATCGACCTGGTCATTCGGCGTAAGACGGGCACCGCGGATGCCCAGCTGCGCCTCTTCCGCCTCGACAACGACGGTCATCTGGGCGAACACGGCACGCCACCGGGCAGCTACGTCATTCCTGCCGATGCCGAGGAGGTCCTCTCGGTCGGCGCCTACTTCCTGGATGACGATGAGCCCGCCCTCGAGCCATTCAGCTCCTATGGTCCCACCCTCGGTGGGCTGGAGAAGCCGGAGATCTGCGCGCTCGACCGGGTCACGACCGCGACAACGGCGCCGTTCCAGGGCACCTCGGCCGCTTGCCCGCATGTGGCCGGGGCGGCGGCGGTCCTCTACAGCGCATCGCCCGATGGAGGGTTCTTCGATTTCCGCTGGTCGAGCCAGGACCTCCTCGGCATCCTTCAGGGCGGCGCCGACCTCCAGGACTTGGGCAACCCCGGCGCCTGTGGTTGGGGCCTGCTGCGCCTACCCGCCGCCGGATCACCCGGATCAGCCCGGGGGCAGGATCCGGGCCCGGTACTGGCGGCCAGTTCGCCCTCCACCGGCCAGGTACACCTTCGCTGGGACCCGCGTGGACTGCGCTTGACGAGCCCAGCCGGCCCGGGAGTAGCGTTCTTCGAAGTCTTCGATGCCGCCGGCCGGCGTCTGCACCATGCGCCGGTTACCCCCGCGACGCTTTCGGGCGGAGCCTGGACCTGGCGCGCACTGTCGCCGGACGGAAGGCGCCTGCCGGCCGGGTTGTACCTGCTACGTCTCTCCGGAGGCGACTGGGAAAGCCGCACTCGCACCGTTCTGCTCCGTTGACCCGCTGGGGCAGGCGCGCTATGGTGGCAGGTTCCTCGAACGAGGGAGCTTCTCATCCGCCGGGCGGGAAGCTGGCCGGGACCACGTTGGAGATGGTGCGCGGTGCTGACACAATCGGAGTTCGCAGACAGGCTCAGAAAGGCCCGCAGCCTTCTGATCACGACGCACAAGTCCCCTGACGGCGACGGCGTGGGCTGTCAGCTTGCCCTCTACAATCTCCTGCGCTCGCCCGACCGAGCTGTCACGGTTCTTACGGTGGGCGAGATCCCCGAGCGCTACCGATTCCTCTCCGGCGCGCGGGAAGCCCTCGATTGGACGATGCTGCCCGACGAACGCAAGCCGGCTCTTCTTCGCGAGCACGAGCTGATCCTGGTCGTCGACACCCACAGCTACTCGATGCTGGGTGATCTGGGCGAAGTCCTCGCAGCCGGGGACGACGACGTTCTCTTCCTCGACCACCACCCGATCAAAGGCGATGCCCCCGAGGCGATCCTGTGTGATCCGTCCGCCTCCTCCACCGGCGAGGTCTGCTGGCAGGTCATCAAGGCGCTGGATGTGCCGGTCACCCCGGAGGTGGCCACCTGCATCTACCTGTCGATCGCCTACGACACCAACTTCTTCAAGTACCTGCGCCGGCGGCCCGAGACTCACCGCATCGCCGCCGAGTTGGTCGAGAGCGGCGCGGACTCCGATGAGGTCTACCGCAGCGCGTTCGCTTCGAAGAGCATCTCGCAAGTGGCCCTGACCGGCGCGGTGCTGCGCTCCTATCAGATGGGTGAAGGCGGTATGGTGGCCTGGGCGATGTTGGGCCTGGATTTGATTCAGCAGACGAAGGCCAAGCCCGACGAGCTGCGCGATGTCATCACCCAGCTGCTCGAAATCGAAGGCGTCGAGGTCGCCCTTACGTTCAAGGACCGTGGCAACGGGGAGTACAAGGTGAGCATGCGGTCGAAGGGCCGCTACCCCATCAACCGGGTCGCGGCCCGCCTGGGCGGCGGCGGGCATATGTTCGCGGCCGGGGCCCATGTGCCCGGCTCCGCCGAGGACGTGACCCAGCACGTTCTGGCGCTGGTCCACGACCTGATCCGGGAAACCGGCACCCACCAACAGGCCTGAAGCCCCTACGCCTCCCCGTCACGCCCGCTGCAGCACGTGAAAAGCCCCTGCGCCTCCCCATCAGCCCCGCGGCAGCACCTCAAGCCCCTACGATTCCCCATCACCCCCGCGACGGTAGCGTCGCAGCAGGTCGGTGAGGGCCTCGCTGGGCACCGGCAGCGCCCGCAGCGCGGCGGGACGCTGCAACCACCACAGGTAGTTCGCGGCGGTGCCGATGGCCCGGTGCGGCAGCGGCGTGGTGGCGGTGGGCATGTCGATCTCACCCGGCGGATTGTCGAGCCATGCTTCCAGCCCCAAGCGCTGCGCGACCTCGGCGAACTCGGCCTGCGCGCGTTGGCGGGCCTCCGCGAGCACCATCTGGATCCGGCTCTTGACGTGCACCTCGCTGTCGCCGGAGGTCTCGACGGTGACGAAAAGCGCCTCGGGATAGTCCGAGAGCACTTTGACCTGCACCCCGTCGCTCTGGGTACTGGGCATGCATCCGAACGGCTTGACCGAAACGACCATGTGGGCCCGGCGCTTGCGCACGGCGGCAATTGTCTTGGCCACCTCCATGTGCGCCTCGCCGCCATCGATGCGGGGGTTGTAGTAATCCTGGGCGTAGCGGGCCAGCAGTTCCATCGAAGCGAGCGCCTCGGTGCGGAATCCCAGCGCAGCGCGG
This sequence comes from uncultured bacterium, assembly GCA_964654025.1. Taxonomy (GTDB): domain Bacteria; phylum Eisenbacteria; class RBG-16-71-46; order CAIMUX01; family WJJG01; genus CAYQJL01. Next base: position 3,990 of record CAZZIF010000369.1, read on the forward strand.
TAGGTATTGTGTACCGAGTCGAAGAGGATCTGCCCCATGCGCAGCCACAGCTCGCGTAGCGGCCTCTTGGCTCGCGGGT
>CAZZIF010000370.1:0-4015 GCA_964654025.1 uncultured bacterium
CCACCAGAAGCTTTTCGAGGGCGCCCGGGTGTTCCCGGTGCCGAGTGGCGCGCGGCCCGGTGGTCAGACCATCGCCGGCCCCGGCGGGGGAGAGGGCAGCGAAGCATCCGCGGGGACCAGACCATGAAACTGAGCGAAATCTCAATCAAACGGCCCGTCTTCGCGACGGTGATGAGCCTGGTCATCGTCCTCTTCGGCGTGATCGCCTTCTCGCGGTTGCCGGTGCGTGAATACCCGGACATCGATCCGCCGGTCGTCTCGATCACGACCTTCTACCGGGGCGCGAGTCCGGGCGTGATCGAGGCGGAGATCACCGATGTCATCGAGGAATCGCTCTCCACCCTCGAGGGTGTCAAGACGATCACCTCCTCGAGCCAGGAGCAGGGTTCGCGTATCACGATCGAGTTCGAGCTGAATCAGGATGTGGAGGAATCCGCCAACGAGGTGCGCGATCGGGTCTCACGCATCCGAGGCCGGCTGCCGCGGGAGGCCGATGATCCAGTGGTGGCCAAGGTGGACGTCAACGCGCAGCCGATCATGTGGCTCGCGCTCTCGAGCGATCGGCACTCGCCCCTCGAGATGAGCGAGTACGCCGATGTCGTGCTCAAGGACGTGCTGCAGCGGCTGCCCGGGGTGGGCTCGATCTTCGTGGGCGGTGACCGTCGCTATGCCATGCGTGTCTGGCTCGACACCCAGCGCATGGCGGCCCGGGGCCTCACCACGGTCGACGTGGAACGGGCCATCCGCACCGGCAATGCCGAGATTCCCGGCGGACGGGTGGAGAGCGACCAGCGCGAGTTCTCGGTGCGCACGCGCGGGGAGCTGCAGACCGCCGAGGAGTTCGGGGCGATCGTGGTTGCCCAGCGTGGTGACTACAAGGTGCGCTTGCGCGATGTGGCCGACGTTACCGTGGGGCCGGAGGACGAACGGTCGATCACACGGTACAATGGTGTTCCCTCGATCGGTATGGGCGTCGTGAAGCAAACGAAGGCCAGCACGGTCGAGGTGGCCGAGGAGGTGCGCCAGGCGATCCCGGGCCTGCGCGCTTCCCTGCCCGAAGGCATGAATCTGCGCGTGGCCTTCGACTCCTCCGCCTTCATCAGCGACTCGATCGAGGAGGTGGCGCGCACGATCCTCTTCGCCCTGGGACTCGTGCTCCTGGTGGTGCTCGCCTTCCTGAAGAGCCTGCGCGCCACCTTCATCCCGGCCATCGCCATCCCGATCTCGATCCTGGGCGCGTTCGCCCTGATGTACTTTCTGGGATTCACGATCAACATCCTCACACTCCTGGCCTTCGTGCTGGCGATCGGCCTGGTGGTCGATGACGGCATTGTCATGCTCGAGAACATCTACCGTCACATCGAGATGGGCAAGCCACGCCTGCGGGCGGCCTGGGACGGCGCTCGCGAGGTGGGCTTCGCGATCATCGCCACCACCGCCGCCCTCGTTGCCGTCTTCTTGCCGCTGGCCTTCTTGACCGGTTCGGTGGGCCGACTGTTCAACGAGTTTGGTGTGTCCCTCGCGGTGGCGGTCATCATCTCGAGCTTCGTGGCGCTCACGCTGACGCCCATGCTCTGTTCGCGGTTCTTGAGCCCCCTGCACGGTACCAAGACCAACTGGGCCAGCCGCTCCTTCGACGCCTTCTTCGCGTGGCTCGACCGGCTCTACACCGGATCGCTGCGGCTGGCGCTGCGCCTGCGCTGGCTGGTGATCCTGGGCAGCGCGGCCGCGGTCGCCGTGGCGGCCTTCCTGTTCCGCGAGCTGCCGCAGGAGCTCGTCCCGACCGAGGATCGCAACATCGCCTTCGCGATCGTCGTGGCGCCGGAGGGATCGACCCTGGACTACACCGATCGCTACATGCGCCAGCTCGAGGAGATCCTCATGAGCCGGCCCGAGCACGCGGGGCTCTTCACCGCTACGGGCCTGGGCTTCGGCGGTCCGGGCCGGGTCACCAACGGGTTCGCCTTCTTCCGCCTCACCCCGCGCGACGAGCGCGCCAAGTCCCAGCAGCAGGTGGTGGCCGAGCTCTTCCCGCGGGTCTTCTCGATCCCCGGCATTCAGGCCTTCCTGGTCAACCCGCCGAGCCTGGGCGGGCGGTTCTCCTCGAGCCCGGTCGAGTATGTGCTCCAGGCCGAGAGTTACGAGAAGCTCGAAGAGGCGATGGGCGTCTTGATGGCCAAGGCCTCGGAGCTGGGCTATCTGATCAACCTCGATTCGGACCTGACGCTCAACAAACCCGAGCTTCAGATCAACATCGACCGCGACCGCGCCGCGCGCCTGGGTGTATCGGTGACCGAGATCGGCTCGACCCTCGAGATGCTTCTGGGCGGCCGCGTGGTGGGTGATTTCAAGCGGGGGGCGAAGCAGTACGATGTCATCGCTCAGGTCCGTCCGGAGGACCGGGCGACACCCGATGTGATCGACGAAATCTACCTGCGCGCCGGCAACGGTGAACTCATCCAGCTCGCCACCGTCGTCGAGGTGAAGGAGACGGCGGCGCCCAAGGAACTGAACCATTACAACCGGTCGCGCTCGACGACCCTGTCGGCCAATCTGGCGCCCGGGGTGGATCTGGGCACCGCGTTGGGCGATCTGGATCGCATCGCATCGGAGAGCTTGCCGCCGGGTGTCCGCACCGCGCTCGCCGGCCAGTCGCTCGAGTTCCGGGAGTCGAGCTCCACGCTCTACTTCATGTTCTTGCTGGCTGTGATCTTCATCTTCCTGGTCCTGGCCGCCCAGTTCGAGAGCTTCATCCACCCCTTGACGATTCTCTTCTCGGTGCCGCTGGCGGTGGTGGGGGCGATCGCATCGCTATGGATCTTCGGTCTCAGCCTGAACATCTTCTCGCAGATCGGGATGGTCATGCTGATCGGTCTGGTGACCAAGAACGCGATCCTGATCGTGGAGTTCTCGAATCAGCTCCGCCGCGCGGGCCGCAGCGCGCTCGATGCGGTGGTCGAGGCCGCGCGGATCCGGCTGCGTCCGATCCTGATGACCTCGCTCTCGACCATCTTCGGCGTGCTGCCGATCGCGCTGGGTTGGGGCGCGGGCGCCGAGGCCCGCCAACCGCTGGGCATCGTCATCGTGGGGGGCATGTTCTTCTCGACCTTCTTGACGTTGATCCTGGTGCCGATCGTCTACGTGCTGATGTCACGCCTGACGCGCCTGCAGGACCGGTCGCAACAGCTCGAAGACGAACTGGCCGAGGTGTCCTGACGGTTGACGTCCTCGACCTCGGCTCCTACCGTAGGGGAGGCGTTCTACCGGCTGCACATCTGATCCGGCGGAGGTATCCATGGCCCGGGACGATCTCTATCTGCATGAGGAGTTCATGCTGCTGGCGCTGCGTGAAGATGCCGGCACGGTGGCGACCTCCGGATCGATCGAGTACCCGCTCGCGGCCGCCGCGATCACCGAGCTGCTTCTGCAGAAACGAATCACCCTCGAGCCCGAAAGCGGGAAGAAGGAGAAGCCCCTCGTGCGGCTGACCGATTCCAGGCGTCTGGGTGATCCGGTGCTCGATGAGGCCATCAAGCTGATCTCGGAGCAGAGCAGCCGCAAGCCGCTTACCGACTGGGTGCGCAAGCTGGCGCGCATGAAAGACCTCAAAGAGCGGACGGCCCTGCAGCTGTGCCGCCGCGGAATCTTGCGCGCTGACGAGGACAAGGTGCTGGGCATCTTCACGCGCAAGATCTACCCCGAGATCGATCCGGGGCCCGAACGACGGCTCGCCGAGCGACTGCGTGGGGCGATCTTCGGAGAGCATCCTGAGGTGGACCCGCGCGATGCGATCCTGGTTGCGTTGGGCCATCAGACCCACCTTCTGCGCACCAAGTTCGACAAGGCCGACTTGAAGACGCGGCAGGAGCGGATCAAGCGGATCGCCGAAGGCAGTCACACCGCCCGTGCGACCAAAGAGGTCGTCGATGCCGTCAACGCCGCCATCATGGTGGCGGTCATCATGCCGGCCGTATTCAACTAACCCGCCCGATTCCCTTCCGAATTCCTGCCGTGG
>CAZZIF010000371.1:0-4009 GCA_964654025.1 uncultured bacterium
ACGAAGGTTGGAAGCAAGGGGACCCGCAGACCCGCGCCCACCTGGTCACCCATCCCCGTCTGTATCTGAAGTCACGCGCGCAGGCCGAGTCGCTCGTGGGCGCTGAAGACGAACCGTCCGAGACCGACCGCATGCTCGCCGATCTGGAGGCGCTGGCCGCGATCGCCCGCCGCGTGCGCCATCGCTTCCGCCGCGGCCACCACCCGGCCCCGATGGCTCCCCCTCACGAAGCGCTCCAGTCCACTTGGCGCACTTCCTGGCCCGAGCATCACCGCGCCACGCAGGAGTTCTTTCTCAAACTCCACGAGGGCGGCCATATCGAGAAGCGCGTGATCCAGCAGTACTATTCCGAGAAGCGCGAGATGTTTTTGCCCGACCGCTATGTCGAGGGCACCTGCCCCAACTGCGGCTATGGGGATGCGCGCGGCGATCAATGCGAGCAGTGCAACTCCACCTACGAGGTGACCGATCTGCGCGATCCGCGCTCGGCGCTGCCCGGCGACGGTTCGACCCCGGTGCTGCGGGACAGCGTGCACTGGTTCCTGCGTCTGGATCACTTCCAGGACGATCTGATGCGCTGGCTCGAGCCCAGGACCGACTGGCGCCCCAACACCCGTGGCGGCGCGATGAGCTGGCTGCGCGAGGGCCTGCGGGCGCGTTGCGTCACGCGCGATTCCGAGTGGGGCGTGCCGATCCCGCTGGAGGATCCCGATGCCGCGGGCAAGTGCATCTACGTCTGGTTCGATGCGCCCATCGGCTATGTCACCAATACGATGGCCTGGGCCCGCCAGCAGCAGCGTCCCGAAGCCTGGCAGGCGTATTGGAAGGATGCGGCCAGCCGTATCGTTCACTTCATCGGCAAGGACAACATCCCGTTCCATGCCATCTTCTTCCCCGCCATGCTGCAAGGCCAGGGCGACTACACCCGGCCCGACGTCGTGGTGGCCAACGAGTACCTCAACTTCAAGCGCGCCGGGGAGCAAGCGGCGCAGAAGTTCTCCAAGAGCCGGGGGCTCGTGATCGAGGTGGCCTCTTTCATCGAGACCTATGGCGCCGACCGCCTGCGCTACTACATGACGTCGGTGGCGCCGGAATCGAGCGATTCGGAATTCTCCTGGAACGATTTCCTGCACCGGACCAATGGGGAGGCGGCCGACGTGCTGGGCAACTTCGTCCATCGGACGCTGAGCTTTGGCATCAAGAACTTCGAGGGCCGGCTTCCCGAGGCGGAATTGGAGGCGGGCGATCGCGAGCGGCTCGAGGCCATCGCCGCCTGCCGCGACGAGGTGGCCCGTTGCCTGGAGCAATTCCAGTTCCGCCAGGCACAGGCGGTGATGCTCGATCTGGCCCGCCAAGGCAACCGCTACTTCGATGAACAGAAGCCCTGGGAGACGCGCAGGCGCGACCATGCAGCCTGTGCGCGGTCGATTTACGTGTGCGTGCAGTTGGTGGGCAGCCTTAGCCGGCTCATGATGCCCTTCTTGCCCGGCGCGGCGGAGCGGCTGGCAGGGTTCCTCCACCTGGAGGGCGCGGCCGCTCCGGGAAGCTGGTCGCGCATCGGCCAGGATCTCCTGCCGGCAGGCACGCCCTTCGAGCGGCCCGAGATCCTGTTTCCCAAGCTGGATCCCGAAGAGATTCCGGAGCCGTAGTCCGATGCGTTCGATGGCGAGACGATTCGCGCCGGGACGCGCGTCCTCTCCGGCCTGGGCCGGCCTGATGATCGTATCGCTCGTTGCGCTGCTGGCAGGGGCAGGCTGCCGGGACGGGAAGGAGACGGAGGCGGGCTCGCGGCGGCCGCCGGCGGCGGAAGCCTCCGGGGCCGAGTGGGCCGCGCAGGATGCCGCGGGCAACCGCCCACCGCGGGCGCGGTTGGAGGTGACGCCGACAAAGGGTTGGGCCGGGCTGACCAGCTTCGTCTTCGACGCCGGTCTCAGCTCCTATGACCGCGATCTCACCGGCCAGCTGGCCAAGCGCTGGGACTTCGATGGCGATGGCGCGTGGGATCTCCGCTTCACCCGCCGCGGCCGCGTGGCCCACGTCTTCGACCAGCCCGGCACCTACCGGCCGCGACTGCTGGTGCGCGATCTCAACGAGGCCACCGATGAGATCCAGGGGCGCGCCATCCAAGTGCTGCCAGGGTGCCCGCCGCCCGACTTCGCGCTTCCCGGCAAGTGATGCTCGCTCGAGCGGCAGTTCGCCGCTCTGGACGATTTCGCGCGCGAGTTGGGACGCGATCCCGCCTTCGACGACCTGCGGGTCTGGACGATTCTGTTGTCTTCATGACTTAGCCCTCCTCTCGGATTCGCTTCTCAGCAAGCTCCCCGGTCTGACGGTCACCGTTGTTGCCGTAGTTGAGGTGGATGCGTACTGTGGTGTCGCTGTGGCTCAATAACTCCAGGCTTTTGAACTCCTGGCGAGCTTCGTCCGGAGTGAAGGGCTCGATCGGCGCGGCATTGTAGATGTTCGTTCCGATCATGAACTGCTCTTCACCGTGGCCTGAGAGGTTCACATGGATGATTATGCCGGTGGGGATGATTTCATTACTGTCGATCCGCACTTTCTGCACAATATCATCATGAGTCGCCATGAAGTCTGCGACGCTCTCTGCAACCTCAGCGGCGTTCGAACCATCGCTGTTGAAGAGGTCGTGAGCATGGTTCGTGGCTTCGACTTTCACCTCGCGCCATCGTAGTTCCCATTGCAGGTAGGCGTCCTTCAGCACCTCGATGTCATTGCTCATGATGTTCTCAGGATCGGTGAGGTGCTCGGCCACCCAAGGCAGTTGGAAGATGCGTTGGTACTTTGGGGTGTTGAAGAGAAGCCTTAACTTCTCCTCGGTGAAGGGGAGTAGGTTCTCTTGGAGTGGGGGATAGTGCTGCACCGTACACTCTTCTCCCTCGGTGTCGGTGTACGTGATGAAGAACGGCTCATACAATTGGTAGGTCACGCCGATTGTCGCCGGTCCTTCAATCACCTGATGCACCCGTGTAGACTCATCGGCCCACGCATCAAGCACGAGCATGTTGCCTGGTTCGATGTAGACGGTTGTATTGATCTCGCCGTTGCTTTGAGCGCAGGCAAGACCTGTGTATGTCATCAACATGATGATGACAAACGTGATGGCTCTCATGGTTATAATCCTCCATAGATAAGGCGGGATGTAGCGTGGTGTCCTTGTATAGCGCATCCCGCCCTATCAGTTCCTTTAGCATGTGATGGCCTAGCTGCGCTTGAACATCGCCTTGATTCTCCCCCAACTGGTCATGACCTTCTCGAAATAGCCTTCGCCGATTTCGGCGGCCACTTCAGGTGTCAGTACCTCGATGTCGTCTCCATACATTCCTGGGATCGCGCTCAGGAAGTCGTCATAGGCGGTGTTGCCGGAGAACAGTGCGGCGAAGGTCTCGAGGTCTTCGTTCGTGATCTCGAGGTTGTTGACCTTGAGGAAGATCTGCGTCGTGTTCTGGCACTGCTGATTGGCCATCTCCTCGGCTGTGGCGCCGTTGTCGGCGGCCATGTTCGGCATCGTGATCGTGCTGTTGTCATTGCCGCAGCCTGCGAAGAAGAACGTAGCCAAAACGATCATGCCGATCAGGGCGTAGTGTTTCCGGTTCATGGGAAACCTCCTTGTGAGTTCTTGGTCCATTGCCATGGCATCACATATTGGGTGCATAGTGGATTCTATCCACCCTCCCCCCGCAAGCGGGCCGCCAATCGCCTCAAATCGCCCCGACAGGACACCTCTCCGCTGGCGTCGCTCAGTCCCTCCGGTCACTCGAGCGCCCTGGCCCCGGAATCCGGTCCCCCGGGCGCTCTTCTTCGGTCACATGGTCCAGTATAGCACGGTCCCGAAGCCCACTCCAGGCATGGCCTCTTCCAACATGAAATGAGCCTGAAGGATAGGGCGATTCCAACATGAAATGAGCCTGAAGGCGGGGCGTGTTTCCGTTCATAATGGGGGGATGAATACCATCATGGACGACACCCAGATCGAGACCATCGAGCAGGT
>CAZZIF010000372.1:0-4002 GCA_964654025.1 uncultured bacterium
GTCTGGCGGCGCTCGATCCGGAAGGGATCCTGCGCCGCGGCTACGCGGTGGCCTATGGACCTGACGGCATGGTGCTGACCGGTGCCGAGGAGGTGGCTGCCGGTGACCGCATCCACGTCAAGCTCGGCCGGGGCGGGCTCGCGTGCGAGGTTCTGGAACTCGAGATGCCGGAGCAAAGTCGGCCGGAGTGCGATCGGGTGGAATGACATCGGCTGGAGCGCGATCGGCCGGGGCACGAATGGCCGGAGCAAGATCGGCCGGCGCGGAACGGGCCGGGGCGAAGTTGCCCGGGGCACGATCGGGTGGGGTGATCTCCGCAGGCGCGCGAGAAAGCGGACTCCGGAATGTCTCACCGCGAGGACGAGACGACGCGAGGGAGGCCAGCATGAGCCCAGCAAGAAAACGAGCGGCGTCGGCCGCGGCGGAATCCGAGGAGAGCTTCGAGATCGAACCGGCTCTCGAGCGGCTGGAAGCCATTGCCGCCCAGCTCGAGCAGGGTGGCACCGACCTACGTCACGCCTTGGAACTCTACCGGGAGGCGCGCGGTCTGTATGATCGCTGCGTGGCCGCGCTCAGCGAGGCCGAGAAGGAAGTGCGTTTGCTCATGGCGGATGGCAAGGTCGCCCCGGCGGAGGCCTCCGGGGGAACGCTGGAGGAGCTGCCGTGACCCGGCGGACGATTCGTCACGTTGGGATCTACCCCAACTTCGAGAAGCGCCGCTGCCGTTCGGTCTTCCGGCGGCTGGTCGAATGGCTTCGCGAGGTCGACTGCCAGGTGTGGGTCAGCGAAGACCTGAACGGCAAGCTTCCGGTCGAGGTCGGCCGCCTGCCGCAACAGGAACTGGCTCGGCGGGTGGACTTGCTCGTGGTGTTGGGGGGGGACGGAACGTTGCTTGCCTCGGCGCGCGCCCTCTATCCCCACGAGGTCCCGATTCTGGGCGTCAACTTCGGTGGGCTGGGCTTCTTGACCGATGTCTCGATCCGTCATCTCGAAGAGGCCATGCGCCAGACGTTGCTGGGCGACTACACGATCGAGCGGCGCATGATGCTCAAGATCTCGATCCTGAGCCCGAAGGGGCGGCCCCGGGCCACGCTATACGGCCTCAACGATGCGGTCATCCATGAAGCGCGCCAGCGACTGCTGGAGATCGATACCAAAGTGGGCCGGGCCTCGGCCGGCCACTTCAAGGCCGACGGCATGATCGTGGCGACACCCACCGGTTCGACCGCCTACTCGCTCTCGGCGGGGGGCCCCATCCTCGAACCGCTGCTCGACGCGCTGATCGCGACGCCGATCTGTCCCCACAGTCTCGCCGTGCGGCCGTTCATCTTCCCGGCCTACGAGAGCATTCGTATTCAGTGGACGCGCGACGGCGGCGAAGTGTACCTGGCCGTCGACGGCCAGGTCTTCCTGGACCTTCACCCGGGAGAATCGATCGAGGTGCGCCGGGCGGAGAAGAGTTCCTGCTTCGTGCAGCTTCGCCAGCGAGCGTTCTGGGATGTGCTGCGCGAGAAGCTGAAGTGGGGCGGTTAGCGAAGGGGTCCGCGGGGGAGGTCACGAGGAATGCTGCTCAGACTGCGCGTCAAGAACTTCCTCTTGATCGACGATGCCGAGCTGGAGTTCAGCCCGCATCTGAACGTCCTGACCGGTGAAACCGGCACCGGCAAGTCCCTGCTCTTGGGTGCGCTGGGTTTGGCGCTCGGGGCCCGGGGCTCGGCTTCCTGGATTGGACCGGCGGGCGATCTCGTGCTGGTCGAGGCCACCTTCCGCGGCGATCGCGCCTTGGGCAGGATCCTGGCTTCGATGGGCATCCTGACTCAGGGCCGGGAGATCGTGCTCTCTCGGCAGGTTCGCGCCGGGGGCAGCAGCCGTTGCTTCATCAACGGGCAGCAGGTGCTGCAGCGAAACCTCAAGCGGTTGGGCGCGCAGCTCGTGGAGATCCACGGCCAGCGCCAAGAGGAGCGCTTCCGGCAGCCAGAGGTCCAGCGAGATCTGCTGGACCTCTTCGGCGACCTGGGCGAGCTACGCCGGGAGGTCCGAACGCGATTTCAGGCCGCGCGCGAGGCGGTTGCCAGCTTGGCTCACCACGAGGCTCAGCTCGCCGAGCTGGCCCGCGACGAGGAGTACCTGCGCTTCCAGCTCAAAGAGATCGAGGACCTCGCGCCGCGGCCGGGCGAGCTGGAGGAGATTCGGTCGGAGGTGAAGCGCTTGGAGGCCTCGGCGCACCAAGCGACCTGGTTGGCGCAGGCCGAGCAGGCCATGAACGCGCCCGAGGGCGGTGCGCTCGAGGTGCTCGAGACCTTGGATGCGCACTTCCCGCTCGACCGGACGGATGCGGCGATCAACGTCCGAGAAGCCGAAGGCACAGGCGAGCAGGCCCACGGTGAGCAGGATGCCTGGCATGACCTCCAGGAGGCTCTGCACGAACTGCTCCAGCGAGCCCGGGGCTTCGAGCGGTTGCTACGCAAGCAGCGACGGGAGGACGCCGAGGAACTGGAGATGTTACCCGAGCTGCAGCAACGAGCTTCCCGGCTCGAGCAACTCCAGCGCAAACACCGCCAGCCGCTCGAGGAGATCGTATCGGGTGCCGATCGCATGCGCGCCGCGCTCGACGAACTCGCCGAAGGCGAGCACACGCGGGCCCGCCTCGCCGAAGCCAGCGCCCAGGCAGAAGCCGCGCTGGAGGAAGCCGCCGTCCGCCTGTCGGACGCGCGCCGGAAGGCCGCCCAGGATCTGATCCAGCGCGTGGGCCGCGAACTGCACGAGCTGGGCATGAGCGGCGTCGAACTGAGCGTGGCGTTCGGCGACCTCGCCGCCGGCGCGCGGGGGGGCCGGGTGCTCGCGGCCGGGGACCGCAGGATCGGTCCCGCGGGGGCCGAGAAGGTGACCCTGGAGGCGCGCACGAACCCGGGGAGCCCCCTGCGTCCGCTGGGCGATATCGCCAGTGGGGGCGAGATGGCCCGCGTGGCCCTGGCGCTGCGGGTGGTGCTGGGCGAGCGAGGCCGGGCGCTCCTGACCGTCTTCGACGAGATCGATGCCGGTCTGGGGGCGACGGCCGCCCGTTCGGTGGCCCGCCGCCTGCGGCGGGTCAGCCGGCATCGCCAGGTGCTGCTGGTGACCCATCTGCCGGTGATCGCGGCGGCCGCCGATCACCACATCCAGGTGTGGAAAGAACGTAAGGCGAAAGGGACGCGCAGCGGCCTGCGTCTCCTCGATGGGGATGCCCGCATCGGCGAGGTGGCCCGGATGCTGGGAGGATCGGCCGTGGATCGCGAAGCCCGGGAACACGCGGCGGCCCTGATTGCGCGGGAAGGTTGAGGTGGCCGAGGAGGCGCCAGGGCGGCGCAACCTGAGAAAACCTGGTGACAAACCCAGGGGCCATGGGTACTGTAGCTATGTGAGCGCCCGTAGCTCAGCTGGATAGAGCGTCTGCCTCCGGAGCAGAAGGTCGCGCGTTCGAATCGCGCCGGGCGTACGGTTATTCGGGCAGCCGGGAGGCTGCCCGATTGCATTCCGCCAACCGCGCCGTGCATTCCGCCCTGCTCCCAGAGTGACTGTGCATACCTTGTTTCCAAACTCCTTATGATAACAGACGTTCCGGTCCTCACCCGGCAATGGCATGCATCCTGTTGACCAGGGGATGGGGAGGTACCATGAACCATCGTCAGCACGAACTCCTGGGGCTTTTGGCGGCTCTGCACGCCGCGGCCCCGCATCCGCCCGCGAAACGGGCGGCCGCGGTCGAGCGCCTGCTGCGATTGCTCGGGGACGCCCTGGGGGCTGCTGAAGTCCAGATGCTCTGGCCGGGCCAGAAGGTGCCGCGCCTGCTGCGTATTGGCGTCGGAGCTGCCAAGCGGGGAACATCGGCGAATGCGGATACCAGCTGGTGGGATCGCTGGCTGGGCTGCCTGCGGGCGATGCCCGTCGATGGGCAAGTCCGGCGAGGTCTCGTGCTGCCCGGCCGGGGGGTGCCCGAGCCGTCCGTCCTGCGCACCCATCCGC
>CAZZIF010000373.1:0-4001 GCA_964654025.1 uncultured bacterium
CGCGGTACCGGAGAACAGTTCACGGATCCGAACGAGCGTGATGGCCACCCACACGGAGGATCTGCTCTCCCGAGCGCTGGAGATCTTCAAGAAGGTTGGCAAGAAACACGGTCTGATCTAAGACACGGATCACCCATTGTGGGGGCCGCGCTCGGGGCGCGTCCCCTGGCATAGCTATTTCAATGGCCCTGCCGTCGTGAACAGCGGGCCCGGCGCCGGTCCCCAGAGCTGGCCTGCATGGTTCCACGAATCTCGGATTGTGAAGGAGGAGGCAACGGAGTGTCTCTGAGTGTCGATCGAATTGAAGGGCGCCGCGACCTGAACCGGTTCGTCAAGTTGCCCTGGAAAATCTATCGCGGGGATCCCAACTGGGTGCCGCCGTTGATCGGCGATATGAAGAAGACGCTCACGAAGCATCCCTTCCTGGAGCATGCCTACGTCGAGTACTACCTGGCACGACGCCACGGGGAGGTCGTGGGGCGTATCGCCTTCATCCTCAATCACCTGCACAACGAGGTCCACGACGAGGAGACCGGATTTTTCGGATTCTTCGAGGTCATGCCCGACGATGACGAGGCCGCGCGGGCGCTCTTGCTCCAGGTGCAGGAATGCGCGCGCCGCGCGGGCCTGTTCACGATCCGGGGGCCCGCGAACTTCAGCAGCAACGAGGAGTGGGGCCTTCTGGTCGACGGGTTCGACTTTCCCCCGTCGGTGATGATGACCTACAACCCGCCCCAGTACGTGGAGCACATCGAGCGCATCGGCTTCGAGAAGGCCAAGGACCTCTTGGCCTACTACCTCGACAATCCCGAACCGCCCGAACGTGTGGTCCAGGTGGCCGAGCGCCTGGCCACCCGCCAGGGCGTCACGGTCCGGCCTTTGAACATGAAGAACTTCCGCAATGAGGTGAACCTCGTGCGGGAGGTCTACAACCAGGCCTGGGAGAAGAACTGGGGTTTCGTGCCGATGACCGAGGCCGAGATCGAGCACATGGCCAAGGAGCTCAAGCCGATCGTCAAACCGGACCTGGTGCTCCTTGCGGAGAAAGACGGCAGGCCGGTGGGGTTCGCGCTGGCCCTGCCCGAATACAATCGGGCGCTCAGGCACGCCAACGGACGGCTGTTCCCGTTTGGCCTGCTGAAGATCCTGTGGCACGCGCGCAAAATCGATATGCTGCGCGTGCTCACGCTGGGGCTCGTCGAAGAGTACCGGCGGACGGGCATCGATCAGCTCATGTACTTGCGCCTGTTTGAAGCGGGACGAAAGCTGGGCATCGTGCGCGGCGAGTTCTCCTGGATCCTGGAGGAGAATCGCGCCATGCGCCAGGCCCTAGAGAAGATCGGCTGCCGGGTGCAGAAGACCTACCGGATCTACGAAAAGCGGATTCTGTAGCGGAACACATGACGACGAACGTTGATACATTGGTCACCGGCGCCACCGGGTTCGCCGGATCGCACATGGTCGACCACCTGCTCGCCGCCGGCCATCGTGTCCGCGTGCTCGTGCGCCGGACGAGCAACCTGCGCTTCGTACCTACCGGGCGGGTTGAGACGGTGACCGCCGACGTGCGCGATCCCGACTCGTTGCGAACGTTGGTGGACGGCATCCGCGATGTCTACCACTTCGGCGGGCTGACCCGCGCGCGCTCGGGCGACGCATACTTCCGCGTCAATTGCGAGGGCACCGCGAGTCTGGCCTCGGTGTGGCTGGAGGCCAACCGTGATGCCCGGCGCTTCGTCTTCATCAGCAGCCTGGCGGCCAGTGGGCCGGCTCCCGATGCCGCCCACCCCCGCCTCGAGACCGATCGGCCCGCTCCCCTGAGCGCCTACGGCGAGAGCAAGCTCGCGGCCGAAACCTACCTGGCCGAGACCATCGCCGGGCGGGTGCAGGTGCTCATGCTGCGCCCTCCGGCGGTTTACGGTCCCCGCGACGAGGCTACCCTCACGCTGTTCCGCTGGATTCGCCGCGGAATCCTGCCGCTGCCCAGCCCCCGCCTTGGTCGCCTTAGCCTGGCCTACGGCCCCGAGCTGGCCCGGGCCGCCCACGAGCTGGCGGAGAGTGGCGCCAGTGGTGTGTATCATATAAGTGATGGCGAATATTACAGTTGGGAAGAGGTAGGCCTTGCTATCGCCGACGTCCTGGGACGCCGGGTCAGACAGGTGCCGGTGGCAAGCTGGGTCATGCGTTTCGCCGGAGAGCTTGGGGAATGGGCGGGGCGGCTCACCGGGGTTCTCCCGGTCATCAATCGGGAGAAAGTGGATGACATCCGGCAGCCCTTTTGGACATGTTCCCTTCAGAAGGCACGCAACCAAGGATTCGAACCGCACGTTTTGATGAAAGATGGTATGGTTCGGACCGTGCGATGGTATCGAACGGCTGGTTGGCTCTGACAGCGCCACCAGTAGGAGGGCGCAGTTCGAGGGCACCCAGATCACCCTCGTAGGAATCTGATCAGCTGGAGGAAGGCTTGTCGCTCGCACCTGCCGGACATCCCGATGACCGTGGCTATCTGCCCGTCGACATCGTCATCATGGGGTACCTGACGCTGACAGGCCTCTTACTGGTGATCTCTCCGCACACGCTGCCCGGCAAGATGGCGTACGCCACGATCCACTTCACGCTGCTGGCGGTCATCGCCCTGTTCCGCTTCTTGCCCCGCACCACCGGTCCGACCAGCCTGGTCATGGTGCGCCACTGGTATCCGATCGCGTGCCTGCCCCTGTTCTACACATCACTGCGACTTCTCAATCGCATGGTGACGACCGAGTTCTACGACAATCGCATCGTTGCTCTGGAGAATGTGATCTTCGGCTACCAGCCCAGCCAAGAGTTCTACCACCTCATGCCGAGCCGGTTGCTCTCGGAGTTCACCCACTTCTCCTATCTGTTCTATCTGGTGCTCATTCCGCTCGTGGCCTTGCTTGTGTTCTCGCGCTTTCGCCTGCCGGCGCTGGCCGAGTACACGATCAGTATTTTTCTGACCTTCTTTGTCTGCTACACGATCTTCATTCTTTTCCCCGTCATGGGGCCCTATCATCACTTTGGTCCCATCGACCCGGCCAGCAAGCCGGGAGTCGTCTGCCATCTGGTGGACCGGATCCTTGAAGGTGGATCGTCTCGGGGAACCGCGTTTCCATCGTCGCACGTGGCCGCCGTCTTCTGCATTTGGGTTGTGAGCCGCCCCTACCTGGGCCGGCTGAGCTGGGCGGTGCTGGCGATCGCGGTGGGCATCCTGGTCGGGACGGTTTATGGAGGCTTTCACTACGCAGTGGATTCCCTTGCCGGCCTGCCGATCGGCCTCGCGGGCGGACTCCTGGGGCCGCGGCTCCATCGCGTGCTGGGACGGCGCCTGGGCTATATCGATCAGCCCGGCAGCGTTACCGGGACGGGAGCAACCAACGCACTGAGGCGCCGCGACGTGGCCGCCCAGGTGGCCGCCGGCGGGGATTCGTAGACGGAGGTGGCCGGGGCATCGATGCGAGAGTCCGATCCCAACACGTTTTCCCGTCAAAGCTTCCCAAGAGAACATCACCTGGGAGTTCCCGCGGCCGATTTGGCCTACCATCTGGATCCGGACCCGCAGGGTGACGGTCACGAGGTTGCCGCCTCCGGACTCCGCGCGATCTTCATGCACGGCTTCACTCGAACGGGCCTCGACCAGTGGGGGCCGGAGCAGACGGCATTCCTGCGCGTGGAGTTCCCCGATGCCCGGCTGCTGATCCCCGACATGCGCGGCCATGGCGGGTCACGTCGCCGGATGTCCGCGACGGGGGATGCGCCGGGTGTGCCGCACCCCCAGATCGGGCGCGATCTGGAAGCCGTGGTCGAGCACGTGGGGTTTGCACCGGCGCACTTCGTCGGTTTCAGCTCGGGCGGCATCGGCATGCTCTACCTGGCGCTTCGCCGGCCGGAGCTGTTCCGCAGCCTGACGCTGATCTCGACCAGCTACGTCATGACCGAGGCCGCGGCCGGTGAAGTACGCCGGATGCGGGGCAGCCGCA
>CAZZIF010000374.1:0-1364 GCA_964654025.1 uncultured bacterium
GTCCGACGTGGCCGCGGCCGTCAACGCCGGCCGCTCGATCATCAACTACTGCGGTCACGGCAGTTCGACCTCCTGGTCGACGACCGGTTTCAACAACAACCACGTGAACGCGCTCACCAACGACAACAAGCTGCCGGTGATCGTGTCGGTGGCTTGCGTCAATGGCGCCTTCCAATACGGTAGCACCTGCTTCGCCGAGGCCTGGATGCAGGCGAGTCACTCCGGTGAACCGACCGGTGCGGTGGGCATGTACGCCTCGACGGTCAACATGTCGTGGGCGCCGCCGATGTCGGCGCAGGACGAGACGGCCGATCTCCTGGTCGCCGAGGCGAAGTACACCTGGGGCGCGCTCTGCTTCAGCGGCTCCTGCCTGATGATCGATGAGTACGGCTACAACGGTATCAGCGAGTTCAAGAACTGGACGATCTTCGGCGATCCGTCTCTGCGCGTGCGCACCGCCACGCCGATCGATCTCACCGTCGAGTACGAGGACACGATCGACCCGGACGCGACCACCTATGGCCTGACCGTCCCGGGCGTGGAAGGCGCGCTGTGCGGTCTGAGCAAGGACGGCGTCTACCTTGGCTCGGCCTTCACCAATGCTTCCGGCTATGCCGAGATCCCCGTGGTGGGCACACTGCCCGAGGAGACGGTGACCCTTACGGTGACCCACTTCAATCGCAACGTCTTCGCGGTGGAGCTCTCGGTAGGCGAGCCGCTCGTGCCGGCGCTCTTCGCCGAGCCGGGCGAGTTAACCTTTTACGTACCGCTGGGTGAGCAGCAGAGCGATTTCCTGACGATCTCCAATGTGGGCATGGAGGGCTCGGTGTTGGAGGCCCGCCTCTCGATGAGCCCCCCCCTGCTCAATCCGTGGATGAGCTTCGACCCCAGCTACCTCGAGGTTCCCTATGGCGAGAGCGTCGAGGTCCAGGTCACCGTCGACACCGAAGGGCTCGATTTCGGCACGCACGAGGCCAACATCGCCATCCAGTCGAACGGTGGCCGGGCGATGGTTCCGGTGACGCTCATCACGGCAGACTACTCGGATGTCAACGACCGCACGGGCCTGCCCAGTCGCCTGCAACTGGCGCCGGCGACGCCGAACCCGCTGCACAACGCCAGCACGATCACCTTCGGGCTGCCGCAGACGGGCGCGGCGCATCTGGGCGTTTATGACATGAGCGGTCGCCTGGTGCGCACCCTGGTCTCCGGCCAGGTGGACGCCGGCTATCACACCCTGACCTGGGACGGACGGGACGAGGCCGGCCAGCCGACCTCGGGCGGTGTGTACTTCTACCGCCTGGATGCCAGCAGCGAGTCGCTCTCGGGCAAGGTGATGGTCCTGCGGTAGTATCGTCGGCTAG
>CAZZIF010000374.1:1464-3996 GCA_964654025.1 uncultured bacterium
ACGGGCTAGACCGGCGGCTGGTAGCTGCGCGGGGCTGACCCGGGCAGGAGAGCAGGACCGATCGAGAGCGGACGGGTCCTGTGACCGCACAACATCGACAACCCGACGGGCCGGGCGTTCACGCGCCTGGCCCGTTTTGCGGGATGGGCGATCTCGCCGGGTGGTGCCATCGTATCGGGCAGTCCCATCCTACGGGGCAGTTCCATCCTGCTGGGCGGTGCCATCCTACCGGGCGGTTCCATCCTAATGGGCAGTCCCATCTCCCCAGGTTGGCTCTGTGCGCAGTGTGGACTGCCCGGCTGAGTTGACCTGTTCGGCAGCGCTTCGGACTGGGTGAAATCCACCATCCTCCCCACACCGTTGCGGGCGATTTCAAGCCGTCCTCCCGCGATGCCGATTCGTGGAACTGGGATGACATGCCTGGACCGGCCGGCCGCCTTGGGCCGGTCACATGCAGCAGACGAAAGGGGATCGGCATGGCCGATTGCCGGGATGGCTTTGAGTCACATCTGGTGGGGTACGATCTCGATGAGCTCGACACCCATGCGGGTTCGATTTACGCGCTCGATTCGGACCTGACGGTGGTCTACTACAACGAAGGCTACCGGAGCTTCGCACGGCAGAATGGCGCCATCAGGTTGATCGAGCGACGGTGGGGACTGGGAAGCAACTGGCTGGAGGCGCTCCCCGGTTGCTTGCGGACGTTCTATGAAGACGCCCTGCGGCAGTGCATGAGCGGCGGCTCGGTCTGGGAGCACGAGTACGAGTGCTCGAGCGCGGAGACGTTTCGCCGATTCCATCAGCGGGCCTATCCGCTGGGCGAACAGGGTGGTGTCCTGATCGTCAACTCGCTCGTTGTCGAGACCCCGCACGATCCCCTTCTGCGCCGTTCGCATGCGCCCGATTCCCCGAGCTACGCCGACGAACACGGGTTCATCCACCAGTGCGCCCACTGCCGGCGCATCAGCGTTCCTCGGGATGCGAACCGGTGGGATTGGATTCCCGCCTGGGTAGCCAAGGCGCCCGCGCCGGTCAGTCATGGCCTGTGTCCGGTTTGCTTGGATTACTACTATCCGGCAGAGGCAAGCGATGAAGGTGAGGAGGTTGCCTAGGAGCAGCGGCCGAACGCGCTACAAGTGCCCCTCGCGCCGGTACCAGTCGTAGGCTCGGCCGATGGCCTCATCAAGGGAGCTCGGCTCGTAGCCGAGCTCTTCGCGTGTGGTGCGGATGTCGACCGCCTGCCCGTGCTTGATCATGCGGATCCCGGTCATGGGAAAGAGCGGCCGCGTCCTCGTCGCATAGGCAACCACCTCGGTCACCATGCTCAGGGCCTCGGCCAGCGGGATCGGCATCGTTCGCCGGGGTGCGGGCACCCCGGCTACGCGTGCGCAGCGCTCGAGGAGCGCACCGCTGGTGAGGTTCTCGCCCCCCAAGACATAGCGTGATCCCGAATGTCCGTGCTCGGCGGCGAGCGCTACGCCTTCGCCCACATCGCGCGTGGCCACCGCGTTGAGCCGGCCAGGCAGGTAGGCCGGCAACTGACGCCGCGCGAGGGGCAAGAGGAGTTGAGCGGTCGTCAGGTTCGTATCGAACTCATCGATGCAGAATGTGGGGTTGACGACCACGATGTCCTTGCCGGCCTCGGTGCGGGCCTCGGTGCGGGCCTCCGTGGCGGACTGGGCACGAGCCTCGGCGCCGGCCTCCGTGGCGGACTGGGCACGGGCCTCGATACTGGCCTCGGCGCCGGTCCTTGCACCACTCCTACCTGGATCTGCCGCTTCCATCGCCAGTGCTTCGAGCATCTGCTTGAGTTCGAAGTAGGGCGCACTGTCGCGCACCGGATTCAGGGTCGTCACGCTACTCACGTAGACCATTCGCCCGCGTCCCAGCGCGCGGCAATGGGCCGCCCAGGTGGCGAGCAGGTTCTCCATCGATTCGCGGGCCGAGGCGATCAGCGCGGCCTTGCCGAAATGCCTTCGCGGATACGGGGCCGCTGCGTGCAGCAAGAGATCGCAGTCCTCCAGGGCGCGAGCGATCGAGGCGGGATCGTGCAGATCCCCCTCGGCAATTTGGACCGGAAGGGCATCCAAGTTGCGCCGGTCACTCGTGGCGCGGACGAGGGCGCGTGTAGCCCAGCCGCGCTCGAGACAGGCGCGCACGATGTGGGCTCCGATCATGCCGGTTGCCCCGAGAACGAGCACTCGTTCGAAAGCGCGACCTTGTTGAGGTCGTGTCACCGGGTTCGTCATAACGGCACCAGCCTACTCCGGCGTTGGGTTCAAGGGAAGAGCGGAGCATCGTCGGACCCGGAAGGCGCTGGGAGTGCTAGATGGCTAGATGGCTAGATGACTAGATGGCAAGATGGCAAGATGGCTAGATGGAGTGGCAGATGGTCCCCCAGCTGCGCTATCATGCGGCGTCAGAGCAAGACGAACCGAAGGAGGAGTGGATGAAGGTCTCGATCGAATATTGCATGGAATGAAACTACGAACCCCGCGCCGTCAGTTTGGCGGACGCCATGCGGAAGGAACT
>CAZZIF010000375.1:0-3962 GCA_964654025.1 uncultured bacterium
TACAGCGTCTCGACGCCCACGCACAGCTCTACGTGGGGAGCTGTGAAGTCGTTGTTTCAGTAGAGATCCGTTCTGGTCTGTGGTCTGGTCCGTGCTCTGGTCCGTGGTCCGGTCTGTGCTCCGCTTTCCCGAGAACCTAGGTTCCCCTCATCGGGGCCGCACGCTCCGTGGCGTGGCGAGGCGGTCGCCGCCCCCCAGCCGCCCCCCAGCCGGCCCCTGGCCGGCCCGGCTTGACCCCCGAGCCGCATTCCCCGATCATCATCCCTGGCCGAACGTGCGGTTTGCGCGGGCACGAGATTTTTGCCCCGGGGCAAAAACCTGGGCGCTCGTTCGGTCCGGGTCTTCTTGAGAACCCTTGAGAACCCTTGAGGAATCATGACGCGACCATCCGGACAGCAAGGCTCGCAAGGCTCGCAAGACGCGCGAGATCACCTCCCGGGGGCCGAAGGCCTGCGCGCCCAGGAACTCATCATCGTCGATGGGGCGTGCGGTACGAACCTGCAGGAGATGGCGATCCCGGGATCGGCGTGGGAGGGCCGCGAGGGCTGCAACGAGCTGTTGAACCTCACCGCCCCTGATGTCATCCGCCGCCTGCACGGCAGCTTCGTCGAGGCCGGCGCCCAGCTCCTGGAAACCAACACCTTCGGTGCGACCGGCATCGTGCTGGCCGAGTACGGGCTCGAGGCCCAGACGCGCGAGATCAATGCCGCCGCGGTCGCAAACGCGCGGGCGGCCTGGGAGGAAGCCGGGGCCACTGGCTGGGTTGGTGGCTCGATGGGGCCCACCACCAAGCTCGTTTCGCTGGGGCATGTGAGCGCCGAGGAGCTGGCCGCGGCCTACCGCGAGCAGGCCGAGGCGCTCATCGAGGCCGGCGCCGACTGCCTCATCATCGAGACCTGCCAGGACCTGCTGCAGGTCAAGACGGCGGTGGTGACCGCGCTGGATGTCATCGCCCAGTCGGGCCGGGACGTGCCGCTTCTGGTCTCGGTCACGATCGAGACCACCGGCACGATGCTGGTGGGTTCGGATATCGGGGCGGTATGCGCCACGCTCGAGCCCTTCCCGATCCTGTCACTCGGCCTCAACTGCGCGAGCGGTCCGGCCGACATGGAATCCCACATTCGCTATCTCTCGAAGGAGTGGCCGCATCGCATCTCTTGCGTCCCCAACCAGGGCCTGCCCGAAGTCGAGGACGGGCGCACCGTCTACCGGCTCGGCCCGGAAGAGTTCGCCGCGGCGATGCGCGCCTTCGTCGAGCGGTACGGGGTGAGTATCGTAGGCGGTTGCTGCGGCTCGACCCCAGCGCACATCCGCGCGTTGGCCGAGGCGCTGCGCGGCGTTCGCCCGGCGCGAAGGACGGTCTCGTGAAGCCATCGGTCGCCAGCCTGTACCAGTCGGTCGAGATCGTCCAGAAGCCGCCGCCGCTTCTGATCGGCGAGCGATGCAACGCCAACGGCTCGAAGCGGTTTCGCAAGCTGCTGCTTGCAGACGATTACGAGGGGTGCCTTCAGATCGCGATGGAGCAGCAGGAGAGCGGCGCGCATCTCCTGGATCTGTGCACCGCCTACGCCGGGCGCGACGAACTCAAAGACCTCACGACCCTGGTGCGCCTCTTCGCCGGTGCGGTCCGCCTGCCGCTGGTGATCGACAGCACCACGCCGGCCTGCATCGAGGCTGCCCTGCGGCTCTACCCGGGCCGCTGCGTGATCAACTCGATCAACTTAGAAGACGGCGGCGAGACCCTCGATCGGGTGTGCCCCCTCATCAAACGCTACGGCGCCGCGGTCATCGCCCTGACGATTGATCAAGACGGTATGGCCATGACGACCGCCGATAAGGTGGCCACCGCGCGGGCGATCTACGATCGCGCCGTGGGCCGTCACGGCCTGCGCCCCAGCGACCTTCTCTTCGACCCCCTGACCTTCACCGTGGGATCGGGGGATGAGACCCTGCGCGATGCGGCCGTCCAGTCGATCGAGGCGATCCGCGAGATCAAGCGCGAACTGCCCGGCGTCTTCACCGTCCTGGGGGTGAGCAACATCTCCTTCGGTTTGCCGGTGGCCTCGCGCAAGATCCTGAACTCGGTCTTCCTGCACCAGGCGGTCGAGGCCGGGCTCGACGCGGCGATCGTCGACGCGGGCAAGATTCTGCCGCTGGCCACGATCGATCAGGCCGACCGCGAGGTCAGCCTGGATCTGCTCTACGACCGCCGGCGCGGCGAGAGCGACGATCCGCTCATGCGCTACATCGAGCATTTCTCGGCGCGCAGCGAGGCGGTGGCCGGGAAGCGGGAAGCCCCTGAAGACGCCGGCCCGGCCGAGACCGCCCTGGCCGACAAGGTCGTGCGCGGGGACAAGGAGGGCCTCGAGGATCTGCTTTCGATCCTGCTGCGCCGCTACCTGCCGACCGCGATCATCAACACGATCCTGGTGCCGGCGATGCGCCACGTGGGCGTCCTCTTCGGCAAAGGGGAGATCTTGCTGCCCTTCGTGCTCCAGTCGGCCGAGGTGATGAAGCGCGCCGTGGCCTACCTGGAGCCCCTGATGGATCGCTCGAAGGATGAGAAGGGCCTCGCGATCCTCTTGGCCACCGTGCAGGGGGACGTGCACGACATCGGCAAGAACTTGGTCGACATCATCCTCTCGAACAACGGCTACACGGTCTACAACATCGGCATCAAGGTGCCGGCCGAGACGATCCTGGCGAAGGCGCGCGAGTACGAGGTGGACCTGGTGGGCTTGAGCGGTCTCTTGGTCAAGTCGGCGATCGTGATGCAGGAGAGCATGCCGCAATACAAGGCCGAAGGGTTGGGGGTGCCGATCCTCCTGGGCGGCGCGGCGCTGACCCGCAAGTTCGTCGCCGAGCAGTGCGTGCCGGCCTACGATCAGCCGGTCGTCTACTGCACCGACGCTTTCGCGGGCCTGAAGGCGGTGCGCGACTTCGAGGAGGGCAAGCTCGAGGCCACGACCTACGAGGAAAACGCCGGACGCGTGCGTGCCCAGACGGCCGTGCGCGAAGAGACCATCGCGCGCGATGTCCCCGTGCCCGAGCCGCCGTTCTGGGGCGTGCGCTACGTGCGCGATATTGATCCGGCCCGCCTCTTCGCCTACGTCAACGAGCAGGCGCTCTTTCGCGGCCGCTGGGGGTATCGGCGTGGGAAGATGACCGCCGAGCAATACGAGCAACTCACGAACGAGAAGGTCCTGCCGCTCTACGAATCGCTCAAGCGCCGGGCGACCGAAGAGGCCCTGGTGCGCCCGCAGGTGGCCTACGGCTACTTCCGCTGCCACAGCGAGGGCGAGCGGGTCCGCGTGGAGCATGAGGGCCGCACCCACGACTTCGGTTTCCCGCGGCGCACCGAGCCCCCGCTGCTCTGCATCGCCGACTTCTTCCGCACCCGCGAGGAGGGAGGCGATGTGGCCGCCTTCTTCGTGGTCACGATCGGCGAGGCGATCGGCCGGGCCGCGCGCGAACTCTTCGAGCGAGATGCCTACCACGACTACCTCATGCTCCACGGCTTCGGCGTGGAGGTCACCGACGCGTTGGCCGAGTACTGGCACGAGGTGATGCGCGAGGAGCTGGGGATCGCCGAGCGGCGGCCCGACTCGGTGGCCGGCTACGCGGTGCAGGAGTACCAGGGTTCCCGCTACGGGTTCGGCTACCCGGCCTGCCCGGACCTGGAAGCTCACAAGCCGCTCTTCGCGATGCTGGCGCCCCACGAGATCGGCGTCACCCTGACCGAGACCATGGAGATGGTCCCCGAGCAGACGACCTCGGCCATCGTGGCCCATCACCCGCAGGCGAAGTACTTCGCGGTCTGAGGTCCGCGACGGGAGGCGAAGCACGATGCGCTACATCTGCGTCAACTGCGGCTACATCTACGATCCGAAGGCCGGCGATCCTGCCAATGGGATTCCGCCGGGGACCCCGTTCGAGGAGCTGCCTGAAGAATGGCGGTGTCC
>CAZZIF010000376.1:0-3926 GCA_964654025.1 uncultured bacterium
GGGGGCCATACCCGTCATCGAACGAGCGTGAATCCCGCCGAAACGGGACTCACTGGCCTTAGCATCGCTTAGCGATACAGAGCCTTGATCGAGCCCCAGCTGTTGTCGTCGGCCGGAACCGGATCCTCGCACGGGTTCGGATCGCAGGTGTCCCAATCGGGATAGAAGTCACCCTGCATGTCCGCGCACTCGAACTCGTTCACGATGTAGCACTCCTCACCCACGCAGCAGACAGCCTCAGGCGGCTGCGGGCAGGGGTTCGGATCGCAGACGGTGCCTTCACCCAAGAACTCGCCACCGATGGTGTTGCAGTCATCCTCGAGGACGAAGAAGCACTCACCGGTCTCGATGCAGCACGCACCGGGCTGGGGCGGCGTCGGGCAGGGGTTCGGATCGCAAGGACCGCCGTAGAAGATACCACCGGCGACTTCGCAATCGTACTCCAGCATCAGCTCGCAGGAACCGTCCTCGAAGCAGCAAGCCTCAGGATCGGGACCGGCCGGCGGGCAGACAGCCTCACCCATGTCGTCACCGGTACCCACGGCGCCCAGGGCGACGGCATCCCAGATCAAGGGCGGAATGTCGCAGTTACCCGTGCCAGCGAAGTCCTGGGCCGGGTCGACATCCAGCTGAATCCGGGTCGTGTAGTAGGTGTAGCCGAGGAAGTGATAGACAGCCTGGAAGTTGCCTTCCCACTGAATATCGGTGGCCACTACCGCGGTACCCTCACCAGCGCCGGGCCAACCATCGGTCGAGATCTCGAGGTGGTTCGGCAGGCAGGCACCATACTCGGTGAAGTAAAAGTCCTCTGCAAAGTCGGGGCTGATACCGAACTCGGTCCCGCACCAAAGCTTGTCCTCGTTCCACGCCGCAACGACGTAGAACAGGGTCGGGTTGGTGCTGGTACCCGTGATCGGCATGTTGTTGTTCTGCTCTTCGCAGCTGGCGATGCCGTACTGTGCGTCATATTCGGCGCACCAGTCCATTCCAGCCGAGTATACGAAACCGGCCGGGGCATGGGTGATGAAAACGCCATTCGACAGATCGTTCGGAACGGCGCCCGCACCCGTCACAAAGCCGAGTAGCGCTAGAGCCAGAAGCACTCTTTTCATTGCGTTGACCTCCTTAGCGCAAATCTTACCACTGATGCAAAAAGGCCTTGGGAAGCTACCCACTCCCTGTCGGGAGCCTTCCCCTCTCCACACATCCACCCTGACTGAGGATACCGGAAACCTTCGTGCCATACTCCCGCTCCACCTTGGAGCCTCGGAACCCACAGTGGCACTTGTCTTGGGGCTCGGGCATAAGTATAGCACGGTACCCCGAGGCTCCAAACAGAAAATCTGCGCTCTATCTGCGGAGGCTGACATCGGGCAGCTGCAGGGAATGCCTTGTAAGGCAACAAGTTGTCAGTGATGGATTTGGCGTTGGTTTACGTTGTACCGGCTGAGAGTTTACAATATTGCAACCGGAGGCTGATAGATTCCTCACATGCCGCGGCCCGTTCCCTCCTCGTCCCCCCGGCTCGTGGAGCCCCCTTATAATGTAGAGGCCGGGCGGAGTCGCCTCTCGAACGGAGGCATTGGCCACAAGGGCAACGAATACAGGCCTTTGGCTGATTCGAGCCTTTTGGCCAGTCTCTGGCCCACCTGAGTTTCCGATCCTGAGCTTTCCGTCCTGAGCTTCCGGCCCTGAGCTTTCCGCCCTGAGTCCCGGATCCTCGACCGGATCGTCGCTCACTGCCGGGCGCTCTCTTGATAGCCACTCGCGGTATGGAACATGGCGCGGTCGAAGAAGAGCACCAGGCGCCGGTCCAGTTCGAGCACGCGGTAGACCTCGATCGTGCGTTGCCACATGTTGTGGGCACGGGAGGTGCGCACGATCTGCTTGCGGAGCAGCATGAGCGCGCTGAGCAGTTCGGGCAGAGGGATTCCTTCGGCGAGGCGCTCTCGTCCCAGTCTCTGATAGAAGGCGCGAACCTCCCCTGGCCGGTCTTCGCCACGCAGCCAGCGTCCGAATTGCCCCAGGGCCCAGAGAGCGCGTTCGCGCAGCACGGACGACTCCGTTTGGTGATAGGAGGGGGTGCTGGGGTGGGTGCGCACCTCGGCCAGCCAGGCCGACGCAATCTGGGCAGCCTGCTGCTGGATCAGAAGAACGAGCGCATCGGAGAGCATGTCGGGGCCCGGTGCCTGATCGAAGCCTACGAGCGAGTCCTGGATGGCCCACTCGTCCGCGTGAAGCTCGCGGCACCGCGCCAGCGCCTTTAGATTGGAGCTGAAGGCCAACTCGGGCAGATCATCCAGGGGGAAGTAGGCGGCCTCGGTAGCGTCGTCGCCCGGGCATTCGGTACCCGCCGTCTTGCGCACCTCGAAGGTGACGACCAGCAGATCGCCGTAGTAGTCGCTGGGCGTGGAGCTGGCGTCGAGCAGATGAAGAATCTCGCCGCCGATGCCGGCTTCTTCGCGCAGTTCGCGTAGGGCGGCGTCGGCGATCGTCTCCTGGAGTTCGGCAAAGCCGATCGGCAGGCACCACATCCCGCGCTGCGGCTGGTTGCCCCTCCGGACGAGCAACACCTCGCGATCCTCGTTCAGCACGACGGCCGCGGCGACCGGAAGGGGATTCTGGTAGAAGACCGTGTGGCAAACCGAGCAGACCTGTCGCGGGTGGTCATAGACGATCCGCGCGGTGACCGGCGCGCCGCACTGTGAGCAGTAGCTGGGAATGAGCGGCATCGTAGTCATCCTCTCCGGGGGGACGGCCAGCCGGAGCCGGCTGCCGGCGGGAGGGGGGCAGGACAGCCGGCCTTTGGGCCGGCTGTCCCCGGGATGCGCTTGGCGAAGAGAGCCCCTCAGGCGGGCCGGCTACTCGTCTCCGCCGGCACTTTCTTCAATGATGGTCGCGGTCTTGACGTAGTCCAGCTTCGGGAATTCTTCTTCCAGATAGGCGTTGCCTTCATTCTGGATACGCATCTGCGAGGGGCCGTTTCCGCGCGGGGCGCCCTCACCGTAACCGGCGTAGAGACTGTCCACGACCTCCATGCCCTCGATCACCTTGCCAAAGGGCGAGAAGCCCTGCGCATCGAGCATGGAATTGTCCCGATAGTTGATGAAGAACTGCGTGGAGCGGGAGTTGGGGGCTCCGGTCTTGGCGAAGGAGACGTAGCCCCGCGTATTGCTCTGGGTGACCTTGTCATCCATGATGTTGGCGTTGCGCCACTTGGCCATGACCTGGGGGTCGCCGCTAATGCCCACCTGCGCCATGAAGCCGCTGATCACGCGGAAGAAGCGGCATCCGTCGTAGAAGCCGTTCTTGACCAGGTTGTAGAAGCGCTGCGCGCCACGCGGCGACCAATCGCGGTGAACCTCGATGATGACATCGCCCTTGGTGGTTTCGAACTTGGCCTTGAATACCTCCGGGGCGGGCTGGTTGACCGCGTCGCTGTCGGGATTCATGAGCGGATTCTCTCCCTTGGTTTCCTCGGCCTGCGCCGCCACCGTCATCGATAGAGCGGCCACCAATAGCATGGCGATTCCGTAGGTCCACGACCGTGTGATCATTATGAAAGCTCCTCTCCTGCTAGATTCCCTATGGGCAAGCCTTTGACCGGCCGGGAGTATACCAGAGCCCGTTCTAGGAATAAACCGCACAGCTGAACCCCCTTGCGTGGTCCCGCAAAACACCGTGCGAACTCCGGGAATGCGAGATGCGGCTGGTGCGGGACATGGGGCGAGACCTCGCAGCCTCGCCCCACGCAACCGGTTGCTAGTGCTTATACTTCAGGAAGCGGGCATTGATCCGCTCCCAGTTGAGATTCTTGAGGAAATTGTCGATGTAGGCTGCCCGTCCCGGGCCATCTTTATGATAGTAGGCGTGCTCGAAGACGTCGCAGGCGATCAGGGGAATCCCGCCCCAGATGGCGCCGTACT
>CAZZIF010000377.1:0-3919 GCA_964654025.1 uncultured bacterium
AGCTGCGACCCGCTGCTCCACCTGAGCTGCGACCCGCTGCTCCACCTGAGCTGCGGCCCTCTGTCCCACCCGAATCACGGCACATCTCGGCGACCGCGGCCAATCCAGCTCCCCGTCAGGTCAGCGCGGTGGGGTCCGAATCAAGCCCAGAGGTGACGGCCAGATCGTCCAATCCCGTTCACCGCCAGATCGAGCCGCGGTCCGTCAGCGTCGTCGCGCTCCCCGCCGGCCTCGGGTCGCCCACGCTCGGTGCCGAATCACCCCGCCGGCCTCGGGTCGCCCACGCTCGGCGCCGAATCACCCCGCCGGCCTCGGGTCGCCCACGCTCGGTGCCGAATCACGCCGCCAGCCTCCGGATCGCCCCCCGCTAGGTGTGCCGGATCACCCCCCCGCTGAGGTTGGACTTCTCCGACAGCGTCCAGCGGCGTCTGGTGCCCCCAGATCTCTCACGATAGCTTTGGTTCGGGGGCTCTCACAACCGGGAACTCGGATTTCGAGGCACGTACAGGTGTCCACACAATTGACACCTGGGACCTTTCAACTGATATACTTATGTCAGCGTCACTTATCAGGAGGGGGGCATCTCGGTACACCCTTCCTGCCAGGCCCAAGGACGGGTTGTGGAGTATGCGCTTTCATCGCAGCCCGGTGAATTGGAACCAACCACACTTGCATTGAAAGGCGGTGCAGCATGCGGAGGATTGCCTCTTTCTCCTGGCTAGCCCTGTGCACCGTCGCCTTGCTCGGGGCGTCCTACGCTCCGACCCAGGCGGCGATTTTGCAGGAGGGACTAGCGGCCCATCTCGAGCAGCTCGGTGATGACGATCTGGTATCGGTCATCCTCATCATGGAGCATCAGGCCCCGGTTGCAGAACTCAATGATATGCTCAAGCAAGAACGGGCGAGCCTGTCCCAGCGCCACACCGAGATCGTCACCGCGCTGCAGGAGGCCAGCCTCACGCAGTCGGATCTACTCACCGACCTCGACGCGCGGAAGGCTTCGGGCGAGGTCACCGGCTACACGAGCTTCTGGATTTCGAATCTCGTCGTCGCACAGGTCACGAAGGCCTATCTCTATGAGCTGACGGCGCGCTCGGACATCGCGTTCATCGAACGCAACTTCGGCGCCGAGCTCATCGAACCGATCGTCGACCCCCATGTGGGCGTGGATCAGGGGCGCGGCATCGGCGTCACCTCCGGCCTGCGGGCGATCAACGCCGACCGGGTCTGGTACGAGCTGGGCATCACCGGCGACGGCGTCCTTGTAGCCAACTGCGACACCGGCGTCGACGGCAACCACCCGGCCCTGGCCGAGCGCTGGCGCGGCGCCCACGGTCATCCGGCCAGCGAGTGCTGGCTGACCCTGATCGGCGGCAGCCCCAACTTCCCCGGCGATAGCAACGGCCACGGCACGCATGTCATGGGCACGATCACCGGGCTCGGTGAAGCCACGGAGGATACGATCGGGGTCGCCTGGGATGCCCTCTGGATCGCCACCGACCCGATCAACCAGGGCGTCAGCTCCGAGTTCGACAACGACATCATCGTGGCCTACCAGTGGTTCGCCGATCCGGACGGTGACCCTCAGACCCACGACGACGTCCCCGACGTCGTGCAGAACAGCTGGCGCATCAACGAGAACTTCGGCGGCAACTACGAGGACTGTGACTCGCGTTGGTGGGCGGCGATCGATAACTGCGAAGCCGCAGGCGTTGTGAGCACCTGGTCCGCCGGCAACGAAGGCCCGGGGTCGTATTCGATCGGCTCGCCGGCCGACCGCGCCACCACCTTGACGAACGCGTTCTCGGTGGGCGCCATCGACGGGCGCGGCAGCTACCCCTATCCCATCGCCAGCTTCTCGAGCCGCGGTCCCACCGGATGCGATGTGCCCGAGGATCGCAAGATCAAGCCCGAGATCAGTGCGCCGGGCGTCTATGTTTACTCATCCATTCCCGGCGGCGGATACAGCGACGGCTACAGCGGCACCTCGATGGCCGGCCCGCATGTCGCGGGTGTGGTGGCCCTGATGCGCCAGGCCAACCCGAATGCCGACGTCGATCTGATCAAGGAAGTCATCATGCAGACCGCCGTCGATCACGGTTCTGCGGGTGAGGACAACACCTTCGGTTGGGGCGTTATCGACGCCTACGAGGCCGTGCTCGCCGTGATGACCGGCTTCGGTACACTCGAGGGCATGGTCACCAATGCCTCCGACGCCGGCGCTCCCCTGGGCGGAATCACGATCGGGGTGGTCGAAGCCGATCGCACGACCGAGTCGGCGGAAGACGGTAGCTACGGCATGAGCGTCCAGCCGGATACCTACACGGTGACCGCCAGCCACCCCAGCTTTGAAACGCAGACGGTCTATAACGTCGTGGTCGAGGCCGACGAGGTCACGGTGCTCGACTTCGCGATGACCGACATTGCCGGCCCGGTGTTCGCCAGCGTCACCGAGCTGCGCTCCACCGATGACACCATCGGGCCTTACGTGGTCGATGCCGAGGTGAACGACTTCTCCAGCCTGGATGAGGTCTCACTCTTCTACCGTGTCAACGGTGACAACTGGACCGAAATGGCCATGACCCCGGGTGCCGGCGATCAGTTCACGGCCGAGATTCCGGGGCAGGACTATGTATCGCACGTGGAGTACTACCTGGCCGCCAGCGATGTGGCCGGCAACGAGACGATGGCTCCCCTGGGTGCCCCCACCGAGGTCTACGACTTCTACGTTGCGGAGCGCTCCGAGCTGCTGGCCGAGGACGTCGAGGGCGGATCGGGCGACTGGACGCACGCCAACGTCGAGCCGGGGTTCAGTGACCAGTGGCACGTGAGCACCTCGCGCAACTACACACCGGGTGGCGCCAATAGCTGGAAGTGTGGCGACACCGGGTCGGGCGACTACGGCAACCTGCTCGACGCCGGGCTCGTCACCGTGCCGTTCGAGTTGGGCATCGACTCCGAGCTCACCTACTGGCAGTGGATCGATGCAGAGACCAGCGGCGCCTACCCCGACTACTGCTACGACGGCGGTCTGGTCGAGATCTCGATCGACGGCGGCCCCTTTGGGCAGATCTTCCCCGAGGAAGGCTATACCTACCTCATTCGGGAAGGCAGCACCCCTGGCCCGTTCCCGGTGGAGACGCAAGTCTTCTCCGGCAGCTTCGACTGGCATCAGGTGACCTTCGACCTGCGCAACTTCGAGGGCGAGGCACAGATTCGGTTCCGCTTTGGCAGCGACGGCGCCGCGGCGGCCGAGGGCTGGTACATCGACGACGTGTTGGTCGATGGCTTCCAGCTCGACTACAGCGCGATCGACGCGCAGCCGGCATTCGCCAACCGCCTACTTCTGAGAGCGGCCGACCCGAACCCGTTTGCCGGTTCAACCACACTGCGCTACCAGCTGCCGGGCGAAGCGGACGTGCTGCTGCAGATCTTCGACATGAACGGCCGGCTCGTGCGGACGTTGTCGAACGGCCGTTTCGCTCCCGGCCAGTACGAGGTCGAATGGGACGGTCATGATTCGGCCGCCCAGCCGGTCCCGACGGGCGTGTATTTCTCGCGCCTGAAGGCTGACGATAACGAGACCGCGCGCAAGATCGTGGTCACGCGGTAATCTAGTCGAGCGCAGCCGGTCGGCACTCGGCAGACTGCCGAGCAACAGCCGGTAGGCACTCGGCAGACCGTCGAGCAACAGCCGGTTGGCACTCGGCAGATCGTTGAGCGCAGCCGGTTGGCACTCGGCAGACCGTCGAGCAACAGCCGGTAGGCACTCGGCATGTTTCAAGCAAGCACTCGAGGGGCTATCAAGAGGCCCCCGAGGCTGTGTACTCAGGCAGGAGGTGGGCTGCCGCGGCGGATCCTTGACGTCGCGGAGGTGTCCGGCTTCCTCGGGGCATAAGGCGCGGGCGGGAAGAAAGAG
>CAZZIF010000378.1:0-3905 GCA_964654025.1 uncultured bacterium
AACCGGCGGCTGCGAGTCTCGCGTAGTAGACGCCCGCCGGTGCGGGGATGCCGCCCTCGAGCCTGCCATCCCAAACCACTCGATGCACACGCTTCGCGTGAGGCAGATCGAGCAGGGTCACCACGCGGCGTCCCGTGGCGTCGAAGACATGCAAGGTCACGGGCTTCGACTCCGCTGTCGGACCAAGCACGCACTCCAGCACGACCCTGCCGGTCGTGGGCGACGGCCCTAAGCGGAACTCAGGATGAGGCACCGGCGGATGACTCTCTGGGACATCGCTGAAGCCGCAGCCCACACCATAGGCTCCCACCAGGCCGCACTCGGGCGCATTCGCGCACGGCGAGTCTTCTTGCAGATAGAGATTGCCTTCGAGGGGCTCGCAGAAGAGAGGATCGTCCGAGAAATTGCCGAACTGACCGGCGAGCTCTTCCACGCAACCGACCCAATCGCCACCCTGATTGCCAAAAAGGTCGCAGCATGCGGCCATCACCGGCGCCCCTCCGGACGCGCAGGCCACTGGAGGGCTCCCGCTCCCAAACGCCAGAATGCTGTGGTCCATTGTCAGCTCGGCATTTGCGCCGACGCCAACCGCGCTGCCCTCGTCAGAATCATTCGCGTAGAAGGTGCAGCGCTCCAGGTGGATCGATCCGTCCAGGAAAAGGCCCCCACCTCCAGAGGACTGATTGCCGAGAAGCGCGCACCGGACCAGCCCACCATCACAGTAGGCATGGATGTGGGCTCCACCGCCCAGGCCCCCCGCCAGGTTGCTCTCGAATCGGCAGTCTGCCAGGTCTAC
Source organism: uncultured bacterium (assembly GCA_964654025.1). Lineage (GTDB taxonomy): Bacteria > Eisenbacteria > RBG-16-71-46 > CAIMUX01 > WJJG01 > CAYQJL01. Next base: position 797 of record CAZZIF010000378.1, read on the forward strand.
GTGGCTGCCGACGGTGAAATGCGCGGCGCCTCCCTCGCCAGATGTCTGATTGCCCACAAACGTACACGCCTCGATGCGCGGTGAGCCCTGGTCCACGTAGAGGGCACCACCTCTGAAAGGAGCCGCGTTGTTCGCCAGCACACAGCCGTGCAGCGTCGGCGAGCTACCGGAGCGGCAGTGGATCGCCCCACCCCGGTCCGCGAAGCCATTGCGCATGGTGATGAACTCGACGCGTGTCTGTGGCCCCGCCTCGGTGAAGTCGATGGCACGGTGCGGGTCGGCCGCGCTGCCAGAGCAGTCGATAACGCATCCGTCCGCGGAGCCGGATTGGGATCTGAGCGTGACCGCCTTGCCGTGGAAATCGAGGTCGCGATTGCCGAAGCCTCCGAAGACCCCGTCGGCCAGCAGGATCGTACCACCCTCGGCGACGTAATCGAGCGCTTCCTGGATGTAGGGAACATCCCCAGAGCCATCCGGCCGCACCAGAATGGTGTCGGCATCGCAGGGATTGGGATCGCAGCTCTCGATGCCGGACTGCCAAACGCCCCCCGCCAGATAGCACGCTTCGGCGGTCAGCACCTCGCAGTTCGTACCCATGCAACAGGCCGCCTCACTCGTCTGGCACCCCACCGGATGGGCGCCGATGGCGCCGCAAGCCGGATTCGGTTCGCTGAAGGGCCTGCAGGGCGAGTCTGCGCGCAAACCGAAGTCCTCCCACTGTGAGCCGCACAGAAGCGGATCCAGCGAGATATTGCCGTTCTCGCCCAATTGCCCCTCGATGGGTCCCACCCAGTCCCCGCCAGCATTGCCATAGAGGTCACAGCAGAAGAACAGCGGAGGAACCTGCCCGACGTTCACAGCCCGCCCGGCCGTATCGAAGGCAATGATGACATTGTTGAACTCGGTGAAGGATGTGGGTCCGAGACGAACCGAGCCGCCCGACCCGCTCGTGTTGTGCGTGATCGTGGTGGAGCTGACCAAGGAGTTGCCCGAGTTAACGATCGATAGTGCACCCGCGCCCCCACCAGCAGTGTTGCCGGCAAATGTCGAGCCACCCAGATGAATGGTCCCGCCATAGAGGGCACCACCATCGCCGCCGGCCCAGTTGCCGATGAAGAGACACCCTTCTACGCGAGGTTGTGAGGCATAGTAGATCGCGCCGCCGTTGGCCGAGGCCTCGTTGTTGCGGAAGGTGCATCCCGTGACGATGACCCCGCCTCCCGACCGGAGGAGCAGACCACCGCCACTCCTGCCCACGTTGTTCTCAAAAAGGCAATCCTCGATCCGGGTGCTGTACGTGGCGCAGACGGCCCCGCCGCCATGCTGGCCACCCGACGCTTGATTGCCTCGGAAGACGCAGCCAACGATCGTGGGGGTGGCCCCATCGAAGACATGCACAGCTCCGCCCTGGAGTGCGCAGCCCCCGGTGATGGTAACATCCTGCAATACGGCGCCGGGCGGCTCGTCGTTCGTGAACAGGAAACCCCGGTGCGGCTCGTTCACCGAGCCGTTGCAAAAGATGGTGCAGGCCTCTGGGTCCCCTGCCGCCGAGCGAACCGTGATGGCCTTGCCTTGAAATGAGACGTCACGATTGCCGGGCCCGTGAAAACCGCCGTCGCCCAGGAGGATCGTGTCGCCATCGGCCGATGCGTTGATGGCAGCCTCGATCGTAGGGAATCACCGGTTCCATCGGGCAAGACGAGGACCGTATCGGCGCTGCTCTCCGTGGCGAGTCCACCACCGCTACCAATGGCGAGCAAGAGGAGCGTGGCTCGCACGAAAGTGGCAGCGTGACCGCCGAGACTGGAACGAAGGCTTGCCCAGCGGGGCAAGAGATCACATGGAATCGCGTAAGGGGTCATCGTGGAATCCCCCCGGTGGCCCGTGCTACAGATAAGCGCCATTGGCTTCCGCTGCTGGCGTGTGCTACGCGCCGATGTTGCCCGTCCGCGCGAGAGGGGACCCCCTACTCAAACAAGCCCTTCACTTCACCCCAAGTCGCACTTCTAACCGGTGTCGGGAAGTCATCGTAGTAGAAACCCAGCCCCATCGATTGAGTGGTTCCCCAAACGATGGAGGGAGTGGCCCATCCGGTGCCGTATCCGGACCCAGGCGCCAGACAGGTCCAAGGGTGGCCTTGCTGACCGTCCAGATCGGAGGTGCAGTACCATTGCAAGACCTGTCCCGGCCAGTCGCCCCAGTAGCCCACCGTGAGTTCGCCACCGGCGAATGCGTAGTCGATGATGTCGATATCATGCTGGCTGACCGAAGGCCAGAACGCGGGTGCCCCGGGATCGATTCCGTGGGTTACGTGAAGGACAGCGCCGGGCTCACTGCTCACGCCCCCTTCCCAGATGTAGGCATCACAGGGACCACCCATGTAGTAACCCACGTCGCTCAACCAGAGCACGATGCAGTCGATGCTGGCTTCCCCGAGAAGGTATCCTTCAGCGAAGGCGCCGTAGTAGGGCGGATAAACACCGCCGTACTGCCAGCCAAAGGCGCCTTCGAACGAGTAGTCGTGATGGTAGGCCAGCGTGCCGCCACACTCGTCCAGGCCGCTACCCAGGACGACGCCTGGATCGGTCGTGGGCCCGAGTGTCACGGCAGTACTGACAAGGTCTGTGGCAAGGGCTCCGTCATCCGTGAGGCCGCAGGCAAGACCCGCGAGCAAGAAAGCCACCGCAAGCCGGAGCACTCGTGATGCGGTACCCAAGTTCAGGTCGATTGGGTTCACCTCGATCAGGCTCGCGCTCATTGGGTTCACGTTCATGACGATCACCGCCTTTCATTGTGGCTGACTCTAGCGAGACCACTCCACGCCTGTAATCCACGCCTCGCATCCACGCCTCGCATCCACACCTCGCATCGGCAAGTCTACCACAACGCCAGCCACAACGCCTGCCACTGCCACAACGCTGGTCACACCCCGGCCACAACGCCGGCCACGACGCCGGTCGTCCCATGGGGGCGGAACCGTTCGATGACCGCGAGCAGTGGTGAACCTCCCTACTGTACCTCCCTACTGTACCTCCCCACTGTACCTCCTCACGACTCAAGCCGGGAGGCTTGGCACTGCCGAGCCGGATAGGACGTATCCTGGGAGTTT
>CAZZIF010000379.1:0-1449 GCA_964654025.1 uncultured bacterium
AGCGACCGTCGTAGAAGGCCGCCGCCAGAGCTTCGTGACCCGGGCAGGAAACGATCGCCCGCCCCCCTCAGCTAGCGAAGGACTACACGTCCTCCTTCAGAGCGGCCATGACCAAGCCTTCGAGTTCCTCTCCCGATCGTAGACCCATGATCTGCTCGACGACGCGGCCCTTCTTGTCGATGAGGTAGGAGGTCGGAATCCGGTTGACACCGCCGTAGGCCATGCTCAGGCGGTGGCCACTCGGGATGATTGTGTAGTTGATATCGGGCCGAGAACGCAGAAACGGCTTGATGGCCGCCAAGCCCTTTTGATCAAGCGAAGGCGCCAGAATGGTGAGCCCCAGATCGCCATAAGTCTCCTGCAGGTGGACCAGGTGAGGAATCTCGCGCTTGCAGGGAGGGCACCAGGTCGCCCAGAAAACCACCAGCACGACTTGACCGCGCAGCTGCTCCATCGTGACGGTACGACCGTTGATGTCGGTGAGCGGCACATCGGGCGCCATGGGGCGGGTATCGGCGGCACGCAATGTGGGTGCGCGGATGTGCTCTGGGAACGGTTGAGGCCCCTCCTCCTCCTCCGGTACTGGCTCTATCATGTGGCCCTGATCGCCAACCTGGTCGTGGCTATCAGTCTGGGCTTCATGTGTCGCTTCGCTTCCGTCGACAGCGGCACCGGACCTCACGTCCTGGCCCGCTGCAATACCCGATCCCACGTCGTGGCTGCCATCAGCGCCAAACCTCGCATCTTGGTTGCCATGATCGTCCGTCCCCGCGTCTTGGTCGGGAGGAGAAGCGTCAGTCTCGCTGGCCGGGTGGGATTGGGCAGCATTGGTCCCTTGGCTTGAGAGGTCGCCGCCCTCGCTGACCGTCTGCGACATGTCGTCCCCCGACGGGGCCTCCCCTGCTCTAGCCGCTTCCTCGTCACGGTCTCCGGAACAAGACCCGAGCAGCAGAAGCAATGACAACGCTCCCAAGAATGTTCCCGCTGCAAAAGCGCGGCTGTGCTTCATGAGAATACCAGATCCTTTCTGAAGCCGAAGATACCTCTGTCCTAAGTCTTGAGGGGCTCATCTCCCCAGGTCTCTGACATCCAACACGATCCCGTTTCGAAGACTGGAATGCCCCCGGTAGAATCACCGTGATGCGCTCGATGTACCCGATGCACTCACTGCATCGGATGCCCTCGATGTGTCGCCCCCGGTGCCTTCGATGTGCCCGATGCCCTCGGTGCCCCCGGCACCTTCGATGTGCCCGATGCCCTCGGTGCCCCCGGCGCCTTCGATGTGCCCGATGCTCTCAGTGCCCCCGGCGCCTTCGATGTGCTCATTGCACCCCGACCGTCGATCAGGCGAGACCCTTGCGCCGACGCAAGATCCACTCCAGAGCGAGCATCAGTACGACGACCCCGAAGAGGACCCAATGGTTCCATATCTCGGCCTGCTGTACAACG
>CAZZIF010000379.1:1549-3882 GCA_964654025.1 uncultured bacterium
TACGACGACCCCGAAGAGGACCCAATGGTTCCATATCTCGGCCTGCTGTACAACGCGGACCTTCTTGTAGCGTTCAGGGAGCGTCGAGAGCAGCGGATCCAGATCGCCCGCTACAGCCGCCGCCCCCCCCGAGGTCTCCGCCAACATGACAGGCACTGTGTGCTCCGCAGACAAATCGTAGAATTCGGCGCCCATCTCCTCGATCCAGAACAAACCTTCACTCGTCTGCGCGGGAAGACCGCCCGTGGTCGAGGCCGTGGCCGTGGCCTGGAAGCGGTACATCCCCGGCTCCAGAGCTGGCAGTTGCCCTGCGTAGTGACCCGCCGGGCCGTCTGGATAGAGCCGGATTTCGACGGAGCGCGCCTGAGACCTCAGGGCTCCCATGCCCGACCTGGCCGAGCCCAACGTCCCGCCATCCATCTCCCCCGATCCGGAGTCGGATCGGCCATCACCTGCACCCGTCCCGCCGTCCGCCTCGCCCGATCCCGAGCCGGCTCGGCCATCGCCTGGACCTGTCCCGGCATCGCGCCCGACGGACTCGGTTTCCAACCTCGATGCCGTTTCCGGTTCGCGGCTCGAGTCTGTCCCGTACTCGGGTGATCCACGCAAGGTGTGAGGCGTCAGGTTGGCCACCGGCTCCACCGCCAGGCGAATGCCCGCTCCGGCAACCGGCTGGTAGCTCTCGTCGAATAGCTGCGCCGTGAATGCCACCGGCTCGCTATCCTGGAAGACGTGCCGGGCCGGCCGTGCCATGAACCGGTCCCGGTCGGACGGCTCGGTCAGCCAGCGCATGACCCGGCGCCAGAACTCGGGTGCTGGAGGCGCGACTACGCCGGAGGTCCGCATAGCAAAGTCCCATCGCCAGAATCCGCGTCCGGTGAAGACGGCCACGCGCCCCCCCTCGGTACTGGCAAGGGCAAAGAGCGGAACCTTGCGGTTCGGGTGGGCCAACTCCGCCGACAGGAGCGTTGTTGCCGCTGGGGACACGCTGTACTGCCCCTCACGCACCCACACGGGGGGAAGCCGATTCCACAGGGCCTCGAGATCTCCGGCCGACTCCCTCACGCCGGTCAGCTCGTGGGTTAGACCCGCAAGCGTGATCTCCGCCGAACTGACCGTGTACCCCCAGCGCCGGTCGGCCTGAACCGAAATCGGTAGCAACCCATCGAACCGCTGGCGCCAGCGTTGTAGATCGCCTTGCTCAGCGCCTCCCAACCACAGAGCGCCGCCCCCTTCGGCCACAAAGGTCTCGACCGCACGAATGAATCCGTCCGGTAGCGCGCTGGGCGAGAGCCGGCCGATGATGATTCCGGCAAAGGCGGCCAGATCCTCAGGCAACTCGGGGGGCGCGGGCGGACCGGGCTCGCCGTACGCCAGCCAGCGATCGTCGGCCTGACGCACCAGGTAGGAGTAGGCCAGGGTCGTGTCGGCATCGAGCGTGCGCTTGAGGAAGGAGAAATCCCAGTCCGGCTCTCCCTCCAGGTAGAGGATCCGGGTCTTCTTCTCCCGGATCTCGGCCGCGAAGAGGCGGCGATTGTTGAGGGCCACCTGCTCGATGTCGCCGGAGGCTGCAGTGACTTCAAACACGCTGAGGCCGGGACGCGTGGGACGCAGCTCCAGCATGGTCTCACGTTCCAGGCCACTCTGTCCCTGAAGGGTGACGGTCTCCTCGGCCAGCACCGGTCCATGCGGCTCCAAGCTCCCCCCGACTGGACGCAGCTCGCGAATGGTAAGGCTTACCTGATCGTAGGTCGGCCCCTCCATCCCCGGTCCAGCCGCGTGTTCGAGCACGATCCGGACCGGAAATGGTTCGGCGACATAGCCGATGCCGGGCGTGCGGACTTGCCGGATCAGAAGGTCGGGGGGTGACAGCGTATCGCCCACCAGGGCGGCGAAGACGGGTAGGGGTAGATTGCGTGCGACCAAGGCCGGGTCTTTTCCGGCGGTATGGGCGCCGTCGGTCACCAGCAATACGGCGCCCGCGGGTGACTCGGCCTGATGAAGCAGGACATCCTCCAGCGCCTCGCCCACTGCGGTGACACCCAGCGGGAGCCAGGGATAGGATCCCTCGCCCGGCGTACGGGCCTCCAGCCCCCCGGCAAAACCCAAGACATCAATCTCGAAGTTCTCGCCGAGCGTCTCCTCGATGCGCCGCACCACCTCTTCGGCCTGATCCCGCCGGGTGCGTACTTGGTCATCGGACATAGGCCCGCCGGACGCAGGCTCGCCTGGCACAGACTCCGTGCGGGCTGGCCCGCCAGGCACAGATTCGGTGCGGGCTGGCCCGCCAGGCACAGATTCGGTGCGGCCCGGCCCGCCAGGCACAGATTCGG
>CAZZIF010000380.1:0-3882 GCA_964654025.1 uncultured bacterium
AGGCCGGCGCGGAGCAGGCTGGGGCGGAGCAGACCGGGCTGGAGCAGGCTGGGGCGGAGCAGACCGGGCTGGAGCTGCCCGGCGGGCCTCCGGTCGAGGGCGGCCCACTCCTCAACCAGCAAGAGGCCATGGCCTGGATCGCGAAGACCTTCGAAGCCGAGGCGGTCCAGCTATTCAAGCAGAGCGTCAAGACCGATGCGCGGGGGAAGTACCTGGAGCTTCAGTTCATAACACCTGTCGTGGGCGGGCGGCAGGCCGGTCTCATCGACAAACTGAAGACCGAGACCGGCTGGCGCATTGTCTGGAGCCGCCACCCCCGCCAAGAGGAGTTGATCGAGGAAGCCCGGCGGCGATGCGATTCTGTGAGTCTGCGGATTTCGAAGGGGCCCAGCATCCTGCCCCACGGCGCGGTCCGCGTCCATACGATGGGCACGCTCGAGGGGCCCCAACTGGAAGCCCTGCGCGAGGCTTTCCACGCGGTGTGCGGGTATGAGTTCGAGCTCATCAATGCCCAGTAGGTGCGCCCTGTCGCCGCCTCCGGGAATGGGCTCCCATGGGCTTCTCATTCAGGAACGGGCGCGAAATGTGCTTGTCATTCAGGAATGGGCGCCCCATGGGTTTCTCATTCAGGAACGGGCGCGAAATGTGCTTGTCATTGGGCTGTCATCTTTCGTCTACTGGTAGGGACCGGTCGCGGCCGTGCGGTGGGGAGCCGAGATGTCACGGCCTACGGATAAGTCCCGTAACAGACGTTAAGTGAATAGGTTGCGGCCCGAGGCTCTGGTGGTTTCTTGGGGTCTGAGGGGGCCATTTTCTGGAGAGGTTTTCGAGGGGTGGGCAAGCAGAAGAAGCCGAAGAAACGCGGGAAGCAGCAGCGGAAGGAGTCTCGCGCACCCCATGCGCGGAGCGCGCAGAGCGAAGCTGGGGCGACCCGGGGGGACCACCGTTCCACCTTGAGGGCCGAGATCCAAATGGCCGTGATGCTGGGACGGATGCGCCGGGCGGTGGGTCTGGCGCGCAAGCTGGGGGAAGAGGACGGCCTCGGCGACACAGATATCAATCTGATTGCCCACACCTACATCCAGCATCTGGACGAACTCATCGAGCGAGGCCATACCACCAAGGCGGCTCAGACCTTTGCCCGAATCGAAACCGACCATCCCGAGTGGCGTTCACACTTCCCCGTCCCGTTTCGGATCAAGGTGGAGCTGCTCGGAGCCTCCGCGACCTTGCTTTCATCGTACGAAAGCGACGCCGAGACCCGGGGGATCCTCGACCGGCATGTGCCGGCGGCCCTGGGCGATGTGCGCGCTCTGGCCCGTCATCCGGGCCTGCCTGACACCCACGTCTTGAAGCAACAAGCGCAGGCGATCCATCGCGCCTGGGAGGCGGTCGAGGCCGGAGCACCGGAGGCTTCCGATCTGCTGGGCGAGATGAAGCGCGCGGTGGGACGTCGCTCGCCGCTGGTCGACTGGCGGCTATTCGTCCAGGCAGTGGCCGGCTTCTACGCGGGCCGGACCGAGGCGGCCGGGGAAGCCCTCGCGCGCGTGAGCCCCGATGGCGCGGTCGCCCCGATGGCGGGGGTACTGCGCGAGCTCAATGCCGGGAGAACGCCTCGTGATCGCGGCGGCCGTCTCGTTGCGGCCGTGATGTCGGGCGATCCGCTCCAGATGCGGCTCGCGGAGATCGATGCCCTCGTCGCGGAGCGGAAATGGAAGGAGGTGGCCCGCGCGCTGCGACGGCTTCCGAAGGAGTTCGAGGATCTGCGCGACCGGCCCACGCTCCAGCGGCTCTTGGGCGCGGGCTTCGTGGCGCATGCCGGCAAGGAAGATCCACTCCACATGGTTGAGGACGGGGATCTGCCGCTTGGCGGCCGGGAGTCGATTCTGACGTTCATGGCGTCGATGGGCTTCGATGAGCCCGACGACTGGGAGTACTACTTCGACACCCAGGGCGGAGAACTCACACCCTGCGAGCGGGCGCTGGTCTGTGACCGCATCGCGTGCGGGATCAGCGATGAGTTGACCTCGGCGCTAGGCTTCGGCGGGGGACCGATGGGATTCAAAGAGGCCGAATCCTGGTGGCAGCGCAGCGTGAAGGCGCAGCCCTTGCGGTCGACGTTTCGGAGCTGGCACAAGGCTGCCTCCGGGTTGGGCTCGATGCGGGCCGAGAAGGTCATGGAGCGCTGGCACAACGCGTTTCCTGACGACGAGCAGCCCTTGCGGGCGCTGGTGGATTCCTGCCGGGCGCGGGGCGTCTTCCAGAAAGCGGCCGGCTACTTCCGCAAGCTGGACGACTTGGCCGGCGGGAAGCCTGAGGTCGAGTCCTTGCGCGCCTTCATCGCCGCCGACGAGATCGTCCGGCATCTGCGCGCGGGGCGTGAGCGGCGGGCGCGCGAGGCGCTCGAGAGCCTGCGGGCCCTCGAGCGGCAGGCTGGCGAGTCTGGAAAGGCCGGAGAGGCCGGAGAGGCCGGCGAGCAGGACGCCTTCACCAGCGCGCTTCGGCGCGTCCTGGCCGCGATCCTGGAGATTCGCGACGGGCGTCGGGACGAGGCGCGCGCAGACCTACTGAGCGCGAACCATCCGCTGCTCATCGCCACCATTGCGGCGGTGTGCCACGAGAGGGAACTGCGTGAGGCCCGCGCCGTGGTCGAAGCCGTGAGATGCCAGCGTGAGGACACCGAGCCGATGGCGGCAGATTTCCACCGGCTGGCATGCGTCCGCGATCCGATCTGGGGGGCGCAGCGGACGATCATGTTTGCCGAGTCGGTGGTGGCGAGCCTGGGGAAGACGGCTCTGGCCTCCGGGGCCCTGCGGGAGTGTCTGGAGTACGTCCTTCGCCTCGACCCCGAGCTGGGCGCCCCGGCGGCCTTCGAACTCGCGAACGCGATCACGGCCAACGGCATCCGCCGGCGAGACGAACTCTGGCCGGTCTTTCTCTGCTACCGGGCCCTGGTGCTTCATTCGCGGGCGCTTCGCGTGGACCATCGGTGGCTCAAACAGCGCCGGCGGCGCATCCTGCGCTGCCTGCGCCTGGCGTGGCAGAGCGCCTCGGAGCAGGGCAACAGCGAGTTTCTGCGTCTCGTCGAGAGGATGGCCGAAGACGTCCGCGTCGAATTCGGTCGCAGCGAGATGAAGCCTCTTTCGGATCATCTGGTTGATCAGATCGTTGAGTTGGAAGGCAACCTCGAGAACGACCGGATGCGCCGGCGCAAGCCCTTGCAGCCGCGCCAGAAGTCTACGGGAGCCGCGGGCGGCGGCCGGAGACGCCGTCGCCCAGCCGCGCCGAAAGACGCGCCGCGAGACGCGCCGAAAGATGCGCCGCCGGATCAGCCCAGCCTCTTCTAGGAAGAAAGGAGACGCCGTTGCCCTGTCCGTATTTGACCCTCGGTGTTGCCGAGTCGGCCACCAACGAGGAGATTCGGCAAGCCTACCTGCGGGCCGCGCGCGCCTATCCGCCCGATCGGGAGCCTGAGCGTTTCCAGGCGATTCACGAGGCCTATGCGCGTGTACGGGACCAGGAGGTGCGAGCCCGGCTGAAGCTCTTCGGGCTGCCGCCGCAGGAGTCGACCGGTCCGCTGTCGGCCTTGGTACCCGGTCACGCCGGTGAACGCAAGCGCATCGGCATCGACCGCTGGCTCGAGGCTGCGCGGGCGCAGGGGGCCGAGCAGGCCGCCCGAGAGGCCGAAGCCGAGGCGGAGGCGGAGCGCAAGGCGATCGATCTGCCGGAGGATGCTGATGAGCTAAGCCTGCTCGAAGCTCTCCTCGATTCTATGCCGGGCATACCCATGCCGGGGCCACCGATGCCGGGTAGAGAGAGGTCAGGCCGGGGAAGGCCGAGCGGGGGAAGGCCGAGTGGGGGAAGGCCGAGCAGGGGGAAGCC
>CAZZIF010000381.1:0-3870 GCA_964654025.1 uncultured bacterium
ATGGCGCTGGCGTGTGCACCCGACATCGTTATCCGCAGCTACGGATCGTGACCGTGGCGCTGGCAGTCATCACCGGCTTGGTGGCCGGAACGTGCCTGGGCCCGGCGGCCGGCCCCGGCGCCCCGCTGGTATGCGGGAGCGCTGGTCTCGTGCTGGCCTTGACTGGGGCTGGGTGGCAGGCCTTCGGCTGGGCTGTGTTCGGTTGGACTGTCTTTGGCAGGACTGCCTTCGGCAGGCCTGTGTTCGGCTGGACCGCGTTCGGGCGGAACGCACCGAAGCGCGCGACCAGTGAACCGGGGCCGGGCGGAGTCGGGTCGTGCGCCAACGTCAGCTCGTGGGCTTCCGTGGGACGTCGCCGCGAATCATGTGGGCGAAGAGCACTGACCGCGGTCCTGGTGCTCGCTTGCTTTCTGGCCGGAGCGGGTAGGGGTAGTCTCGTCGAGATCGAGGCGCGCTGGCAGGCCTGCGCGGCCGCGGACTTGAGTGGCGAAGCCTTCGTGAGCGGCACACTTCGCAGTGGTGCGCGGCACACCTGGATCGAGGTGACGCAAGTGCGTCCCCGGCCAGAACGGCGGGTGCGGAGGCTGGACCGGCCTTTGCGCCTGGAGACGCCGTCACTGGATGGTGCGACCGTGGGTGGAATGGCGGGCCACGAAGTGGCCGGCTTTGTGTGGATCGAACCGGCGGCAGGGCCCCGGTTGCCGGGCGGCTGGAATCGGCGGCGGGCGCTCGCCGCAGCCGGAATGGGGGGCAGCGCCTGGCCGCAGGGGTTTCTGCATCTCAAATCCGCGGCTCAGGATGAAAGACCTGAGGACCTGCCGGCCGTTGGTTCTGGCGACCTGCCGGCCGTTGGTTCCGGCGACCTGCCGGCCGGCGGCCCCGAGCCGCGGGCGGAAGATGCTCCAGGATCGGGGCTGGACGGCCTGCAGGGGCGGCGACCAGGGTGGGCGGTGATCGGCGAAGCGGCGCGAGGAGTCCAACAATGGGCGCGGAGCGGCCTGCTCCACACGGTTCCAGGGCCCGATGGTTTGTTTCTGAGTAGGTTCCTCTTGGGACGCGGCGGCCGGAATACGGCCACCATCCCGGCGGAGGCGATGCGCGACGCCGGGCTTGGGCACTTTCTTACGATCAGTGGGTTTCACGTGGGTTGCGTGGCTGCCGGGCTCTCGCTCGCACTGGCAACGCTGCGGCTGCCGCCCCGGGGACGCCGGCTGCTTCTGGCCGCGATGCTCCCGTTCTATGCGCTCTTGACCGGTGGCGGAGCAGCAACGATTCGGGCGGCGGGTGTGGCGGTACTCTGGCTTCTGGCGCGAGTGGCCGGCCGGCGGATGGCGGTCGAGACAGCGCTCCTGTGCGTGCTGGCGGGGGCCCTGTGGCAGGAACCTCTCGCGTGGCGGCTCCCGGGCGTGCAACTGAGTTACGCCGTTACCTGGGCTCTCGTGCGCTGTGCCCGCGCCACGATGGGGCCGGGCCACGAACGACCACGCCGGCGAGACCGTGCGCGAACGGTCCTATCTGGTGCCGTGACGGCTCAGTGCGCGGCCTGGCCTTTGACCCTGGCGCACTGGAGCGGCGCCAGTCCGCTGTTTTTGGCGGCGAACCTTCTGTTCGCTCCCCTGGCGGCGGGGGGCGTCTTCTTGGCGTTTTGCGCGGTCTTGATTGGCAGCCTACCCGCCTTTCCAGCAGAGACGGCGGGACGGGCAATCGGCGTCGCCATCGATGGTCTGGCCGGGCCGCTGGAGTGGATGGCGCGAGGATGCCGGCTAACGCCCGTGGGTGGGGGGCTGAACGAGACCGTGGCGTTAGGACTCGCGCTGCTCGTGGGCGCCTCGGCCGGGTGGCGGCGGGTGCGGGGACCGGTCCGCCTCGGTCTGGCCGTGGCGATGGCCTGCATCGCCGCCGTTTCCAGCGGTCCCGGACGGGCGGAGGGCTGGCTGGTCATGACCGACGTGGGCCAGGGCGATGCCTGGTGGTTGGTGAGCGGGCGGCAGACCTGCTTGATCGACACGGGGCCGCCGCCCGACGCGCCAGGACGGCACCCACGTGCCCTCACCTCCGTACTGGGCTTTTTGGGCCGCGGTCGCATCGACCGGCTCGTGTTGACCCACGACGATGCCGACCATAGCGGCGGTTTGAAAGAACTCACTCAGACAGGGATTCCGATCGGGGAGGTCTGGGTGGCCGCCGGGGGGCAGATTGGCCAGCGCACCGCCGAGCATCTCACCACCCTCACCCGGTCCGGGACTCGGGTTCACCAGGTTGCGGCGGGGGACCGCGCCCGCGTGGGCGAGTTCCTGCTCCGCGTGCTCCATCCCTTGCCGAACGCTTCCGAATGCGAAGACCGTAACGCGCACAGCGTCGTTCTGGATGTAGAGCTAGGCGGCCGGCGGATCTTGCTGTGGGCCGACTTGCCGGGGGAGCGCCAGAGGGTCTTGATGGATGCGGTGCCGGTCGGTTCGATCATCGCGCAGTCGGCGGCTCATCACGGCAGCGCCGACAGCACACCGGCGAAGGTTCTCGAAGCCGGGGACGCAGGTGAGGCCGGCGAAGCGACTCGACTTCTGCTTGTTTCGGTGGGAGGCCGGAACCCCTTCGGCCATCCGGCGTCCCGCGTGCTCACCGCCGCAGGCTCAGCTGGATGGGAGGTGGTTCGGACCGATCGCGACGGCACGGCGTTGGTGCGCTTCTCGAAGGAAGGCTGGAGCCTGTGGACCACGCGGACCGGTCGCCGGCTTGCGGCGACGGCCGGTCATTCTTGAGAGTGGGCGGGGAGCGTGGTATAAAGGGCATTCCCACCAACGGCCCGGCCGCCCGGCGGCCGGAGAAACGTTTGGCCAACCATGAACATGGGAGAAGCCGATGGAGATCCAGGGCTCGTCCAGTCCGCAGACCGGCTCCGAGGACGCCTTCCTCGGGCTTTCGTCACTTGGCCTCAAACCGGATTTCAGTGGGAAGGTCCGCGAGATCCTCGATCTGGGAGACCAGCTCCTGCTGGTCGCCACCGATCGGATCTCCGCCTTCGACCACGTGATGCCGAATCCCATCCCCGGACGCGGCCGGGTGTTGGGTCGGATCGCCGCGTTCTGGTTCCGTGGTCTGGAGGAGATCATCCCGACCCACTTCGTTACCAACGACGCGACCGAGTTTCCAGGTGAACTCAAGGACCATGCGACGGCGCTCAGCGGCCGTGCGATGCTGGTGAAGAAGGCTCAGCGCATCGACATCGAGTGCATCGTGCGCGGCTACCTGGCCGGCTCGGGGTACGGTATCTATCGGGAGACGGGCGAGATCAACGGTGTGCAGCTTCCCGAGGGGTTGAAGGAGTACGAGCGGTTGCCCGAACCGATCTTCACGCCCACGACGAAGGCCGAGGAGGGGCACGACGAATCGATCAGTTATGAGGAGATGGCCTCGCAGGTGGGCAGCGAACTGGCGGCTGCGCTGAAGCGGGCCAGTTTGGAGATCTACTCGCGTGGTGCGGCCTATGCGCAGAAACGCGGGATCGTGATCGCCGACACCAAGTTCGAGTTCGGCATTTTGAATGACAAGCTCGTCGTCATCGATGAGGTGCTGACGCCTGATTCCTCCCGGTTCTGGCCGGCGGAGTCGGTGGAGTTGGGCAAGAAGCCGGTTAGTCTGGACAAGCAGTTCCTGCGCGACTACCTGCTTTCGACCGACTGGGACCGGAACTCGCCGCCTCCGGAGATTCCCAACGACATCATTACGAGGACCAGCGAACGCTACCAACTCGCCGAGCGGCTCCTTGTTTCTGGCGCTGCGCGCCCGAGCTGGTAAGGAAGAACGGTTTGCCAGCAGGCGGGAGGCGTGATCGGGTCCGGCCGTCTTCGGCCAACAGCGGATCCAGGATCC
>CAZZIF010000382.1:0-3866 GCA_964654025.1 uncultured bacterium
GTCGCAGAACAGAGCACCGTAGAATCGCCAGAGCAGGGGGAAGCGCATCTCCACCGATGCCTCCAGGTTCGCCATGCCGCCGATCGGCTTGTCGTTCGAATCACGAGGGCCGAGCTGGTGACGCTGGTACCCACGCATCGAGTTGGCGCCTCCGGAGTAGTAGCGCTTGTTGGGCAGGAGATCGCGTGCGCTCCTTCCCGGAAGGGAGTACCCGACGCCCAGGCGAGAGGCCAGGACCAACTCATCGAGCAAGGTCGTGTAGACGACGGCTGCCGGTTCGAGGAGCGTGTAGTTGCGCTCGAAATCGAAGCCCGGCCAGCCCGTTTCGGTGGAGAACTGCAACAGCGTGCCGCCAGTGGGATAGAGCCGGTCGTTCAAACGGTTCCTGCTCCAGGACTGGTTCGTTCGCAGCAGGTTGGGGCCGGGATCCGGATAGGCGCCGGTGGAATCGATTCTTGTCAGCAGGTCGTAGACGGCGACCCCGATGGCGGTCCGCAGCGTCGTGGTGAGGGAGGCCACATACCGGACGGCCAGCTCCACTTCTCCGCTCAGCAAGCGGTAGTTCTCCTCGTCCTCGCGCCGGCCCTCCAACCCGATCGATCCGCGTGTCCGGGAGTGGAACAGCACCGGCTTCCACACCCGGACCCCGGCCGACTGAAGGAATCTCGAGTAACTTCCCTCCACGCTCAGGCCCCGGCCTTCCTCGAAAAGATTGCGGTGTTTCCATGAGGCGGCCAGTCGTGCCTGATCCTCGGTCCAGTAGCCGATGCCCGTCTCGACGGTCTGGGGCTTTCGGGGGGCAAGCTCGACCACCACGTCGAGCCGGTGATCGCCGGCGTCCTCGGTCCGCACCCTCACCCTCCGGAACAGGTCGAGCAGTCTCAGGTTCTGTGCCGCCTGCGCGAGCGGTTCGGGAGAGTAGGTGCGGCCCGATTCGATGGCGACCGACCGGCGTGCCACCTCTTCCAGGTTATCGGGGATGCCTTCCACGCGTGTGTCGCCGAACCGGTAGATCTCGCCGGCCTCCACGACGAAGGCGACCTCCGCCCGGCTCGAGTCCGGGAAGTCGACCTCGGTTCTGACCTGCGCGCGGGCGTAGCCCGAGGTCTGCAGGATGCGCAGCAGTTCGCGCATACGCCGCTCGATGAGCCGGTCGGTGAAGACGCGCTCCGCATCCAGCGCCAATATCTTCTCGGCCTTAGGTTCCAGGTGGGGAGGGAAGGCCTCGGTGGAGGAGTCTGCGATGCGAACGATCCGTCCGGGATCGACCTCGAAGACGATCCGCACCGATCGCTCCTGGACGTTGGCGTCGAGCCGGGGGTTGACCCTCGCATCGGGCCGGCCGTGACGACTCAGAAAGAGCTGCGTCCGTTCGATGTCGGCCTGCATCGTCTCGGGACTGAAGACGGGGTAGTCGGTCCACAGCAGCTTCCGTTCGCCGGCCAGGGCCAACCCCTCTTTGAGCTCTTCCTCGAGATCGCCCTCGATACCACGAATACGGAAGTCGGAGATGTCCCAGCCGCGGTAGAATGTCGGATCGAACGCTGGGTCGACCGCCGGATCGTCCGCCGCAGCGCCGGCTGGACCGTCCGGGGAGTCTGCCGCCGCTTCCAGGGATGCCGCATGCAGAGTAGCGAGCAGCAGGAGGCAAGCGATACCGGTGAACCACGCCGGCCGGGGGGCACCCTGCGTTGCGACGGGGGCGCAGCGCACGCTAGCCGGAGCGACCGGGCGGTGGAAGCGGCTCGCGCGGGATTCGTGTGGACGCATGCAACCGGAATGATCCTCTCGGCCCTTTGCAGGGATGGGGTTCTTCAATCTCACCCAAAGGCAATCAACCGGTAGAATTGCAGGAGCGGCGAAGGAGCCCCATGGGTGATTCCCTCGTCTTGGGCTGGTGGGGTTCAGGAACTGCGCCGCGACAACTCAACCTCAGAGCAGGTAGTCTTTCCCCAGCTCGGGTACCACCGCGTTGCGGAAGCCATTGGCTTGCAGCGTTTCTCCGAAGCTCATCGATTGCTCTTCCTCGCCGTGGACCAAGTAGATGCGCCGGGGCCGGCGATCGAGCTTCCGGATCCAGGCGAGCAGCTCATCGCGGTCGGCGTGCGCGCTGAAGGCATCGATCACGCTGACCTCGGCACGCACCTCGACCGGCTCGCCGAAGATCTTGACCTCCCGATGGCCTTCCACCAGTCGCCGGCCGAGGGTGTGCTCGGCCTGGAAGCCGACAAAGAGGATGAGGTTGTCGGGATCCCCGACGCTGTTGAGCAGGTGGTGCCGGATCCGACCGGCCTCACACATTCCCGAGGCCGAGATGATGATCATCGGGCCGGACTTGGTATTGAGCGACTTGGATTCCTCGAGATCGCGCACGTAGTGCATCAGCCGGAAACCGAACGGGTCGGTGTGCTCGTCGTGCAGCAGACGGAGAGTCTCTTCATCGAAGCACTCTTCGTGCTCACGGAATACATCGGTTACGTTGACGGCCAGCGGACTGTCGACGTAGACCGGCATGGCCGGCACGCGGCCGCTGCCGAAGAGGTCCTTGAGCACCGTTACGATCTCCTGCGTGCGGCCCACCGCAAAAGACGGAATGATGACCTTGCTGCGCTTCTCGTGTGCGCGGTTCAGGAGGCGCGCCATGATCGTGGGCACTTCCTGGGTGTCCTCGTGCAGCCGGCTGCCGTAGGTGGTTTCGCAGATCAAGACCTGTACGCTGGGGACCGTTTCCGGGTCACGGATGATCGGCAGGTGATCGCGTCCGAGGTCTCCCGTGAAGACGACGCGCAGTTGCTTGCCGCCTTCCTGCAGATCGAGCACGGTGATGGCTGAACCGAGGATGTGTCCGGCATCCCGGAAGTGGACCGACACGCCGGGGACCACCTCGAACTGCGCGCCATAGGCGTACCCCTTCAGCAGCGGCAGCGTCTTGGCGACATCATCCTGCGTGTACAGCGGAGCGACCGGTTTGTTCTTCTTCCGGATCAGGCGCTTGTTCAGATAGTCCACGTCTCGTTCTTGAATGAAGGCGCTGTCCATGAGCATCGGGTCGAGCAAGCTAGCCGTAGCGCGGGTGGCGTGGATGGGACCGCGGAAGCCCTGTTTCACCAGATTCGGGAGGTTGCCGGAGTGATCGATGTGGGCATGGGAGAGAACGACCGCGTCGATCGAATCGGGTTGGAAGGGAAACTCGCGGTTGCGCGCCTCCGACTCGAACCGCCGGCCCTGATAGAGGCCGCAATCGAGAAGAACCCGGCTGCCGTTGACTTCCAGCAGATGACGAGAGCCGGTGACCGATTTCACCGCACCGTGGAAGGTGATCTTCATGTGTGTCCTCCGAAACGTGCCCAAGTAGATCGGTAGTGAATGGAGAGTACTCGGTGAGCGAGATCTGTAAATGCGAAAGATCGAGCCGGACGGAATGCGTCAGGGAAGGCAATCAGACTGTGTGCGTTGGGTTCTGATCCGCGCCAGGGGGGCGGTGGGGATCCTGAACACTACGACGGCGTCTTCTCACGAAATCCTATTCTGTAGAAGGGATTGACCACGCTGCTGGCCACGTTCTTGATGTGCGCGCTCACGCGCTTCAGGTAGCGCAGGTAGAGTGCCGCCACCACGGCGGCGCCGCTGTCCTCGCCCAGGACCCGGCCGCGGATGAGTTCACGGAGGCCGTCTTCGACGCGATCGGCCAGGATCTGGTGATCCCCCAGAATCTGGCGCGCCCGGTCGACGTCGGTTTGCTCCAGACTGGGCACCAACTCGTCGAGCATGCGCATGACCATGGCCTCGAGATCTTTGATGTCACTGGCAAGCTCACCACCCTGGAAGATGCCGGGATGCATGGCGGCCAGCTCCACGATATTCTT
>CAZZIF010000383.1:0-3846 GCA_964654025.1 uncultured bacterium
CGTCGCGGAGGTGTCCGGCTTCCTCGGGGCATAAGGCGCGGGCGGGAAGAAAGAGCTTCCCGCCCGCGTTTGTTCCCCCTGCCGGTGCACCCCGGATTCATTGTGCCCCCTTCTACGCGACTCGGGATTCCAAGTCTGTCCCCGTCTGCGCGACTCGGGCCGTCTTGTCCCCGCTCCCCCGTGCGTCCCAGGCTTTCTCGCTTCCCCCCTCCCCGTGCGTCCCAGGCTTTCTTATCCTTGCTATCCCTGCTGTCCTTGCTGTCTGCCAAGCGCTGCACTCTGTGGGCGCTGCCAATCGTCAATTGCAGTTCGGCTGTCCGATCCCGCGAGAGGAGTCAGGCTTCCATCGTCAGGTTCCCCGCCGGGCCAGGAGCAGGAACGGCGGAATCGCTGCAGTCATCGGAACGGCTCCGACGACCGGCACAACTGCAGTCATCGGAACGGCTCCGACGACCGGCACAGCTGCAGTCGTCGGAAGGACTCGAACGATCAGAAGGACTGAGGCGCTTCGCACAATCAGAAGGACTGAGGCGCTTCGCACAATCAGAAGGGCTGAGGCGCTTCGCACAACCATCGCGTGCGAGGCGGGCCAGATGACGTATCACGGTCGTGTGGGTCGTGCCCAACAGCCGAGCGATCTCCCGCAGGCTGGTGCCCTCAGAGGTCTGGGCCGCGATGAGCTCGAGAAGTTCAGGCTTGCGCAGCCAGTAGGTGGGCCTGAAAGCGGTGGCACCGAATTCGCGGTTGCAGTGACGGCAGAGGTAACGCTGGCGGAGACGGCCGTCGCGGCCACGACGCTTGCCGTGCCGAATGAAGTGCCAGTCCATACGGGGTCGATGAAACGGACAATGCGGATTCGGGCAGTGAGGCGGCTGAAAGCCGCCAGCGCGGCGGCGCGGGCGCCGACTCGACCTGCGGTGCCGTCTGCGGCCAACTGTGAAGGCAGACGTGGAGCCCAAGGTGTCACCCGCAGTAGATTCGGACGCCGCGCAGGCTGTGTCGCGCGCCATAGAGCCACACGCGTGATCCGATACGCGACCGCACGCGTGACCGTGCGCGTGACCGCACGCGTGACCGTGCGCGTGACCGTCCGCGCGACCGTGCGCGTGACCGTGCGCGTGACCCGATGCGCGACCGTGCGCGTGACCGGATGCGCGGCCGGACACTGAGTCGAATCTGCCGCCGGCTGCCTGGCTGAGTGGTGGGCGTTGGGGATTCATACCCCAGGGGATAGCAAATCCGATGCCAGCCCCCCCAGCAACACTGGGATCGCAGCACCCATCTGCTCTGTATCTTGTACCTCAGTATACGATTACAGAGCCCACAGAGGGCTCGGAACGAACAACCCCAAACCCACCATCCCAATCCCGGGAAGCTCTTATGAGCCGAGGCTCTCCCGCACCAAGCTCGCGATGTCCTTGATCACCATCTTGTCGTCGAGGTCGCGAGCCTTCGTCCCGTCCAGCAGCATCTGATAGCAGAATGCGCACCCGACCGCGATGACATCCGCGCCCACCGCTTCGGCCTCGTCTACCCGATGGGTGTAGGTGCGCCGATCCCCCTTGTCGATGTCCATCCAGAAGTGGCCACCTCCGGCGCCGCAGCAGAAGCTGCGCTCATGGTGGCTGGCCATCTCACGCAACGTGATCCCCGGAATGGCCCGCAGGACTTCACGCGGCGGATCGAAGATGCCCTGGTAACGGCCTAGGTAGCACGGATCATGGAACGTGACCGTTTGAGCAGCGGGCTTCTCGAGCTTGATTCGCCCCTCGCGAATCCAATCCGCGAGAAGTTCCGAATGGTGGACTACTGGCAGCTGAGCGCCAAACTGAGGATACTCGTTCTTGAACACATTGTAGCCATGGGGACAAAGCACGAGCAGATGCCGGAACGTCCGGCTCTTGAGCGCCTCCACGGTGCTCTTGGCCGTCATCTGGAATAGGTTCTCGTCGCCGAGGACGCGGGCGGGATCTCCACAGCATCCCTCGTCCTTGCCCAGGTGCGCGAAGGCGATTCCCGCCGCGCGCATGATGGCCACCATGTCTTCGGCAATCTGATGCTTCTGAGGATCGAAGGTCGTCGCGCAGCCAATCCAGAAGAGCACCTCGGTCTCTTCGCCCTCCTTCAGGACGGGGATCTCCAGTTTCTCCACTAGATCCATTCGCTCGGCTTGGGAACCGAATGGATTGCCTTGGGCTTCCATCGTCTTGAGCGCTTTGCCCGCATCGGTGGGCAGACGTCCCTCCATCATCACCTCCGAGCGACGCAGTTCCACAAAGAGATCCACGTGCTCGATGGCAGCGGGACACACGGTCTGACAGGCGTGACAGGTCCGACAGTGCCAGATGAACTCGGAGTCCTCGAAAACCGTACCCTCGTGGCCCAGAATCGCACAGGCGGCGTCGTTCTCCGCCTGCCCCGGGCCGGTGGTGCCGGCCTGCCCCTGGCTCGCTCCCGCTTGCCCCTGGTGCGCGGCGTAGGCGGTCTCGCAGATCTCCTTGATGTCCTCGATCAGGCGCCGTGGGCTGAGCGGTTGGTCCACGCTCCAGGCCGGGCAGATTTCATCGCATCGTCCGCAGTGAATGCAGGCATCCAGGTCCAGACGCTGTTTCCAGTTCAGATGGTGCCCCTGGGAAACACCCAGCGTGAATTCCTCGTCCATGTCGTCGCTGGCGAAGAGTTCCTCGATGTCCACTCTCGTCAGAGTGCCCTTCGGCTCGAGCTTGCGAAGGAACTGGTTGGTGGGAATGCTCAGCATATGGAAGAACTTGGTATACGGAATCATGGCGATCATGGCGAATGTGCCCAGGGCGTGGATCCACCAGACACCGAAATGAAGCGCGCGACCGGCGCCCTGACTCATCCCCCCTACCAGCACCGCAAAAGCACTGCCGATGGGCGTGTACGCTCGCCAGGGATCACCATCGGGATGGTGCGCGATTCGCGCCCCCTCGGCCACGAAGCCCGTCAGGGCCAGGAAAGCCAGGATTCCGAGCACCCAAGTGTCGATCGGCTTGGTCTCGGGTAGAAACTTCGGCTTCGAAAGGTAGCGGCGGACCGCCGCGATCGCCACGCCCACGAGGAGGAAGCCACCCGCCAGATCTGCAAGCAACGAGATGACCAGGTAGAAGGTGCCATGGAAGATGTCGACGCCGAAGTCCATGTCGACCATGACGACGAGGGTAGCGATGAAGAGCATGACGAAGCTGTAGAAGATCATCGAGTGGAATACTGCCGGTAGCGGACGGTTGCGGGCCTGGTTCTGGAAGAAGGTCTCACGGATCAAGATCCAGAATCGCTTCCCCCAGTCGCCTGCCCGCTCGCCGTCGGGTTTGCCCATCTTCCAGAAACGAATCCGGCGCCGCAAGCCGATCCCGAAGATAACGAAGGCGACCACCATCAGCGCATACATGGCGATATGGGTGAAAAGCCCCATATTCCACATGATCTCGCGCTGGGGTGTGGTGGCAGCCAGACCTTCGGTAACTGCGCTGGAAGCGACAAAGAGCATACTTCCCACCCTTTCCGTAGGCTACGACGACCTTCCCGGCCAGGCAGCGGCATGAGCCTCTACGCTGACCTCGTCATGCGGAGGCCGCTTCTGTCCAGCAAACCAGCCTTTCTGGAAGAGCTTACGGTAGAATGAAGGAAGATCCCTATTACAAGATCTGATGCACTGTATTACGCTGCCACTGCGGCTTGGGCTTCAGCTTGCGCTTCAGCTTGGGCTTGGGATTGGGCTTGCGCTTGCGCTTCGGCTTCGGCTTGCGCTTCGGCTTGGGCTTGCGCTTCGGCTTCGGCTTGCGCTTCGGCTTGGGCTTGGGCTTCGGCTTCGGCTTGCGCTTT
>CAZZIF010000384.1:0-3841 GCA_964654025.1 uncultured bacterium
CCCCTACGCGGTATAGATCAGATACACGCCTCCCAGAATCACCAGGATCCCGCACGCTTGCCGCAACCGGACAGCTCCGGGTGAGCTTTCGGTCCAGTTCAGATAGCGCTGCACCCGTTCGGCCGATGCGCCGGCCAAAACGATGATCGAGCAGTGCCCGATGCCGTAGATCAAGAGGAGCATCGCACCGTAGAGCCAGCTCTGCGCGGCGACCTTGAAGGTGACCGCCAGCATGGGCGCCATGTAGGCGAATGTGCACGGTCCCACGCCGATGCCGAAGATCAAGCCCAGGAGAAAGGCGGCCCCGTAGCCGCGGCCCCGCGCCCCTCGCGGGCCACCTCCGGCCCAGGGCATGGGGATCACACCGAGGAAGTGCAAGCCCAGCACGAAGAAGATCAGCGCGATGACGTAGTTCCCGTAGGCCCCGACGTCTCCGAGCATCCGGCCCAGCGACGCCGTGATGACCCCGATCACACCGATGGTCACCAGAATGCCGACCGAGAAGACGGTCGCGATCTTGAGGGCGCGATGCGCCGACCTCGCTCCGGCTTCTCCGATGTAGGCGACGATCAACGGAATGCTCGATAAGTGGCAGGGGCTCAGAACGATGCTGAGAACACCCCAGGCAAAGGCGCTTCCGACGGCCACCAGCACCGAGCCCTCAATGGCCTGGGTCAAGGTAGTGAATACCTGCTCCAAGTCTCACCTCCCGTCGCCGCCCCGCGCGCGGCCGTGGTGGTAGAGCACGCGCTACCGGATCAGAAGTCGACGCCCAGCTCTGTCCACTTGTCCAAGATCGCCGCCTTGTCCATGAAGCCTTCATGGCGAAAGAGTTCCTCGCCGGCGGCATCGAAGAAGATCTGTGTCGGGATCACCCGGACCGAGTAGAGGCTTGCGGCGGTGCGATTCGCGCGCACGTCGATCACCTCCACGATCATGCGGCCCGCATACTCCTTCTCGAGATCCTCGAGGATGGGGGCCATCATCTTGCACGGAATGCACTTGTCCGACCCGAGGTCGAGCAGGCGCGGCAGGGCGGTGTCTTCGTGCGGAACCCGGTCCACAGGCGTTTCACCCGGCGCACTCGGCTCGTTCGAAGCGGTCTGATCGCCCGGGCCGGAGAGGGCCCTGGAATCCATCTCCTCCTGGGTCTGCGGCGGCGCCTCGGCGGAGACGGACCGGTCTCGGCTCCCTTCCTTCAAGAACACGGCGATCGCGAAGACCACCAAGACGGCCAGCACGATGCCGATACGGATACTCTTGCTCATGAATCCTCCCCACTCGCGCTCTCGAGAAGCTGGCGGATCTCCTCGGTCGAGAGGACCTTGCCCGAAGCCTTCACCTCGCCGTCGAGCACCAGCCCCGGCGTCAGCATCACACCGAACCTCATGATCTCCTGAAGCTCGGTGACCTTCTCGATCTCGCACGGCAAGCCAGCCTGGTGCGCGGCCGTCTCGGCATTCTTGGCCAGCTGCGCACACTTCGGACACCCGGTTCCCAGAATCTGAATCTTGTGCATTTCGTCATCCTTTCGTTGGAGGCCTTCTTTCGGCCGGCTACTGCGCAAACAGCGCTCCGAAGACCAGACCGCTGAGCGCGGACATGAGGACCACCAGAGCGACGAAAACCAGCGTCTTCTTCGTACCCATCACGCTGCGAATGACCAGCATGTTGGGCAGCGAGAGGGCGGGTCCCGCCAGGAGCAGCGCCAGCGCGGGCCCCTTCCCCATACCGTTGCCGATCAGCCCCTGCAGAATCGGCACCTCGGTGAGGGTCGCGAAGTACATGAACGCTCCCGCGACGGCCGCGAACAGATTGGCGCCGATCGAGTTGCCCCCCACCGCGCCGCTGATCCACCCCGAGGGAATGAGTCCCTCCTGGCCCGGGCGCCCAAGCAGCGCGCCGGCGATCAAGACGCCGAAGAAGAGCAGGGGCAGGATCTGTTTCGCGTAGCCCCAGGAAGCGCGGAACCAGTCGCCCAGCTCACCTTCGGCCGTGCTCGTCCAGGCCGAGAGCGCAACCACGGCCGCGGTGAAGGCCAGCATCGGATACTGCGGATACAGGATGGCCAGTACTGCCACCGGCAGGGCCGACAAGATCAGTTGATACAAGCGCAGGCCAAACCACGCGAGGAGCATCACGCCCAGGCCGGCCGCAAAGATCGATGTCAGAATCCACTTGATCGAGTACACGGCATGCCACAGTCCTCCCTGCCCCGAGGGTTCTCCCCAGTTGGCGAAGACCAGCACGCCCACCAGGCTGGCGAAGTAGAGACCGTTCTGCCACAAGGGGCGCGCGACCTCGGGCTCGGGAAGATCGACCGCCGCTGCCGCCTTCTCCTCTTCCTCCTTGCGGAAGATCAGATGCATCAAGAGACCGATCACGATGCTGAAGACAATCGCCCCGATCGCTCGCGCCAGGCCCAGCTCCAGCCCCAGCACACTGGCCGTCAGAACGATCGCCAGCACATTGATGGCCGGCCCCGAGTAGAGGAAGGTGGTCGCCGGTCCGAGGCCGGCTCCCATGCGGTGGATACCGGCAAAGAGCGGCAGCACGGTGCAGGAGCAGACCGCCAGAATGCTCCCCGACACCGAGGCCACGCCGTAGGCCAGGACCTTGTTCGCCCGGGCACCGAGGTACTTCATCACCGAGGCCTGGCTGATGAAGACCGCGATGGCGCCGGCGATGAAGAAGGCGGGGATCAAGCACAGAAGCACGTGCTCGCGTGCATACCACCGCACGAGGTGGAGCGACTCCATGATCGCTCGATCGAAACGCGTCTCGCCCACCGGCAGGTAGAAGCAGGCCAGCAAGCCCCCGACGATGAAGACGAGCGCCTTCCACTGACTACGCCAGAACATCGATCATCCTCCCACCGGCCTTTCGCCGACCCCGCCAGCCAAGTGCCATGCTGCCCCCCACCGGGTGCTCTTCATGTCCAGATAAGATCTTGGCTATTATCACAAATGGCCAATTGCCACACATGTTCTGCCGAACGCTGAATGCTGACCCTAATCTTCATCGGGGCTCATCGGGACTCGCCGGGATTCATCGGGACTCACCGGGGTTCATCGGGACTCACCGGGATTCATCGGAACTCATCGTGGTTCATCGGGACTCACCGGGGTTCATCGGGACTCAGGTAGCTGATCTGTTCTTCGGCCGAGGACTGAAGCACGGCTTCCACGCAGCCGAAGAAGTTCAGGACGCAGGGAACGCGAAGCGAGTAGTAGACATGGGCGCCTCGCCTCTGGCTCCCCACGATGCCCACACTCTTCAGAACCGAGAGATGTTTCGAGACCGTGGAAACGTCGGTGCCGACGATCGCCGTAAGGTCCGCCACACAACGCTCTCCGTTGGCGAGCTCTTCCAGGATCAGCAGCCTGCTGGCGTGGGCCATGGCCTTGATCACCCGCGCTCTCGCGGCCAGCCTGTTCATGCGCGATGCCGCCATGTCTTCCTCCCCAAGCAAGCAAACGAGCCGGCCGGATCCGGTCACGCTGCATTGTGCATTTGCCATAATAGCCAAATTGCCAAATACTGTCAAGTCAAAGTCAAAGACTATCAATCCCGCGAGATAGGCCCGAGCAAGCCGAGCGAGCCGGCCGAGCCTGAGGCGGTGGGACGAGCCAAGGCGCGTGGAAGGAGGTTCGATTGGCCAATCCGACGGCCAATACGACGGCCGAATCCGACGGCCGAACCCGACAGCCGAATCCATCCGAATCAGCCGCTGATGTGGTCGCCAATAGACAGCTCTGTGGGGTTGTGGAGGATCTGTTCGGTCGGCCCGACTTCAATCAGGCGCCCCATGTAGAAGACGTATGGAAGAAAGACCCGCGGC
>CAZZIF010000385.1:0-3838 GCA_964654025.1 uncultured bacterium
CCTGGCCGGCCTGGCGAGCCCGGCCAGTCCAGCCCGCCCGGCCCGCCCAGCCAGCCCGGCCAGTCCAGCCCGCCCGGCCAGCTTGGCCGCCCCGACCGGCCCAGCTGTCCTCGGCGGCGGCGCCCGCGCCGTCCAGCTCCCGGGCGCCTTCCAGGCAACGTTGGATTCGCTTTGTCAGAGCTGCAGCGTTCCCGGCGCGACGGCCGCCTACGTATTGCCGGATGGCACCACAGGGTGTGCCGCGAGCGGACTGGCGGATCTGGAGTCGGCCACCCCGATGACTTCGCGGGCCCGCATGCTGTCGGCCAGCATCGGCAAGACCTATGTGGCGGCCACCGTGATCGCCTTGGCCCTGGAAGGGGCGCTCGATCTCGATGCGCCCATTGCACGGTGGATGGGTGAGCGGCCATGGTTCGGCCGTCTTCCGAACCGCGACAGTATCACCGTCCGGCATCTGTTGACCCACACCTCCGGGTTGGCGGACCACGTTCATCTGAAGCGCTTCCAGACCGAGGTCGCGCGCCGCTGGCCGGAAGGCGATAACGCGTTCACCCCCGAAGGGCTGGTTGCCTGTGTTCTGGAGGAGCCGCCGCTGTTCGCGCCGGGCGCCGGGTGGGCGTACAGCGACACAGGATACATTCTGCTCGGGCTCATCATCGAAGCCGTCACCGGGCGCCCTTGCTTCGAGGAGATGTCCGAGCGCTTCACGAGGCCCCTGAGGCTCACGGCGACCATCCCGAGTGATCGCCGCGATCTGGAGGGTTTGGTACCCGGTTACACGACCGCGGACAACCCGTTCGGGTTTCCGCGCAAGAGCATCGGCGACGACGGACGGTTGGCGTGGCATCCCGGACTCGAATGGACCGGGGGCGGTTGGGTCAGCAGCTCTCTGGATCTTGCCCGCTGGGGAGCGGCCCTCTTTGGCGGGAATGCGATGCCGGGAAATTATCTGGATCAGCTCTTGAGGCCGGTTCCGGTCAGCGCCGACTCGGATGATCTCTGCTATGGCGCCGGGGTCGCCATCTACCGGTCGGGTCCCTTCGGCCCGGTGTACGGTCACGGCGGCTGGATCCCCGGATATGTCTCCAGTCTGCGGCACTATCCGGAGCACGGCATCACGATTGCCTTTCAGGTCAACTCCGATGCCGCGGCCGAGCAGAACCCGGAGATGGTCTCCGAGATGGAAGCCGGCCTTGCCCGGGTCGTGCTGGCGAATCTGGAAGGTACGCCATGATCGATGCGCGGTCCGAAGGTCTGGTGGCGGCCGAGGCGATCGGGGTCCAGACGATCCTGGGAGCCGGAGGCGCGATCGGCAACGAGCTCATGCGAGCCCTCGCCGGCCATACCGCGCGGGTTCGCCTGGTGCGGCGCCAACCGACATCACCGGGCGCCCACGCCGAGGTACGTACGGCCGATCTTCTGGATGCCGGGCAGGTGGCCGAAGTTCTGGAAGGTTCCGACGTGGCGTATCTGGTCGCCGGCGTGACCTACAGGGCCGCCGCATGGGAGGCCGAGTGGCCGGCGATCATGCGCAACGTCATCGGCGCCTGCGAACAACAGGGTGTTCGATTGGTCTTTCTGGACAACGTGTACCTGTATGGAGCGGTCGAAGGTGCCATGACCGAGCATACCCCCGTGAATCCGTGCAGCCGCAAGGGTGAGGTGCGCGCGCGCACCGCCCACATGCTCATGGAGGCGGTCGACGCCGGCCGCCTACAGGGATTGATCGCGCGCTCGGCTTCCTTCTATGGCCCGGGCGCCACGAACACGTTTGTGCATCCGATGGTTTTCGAACGCCTGCGTGACCGGGAGCGGGCCGTCTGGCTGTGCAATGATGAAGCACCGCACTCGATGGTCTATGCGCCCGATGCCGCCCGGGCCTTGGCGCTGCTGGGAAACACCTCACAGGCTTACGGACAGGTATGGCATCTGCCGTCCCATCCGGATGCGCCGACCGGCCGGCAGTTCATCGAGATGGTCGCCGAGGCCTTTGGCGTCAGTCCCCGCTACCGGGTGCTCGGGAGCCGGGCGCTCAGGCTGGCCGGCTGGTTCAATGGCGATGCACGGGAATCGCTGGAGATGCTCTACCAGTACGCCAAGCCCTATCGCTTCGACAGCGGCAAGTTCGTGCGCCGCTTCTTCCCTCCGACGCCTTACCAGGACGCCATCGGTGAAACGGCGCAGTGCATGGCGCGCTGGGGCAAGCCCGCGTGACCCCGGGTGGCGGCTGTCGGCGGGCGCTACCCCGATTGCCCGCCACGAGTGGGCCTGCTTTGCAGCTCAACAGGCGGCCGAGAAGGCCGTTAAGGCGTTGCACCTGCATCTGGGCCAGGAGGCCTGGGGCCGCGTGGTGGCGCGCCTGCTGCGAGAGCTTCCGGGCAGCACTCCCGCCGATCTCGTCGATCGCGCCAAGGTGTTGGACAACTTCTACGTCTCCAGTCGCTACCCCAACGGCCACCCCGAGGGAGCCCCCTTCGAGCACTACGGGCCCCTTCAGACCGAGCTGCGACGACTGGGCTACTTTGGATCGTACGCCACCGGAACCTGGGGCGTGGGCAGCGATCTCGATCTGGTGGCAGTGGTCACGCGAGCCGCGCGACCATTCGCGCAGCGGCTTGCCGGGGCAAGAAGGATCAGAACACCCTCCGCCGCTCGGACGAGGTCCCCGGCCGCGGGCGCCTGGGATGCAACCTCGCGCGCCGGATGGCCGCTCCGAGTACCAGCAGGAGGATGGCGGCTCCCGAGGGTGCCACGAGGCGTCGCCAGCCGGGCCGCGTCGCCAGCTCCACACGCAGATCGCCGTCCCCGATGACCACGAGACCAGCCCAGAAAAAGGGGTGCCCGGTCTCGGGCCGGGATGCCACATAGGCTTGTGCTCGGCCCAGGGCGGCGGCCACCGTGGCGCCGCCGGAAAGCTCATCATAGAAGCGCAGCATGAGGGCGGCGGTCGTCCGGTCATCGACAGGCCAAAGCGTTGCCACCATGGTCAACACCCCAGCGCTGGCGAAGGCACTGCTGATGCCCAGGATCCCCTCGCCGGAGAGCACCTGTCCTCCGGCCGAGGTGCAGTTCGAAAGCACCACCAGCCGGGCGGGCAGACGCATCGTGGCGATTGAGGCGGCCCGCAGGTTCGCCGCGGCGCCGGGCGCCGAGAAACGCAGTTCCGATTGCCAGGGATGCCGTTCGTTGATCGCCAGGTGTGAGGCGAAGTGCAAGAGATCCGCCCTGTGCAGGTCGGTTGCCAGTGCCAGACTGTCGGTGGGAGCATGGAGGAGCGACACGTGCTGAAATCGGCGTTCGATCTCGCGTGCCTCGCGCCGGCAGCCGTGCAACTGACGGCCGCCTGGGGAATGCCGGCCCGAGACGGCCAGGATCTCCGGCGGCCGCATCAGTGCGACGGCCGCGGTTTCACGCGCCCGGGCGAAGACCGAGGCCGACGGCACCTGGATCCACTCGGTGGCGTTGGCTATGGGGGGCAGAGCGGAAGCGCTCTGACCGCCGGGCGTGGGGCCGGCGTGGCGCCGGAGTTCGGCCAGTGGGATGAGCCCGATGCGCCCGTCGGGGGCGACGATGATGGTCGCGCTGCCGGCGATCAACGTCTCGAGGTCGCCGAACAACGTGCGCCCCAGAACTGCACCGGCGCGGCGGATCGATTCGCGATCGAGTTGCTCCCGCCCGTCTTCGGGGGGGCGGGAGACGAGCTGATGGTAGTAGAGAAGCATCGGTTCAAGCTCGCCGCGGGGCGGGAGCCCGGCAACGATTGCCGTGTCGCGATTGACGGCCACCGCCAAGGATGTGTCCGGGCCCAGATAGAAATCGAGAAAGAGTTCGCCCGGCC
>CAZZIF010000386.1:0-3836 GCA_964654025.1 uncultured bacterium
CTCGCCCGTGCCACCGGATCTCGTCGGTGCCGCGAGATTTCGCCCGTGCCACCGGATCTCGTCGGTGCCGCGAGATCTCGCCCGTGCCACCGGATCTCGCCGGTGCCGCGAGATTTCGCCCGTGCCGCCAAATCTCGTCGGTGCGATCGAGATTCGTCGTTACTGTTGGGGCTCACCGGGACCGTCGGAGACCGTTACGAGCCCTCGCCCTCTCGCCGCGCTCTATGGGTGCGCCGGCCGCTCCTGGGGACCACGCCGTGCGCCGGCCGCTTCCGGGGTCAGGCGGTGCGCCGGCCGCTCCCGGGGACCACGCGGCGGATTCGTTTGTGGGGCACCTCTTTGCTCGTCTATCTTTCCGCAATTCCCTGCACAAGATCTCCCCACAAGCGCATGAGTATAGCCGCCCACGCTTCAGAATCCCAGCGTTTGCGGCAGGTCCTGGAACAGGAACTGGAAGCGCCCGATCAGAAGGCTAACCCGCCCCATGACGGTGTAGCCGAATGAGGCGCCGAAGCCGATCATGAGGAAGGTGATGCCCACCTGGGAGATCGCGCCGAGCGCTCCGGTGTGCGGTGCGCTGAAGTAGAAGTAGATCAGGATCGACACCACGCCTACGAGGAGCACCAGAGCGCCGATGAACGCTGTCCAGCCAACGGCCAACGGATTGGGCAGCAGCGTGCCCTGCACCTGGGCCAGGATGCGTTCCTGCAGCACTGAAGGGATCAGGTACCCCGACCAGGCCGCCACGTAGAAGGCAATCGCGTAGCGACTCACCCACTGATGCTTCTTCGTCAGCCGGAAGAGGATCGAAAGCCCCAGGATGCCCCCGGGAAGCAGCCACACGTTGCCCTGCTCGAAGACGGGGACATAGAACTTGCGGATGACAGCACTATAGAAGTAGTGGACGACGTAGTATCCGGCCGAGACCCCCACCAGCAGGTGTTCGGCCGCGCGGTAGAAGGGATTGTCTTTGTAGAGCAGAGAGAAGATGGCCAGCGTGCAGAGGGCGGCCACGATCGTGCCGGCAGATTCGATGCTCATCTAGCGGCCCTCCCCGGCGGTTGCTTCGCGGTGCCGCGCACGCTTCTGCATGAAGAACCCCACGTTCCCGAGCAAGATGAACAGGACGATCAAGAGGTGCGCCATCGACTGGGCATCCATGCCCCGGACGGCGGCCCCGTCGGTGACGATCAGGCGCTCATACTCGGCGGCGCCCTTCAGGCCTCCCAGAAAGCCGGCCAACTGTCCGGTCTGGAAGAAGGGATAGATCAACACCGCCTGGATCGCGGTGTTGCCGGTGATGATCTTCTGTCCGTAGTTGCCGCCGGCCCAGATGATCCAGTACTCGGCCAGCGCGCTGGCGGTGACGGTGACCAGCAATTCGATGTCCTCGTAGCTGTCGGCTGCCGTCAGCAGTGGGATTCCACTCGTGGGCGTGCGGTAGTGGTCGGTCGGGAAGGTCGCCTGGATACTCTCACCCATGCGCAACATCGTGGCCGAATAGTCCGGATTGTATCCCAGGAAGACGTAGTCCTCGCCGTAGCTCTTGCCGAACTCCTCGGCCGCTTGGCTCAGGATACGCTCGGCGATACCCACCCCGCCCGGATAGTTGGTCAGGGCGATGACGCGCACGTCCTTGCGGAAAGCGTGGCGCAGTGTCGCCAGGCTCATCGGATCGAGTTCGGCCATGGTATCGGGCTCGTAATCGAAGCTGAAGATGATCTCGTCACCCTCTTCGAGCACCTCCATGGCTTCGAAGTAAGCGCTGGCCTCGCGCGAGCTGCCGATGGGGAGGTTGAGCGGAAAGATCAGGGGCAGGGCGACCGCCAGGGCCACACACAGAAAGATGATGCGGCGATCGACATTCATGATCCGTTCGTAGAAGCGGGTTCCGTCACCTCCGGAAGGGGCATCGATCATCGAGCGCATGGCGGTCTAGGCCCCCTTTCCGAGATAGGTGCGTTCGATCCCCAGGATGATCTTGATGGCGGTCGCGGTCATGCCCAGGCCCACTCCGATCATGATGCCGCGTTTGGCGGCCAGGTTGGGGAAGTCGAGGATCCATGAGGAGATCGGCTGCAGGCCCAGCATCTCGCCGAGGGGAACACGGCCCAGCATCACGAGGACCCCCGCCGCGAGCAGGAGGGCGGCATGGAAGCCCCGCGCGCGAAAGGCGCGGTAGGAAGCGCTGGCGACATAGAAGGCCAGTAGTGCGAACATGGTTGATTGCATGGGGGCCTGGACGTACTCGAACATCCAGGGATACGGGCCCCGCGCAGGGCTGAAAGCGATCGCGGCGGCGATCATGAAGAAGAGTCCCGCAACGGTGATGACCGAATAGCCCCAGCCTTTCTCGCGTCGCTCGATCTTGCGCCAATGGAACAGGAATAGGCTAATCACGCCCAGGATCAGGGTTATGCCGAAGACCACCTGCTTCCAGTCGAGCACGTTGTTGTACCGCGCTTCGATCCAGGGATGGGGCGTGAAGTACTGGATCAGCATCAACAGGCCTATGATGAATCCCAACACGACCGGGCCCGTCTTTCGCATCGACTCTCCTCGCTAGATCTTGGCGGCGGCGGTGGCTACGCGCCGCCTCAGCAGGTTTGACGGCTGCGGTAGCCACGATGCCGCCCCTATACGCCTGGCAGCTGCGATAGCTACGCGCCGCCTCAGCCCAGAATCGGCCGCACGTCCACCCCCAGAATGGTCAGCACCGAACCGATGATCAGAATCGCCAGGATCACGGCTTTGGCGATGTCCTGGCCTTTGAGCGCGCCGAGTAGGAGCGGTTCCCGCGACAGGTAGACGCTGCCGGCGTAAAGCTCCTCGCCGATAAGTGTGTAGTCGCAAGCGCAGATGAAGAACGGGAGCTGGGAGTCCGAATCGGTGCCGGCAATCTGGATTGCGCCGGTGGCATTGCCGGTCTCGGCCAGGATCAAACTCTCGGCGTAGAAATGGCCGATGAAGAAGTTCGTCGCCGGTCGTTCCCGCATCATCGTGCCGCAGACGGCGGCGGCATAACCGAACTGGCTCTGGGTCGTGTAGTAGATGTCGTTCGGGTCGAAGAGGTCTGGGCGGCCGACTTCGGTGAGGGCCTCCTTGACGACCTCTTGCGCCACGGTCATCACGATCGGATCCCGGTTGGGCATGATGAGCCGGGTCTCGTACTCACCGGCCTTACGCGCCACTTGCCCGAGGATGTTCACGCTGGCCACCGTGGCGACCTCCTCCATCGGATCAAGGCCTGGGGAGTAGAGGATGGGTCGGCCCATCTCAGTGGCTCGCCCGACGGCTTCATCCACGGCCTCGAGTCCCGCGATCCGGCGGATATAGAGGTCACGCCCCCGCCGGGCGCCACCGATGAAGTAGAGCAGGAGGGCGCCGAAGGTGAGCGTGGCGACCGCCGTTGGAAGCCGGTCGGGGTTGAACCACACGCTTGCTGCCTCGTCACCCCGCCGTGCTTGGCCCTGGACGTCGTCCGCAGCCGGGACCGCAGCGTCGCTTGCAGCCGGGATCTCGCCGCCGTCTGCAGCCGGGACCGCAGCGTCGCTTGCGGCCGGGATCTCGCCGCCGTCCGCAGCCTGGACCGCAATGCCACTCGTAGAGGGGTCCATGGCATTGTCGGAGGTTGGCGCTTCGAGTTCCGTCCCAACTTCCGTCCCAACTTCCGTCCCAACCGGTGATGACGCTTCCTCTGCGCTGGCCAGTGCGAGCACTGAGGCCATCAGGCCACACGCGCCACAGAGGACGGCGGGCACGAGCAGAAGCAGAAGCCGGGGCGGGTGAGGGAGCCGGAATGGATGAGCGAGCCGGGGCGGGTGAGGGAGCCGGGG
>CAZZIF010000387.1:0-3826 GCA_964654025.1 uncultured bacterium
TGGCCGTTGGGGTGACCGGTGTCATCTTGAGTGAGCGCGACTGGGACCAGTTCGCGGTGCGCCTGGAGCGGGCCGGGGACGCCGTCGTGCAGCGGATTCCCCTTGGCAATCCGAACCTGACACGCCCAGACCTCTTCGAGAGCGCCTGGCTCGAAATCGACATGCTGCAATCCCTGGATGGCCGCTTCGAACTCGAGGTGTGGGTGCAGGAACAGCGCGTCCATACCTTCACCGACAGCCTGGGCGCGGTCTATGAGTCGTTTCTCTTCGATCCGGCCGTGCATCCGGCGCAGGGTCGCTATCTCCGTCTGGCCGAGACGCTGGCGCGCTTCGTCCACGAGCGCAGTGAACCCGAGTACGGGGTCGGCTTCGACTACTTCCGCCGCTGGGTGCGGGTGCCTGTCCCGCAGGAGCTGCTGGGTGGGGATTTCCTGGAGGTGGAGCTGCGCCTGACGAAAGCTACCGATGGTGGCTGGATCCGCGTGTACGGAGATCGCTTCCCGGGCCAGGGAAGCGAGCGGCGAATCGACCAGCCGGCGATGGGTGAGAATCCAAACGAATTCTCCCATTACCGGGCCGAGTTCTTTGCCGGCGACCGCGAGCGCGCCGATGGGCGCCTCATCCGGCCCACCCGGTTGCGCAGCCCGTTCGCAACATCCTTATTGCGGACAAAGTCTCAGCTACGTCTGGATTTAGGGGATCGGTACCGGACGCTGCGTGGGGAACTTCGCGTTCGGCTCAGGGTGGCACTGGTTGGTGTCTTCGTTTTCCGCGAGGACGAGGCCGGCGAACGCCAGCGGACTTGGACGCTCTCCCCCCGCCCTGAAGACGAGGTGTTGAATCCGGCCGAGATGCGGATGTTTAGGTGGTGGAGGGGCGAATACTTCGATGGCACCTGGATCTATTGACAGATCACCTGCGGCGGGCCCAAGCGGCGCAAGACCGGCGACCGCGTGGGCGCTGCGCGCTGTCGGGAGCCTGCTCTTGGGCACGCTCATCATCTGCGCCGCCTTTGGCCTGGCTGGTGATGCGAACGCCCAGTACATCAGCTTCGGGAAGAACAAGGTCAACTATCAGGAGTTCGAGTGGAAGGTGCTCGAGAGCGAGCACATCGAACTCTACTTCTATCCGGAGGAAGAGCACCTCGCGCACCTGGCCCTGGCTGCCGCCGAACGCGCCTATGAGCATCACCGGGCCGCGTTCATCCACGAGATGGGCGAGAAGATCCCGATCATCCTCTACAGCAGCCATCACGACTTCGAGCAGACCAACATCACGCCCATGCTGATCCCCGAGGGGGTCGCCGGACTGACCGAACTGTTGCGCGGCCGGGTGCTGATGCCATTTGGCGGGTCCCTGAACGATTTCTACGACACCCTCCAGCACGAACTCGTTCACGCGTTCCAGCTCTCGATGCGCAAGCGGGCCAATCGCGAGCGGTATCGCTACCGGTCGGCCCACACCCCGTTGTGGTTCACCGAGGGTTTGGCCGAGCACTGGTCGTCCGACTGGGACGCCGATGGCGACATGATCCTGCGCGACATGGTGATCGCGGGCAATCTGCCTGGGTTAGAGCAGTTCTGGCGCTACCGGGGAACCTTCGCCATGTACAAGCTCGGTCAGTCGGTGCTCGGTTTCATCGAGCAGGAGTATGGCGACGACAAGCTGCCTCTCTTCTACACCGAAGCCTGGCGTGCGCGGCAGTTCAGCGAACTCTACCCGCAGATCCTGGGTGTCACGGAGGAGGAACTGTCCTCGCGCTGGATCCACAGCCTGCGCGAGCGCTACTACCCCGAGGTGGAAGCCGCCGAGCCGATTTGGCATACCGCCGAGCGGGTCAGCGATGCGGGCAACGAACTGAAGCCGACACCGGTGCCCGCCGGCATCGAAGGACTCGAGAACCGCTACGTCTTCATCTCGCCACGCACCGGCTACACGAACATCTACCTGGGGTCGCTCGACAAGGAGGGCGGTGACGCGGAGGTGCTGATCAAGGGCCAGCGCAGCCCCGATCTACTCTCATTTCACGGTTACCGGAGCCGGATCGATGTTTCTGCGCAGGGGATGCTCATCTTCTCCAGCCACGGGGGCGAGCGGGATGCGCTCGTGGCCTACGACTTGCGAACCCGAGAGCGGGTGGGCCGCTGGGAGTATCGCGAGCTGGTGGGGATCTCTTCCCCCCAATGGGACGCCGACGGCCGCCTGGTGGTCTTCTCTGGTCTGAGCCGGGAGGGCCAGAGTGACCTCTACTTGCTCGACACCGCGACCGGCGTCCTGGATCAACTCACCGATGACCTCTTCTACGATGGCGAGCCCACGTTCCATCCCGATGCCCGCCGGATCGCGTTCGTGACCGATCGCGGCGATCACGGCCGCGAGGGTGCCCGCAACCTCATGCTGCTCGATCTGGCGACCGGCGAACGACGGTGGCTCACCCACGGGCCGTGGTGGGACCTGTCACCGGAGTTCTCTCCCGACGGAGAGGCCGTGCTCTTCGTCTCGACCCGCGACGGGATGCGCGATCTCTACACCGTGGATCTGGAAGGCCGTGGTGCAAGGCGTACGCAGGTGTTGCAGGCGATTCTGGATCCCCGCTGGCTTCCGGGTGGGGAAGAGATCCTGGCGACCGTCTACGAGGAAGGCCGGCTGAGGGTGGCGCGGATTCCTTTGGAGCCACTCGAGGAGATCGCTGCCGAGCACAGCTTCGCGTTGGAGGCCTTGCCACAGAAGGAGTGGAGCTGGTCGGAGGATGCCCAGGTCGTTGACGCCGAACCGGGCCGCTACGAATCGGAGTTCGCGCTCGACGTGGCCCAGGGCGGCATCGCGGTCGAGCCCGGCCTGGGGTCGGCCGAGGGCTTGCAGCTTCTGCTACGGGACCTGATGGGCAACAAACTCCTCTTCATGCATCTGGGCAACAGCACCATCTCGACGCATGACTTTCTGGACAACTTCTCGGCCGGAGTGACCTACATCGATCTGAGCAAGCGGATCAACCGTGGCCTGAGCATCTACCACCACGCCGGCAACTATTACGACGCGCTCGACCGGCCTTTCTTCCAGCGCCGAGCGGGCATCTCGGGACTGCTGTCCTATCCTCTCTCGCGGTTCACGCGCGTCGAGACCCGTCTCGGCCTGGCCTACGCCGAGAAGGACGAACCGTTTGAGAACGACTTCCGATCCGGTGTGCTGGCGAGCCACTACATTTCGTGGATCCGCGACACGGCGCTCTGGTTGCCGACCGGGCCGATCGACGGCGAGCGTTATCATCTCACTCTGGGCATGACGATGAACCTGCACCGCCCGGGCGTCGAAAACGTTCTGCTGTTGGGAGACGCGCGGCGGTACCTGCGCGTGGGGCAGCGTTCGGCGCTTGCCCTGCGGCTCCAGGGCCGGTTCAGCGGCGGGCCGGACCCGCAGACCTTCCTCCTGGGCGGCACGCACAGTCTACGTGGGTATCCATGGCGCAGCCTGCACGGCACCCGGGCCGCACTGGCCAACGCGGAGCTGCGTTTCCCGCTCCTGCACGGGTTCCTGCTGGCGCCGGCCGCGGTTGGGCCAATGGCCTTTCCGGGCATCCAGGGAGCGTTCTTCTTCGACGCCGGCCAGGCGTGGTACGACGATTGGCCGGATGAGGTACGTGGCAGCTACGGGCTCAGTCTACGCATGGGCTTTGGCGGCATGCTGGTCTTGCGCTTCGATCTGGCGCGCAGGACCGACTTCAGCAGCTGGCCCTCGAACGTTCATCGGGAGTTTTTCATCGGATGGAACTACTAGCCTCCAGCACCCGGTTCGTGGCCTCCGGAATCGGGCTCGTCGCCGCCAGCAG
>CAZZIF010000388.1:0-3750 GCA_964654025.1 uncultured bacterium
TCATCGCCCCGGCCTGCCGGCGAGAAGCACTAGACGGCTCATCGCCCCGGCCTGCCGGCGAGAAGCACTAGACGGCTCATCGCCCCGGCCTGCTAGAGAGGCCCATTGTGAGGCCGCTCACAGCGGGACAAGGGGTAAGTTTCAGAGTCCAGATGGAGGTAGACGGCATGACGGTGCAATCGGAAACGAAGCGTAGCAGTACGGCCCAGGCCATGGCCGACTGGGATCCCGCCGAGAAGATGGTGTACTACTTCGGCCCTCAGGGCACCGAGGGTCGGGGAGATATGCGAGATCTCTTGGGAGGCAAAGGGGCCGGACTCGCCGATATGAGCAGTGCCGGCGTCCCGGTGCCTCCAGGATTCACGATTACCACCCGGGTCTGCAACCTGTTCTATGCCACGGGCGGTCACCTGCCCGACGAATATCGCAAGCAACAGCGCGAGACCCTACGCAAGCTGGAGGAGACCCAGGGCAAGCGTTTGGGCGACGCCGAGGACCCTCTGCTCGTATCCGTGCGATCGGGCGCCAAGTTCTCCATGCCAGGGATGATGGATACGATTCTCAATCTGGGACTCAACGATGCCTCGGTCGAGGGTCTAGCGAGCAAGACCGGCAACCCGCGCTTTGCCTACGACAGCTACCGCCGCTTTCTCCAGATGTTCGCGGATGTGGTGTTGGGTATCCCCAAAGACACGTTCGAGAAGCGCATGCACGCTCTCAAGCAGGAGCGGGGGGTTTCTCTGGACCTGGATCTGGGCGAAGAGGATATGAAGCGCTTGGTGGGCGAATTCAAGAACATGATCGAGGAGAAGACCGGCAAGCCATTCCCGCAGGATCCGTATGAGCAGCTGGACATGTCCCGAGATGCTGTCTTCCGCTCCTGGTACAACGACCGCGCCGTCTTCTACCGTGCGCAGAACCGGATCCCGAACAGCCTGGGCACGGCCGTCAACGTTCAGGCCATGGTCTTCGGCAACATGGGCGAGGGGTCGGCGACCGGCGTCGGCTTCACACGCAATCCCGCCACGGGCGAGAAGGAGTTCTACGGGGAGTACCTCCTGAACGCGCAGGGTGAAGACGTGGTTGCGGGGATTCGTACACCGCGCCCCATTCGTGAGCTGCAGGATGACATGCCCAAAGTCTACGACGAGCTAGAGAAGATCACGACTCGTCTCGAGCGTCATTACCGGGACGTGCAGGACTTCGAGTTCACCGTGCAGGAAGGCAAGCTCTTCATGTTGCAGACCCGCACGGGGAAGCGCACTACGCAGGCCGCTGTGCGGATCGCGGTGGAGATGGTTGATGAAGGCCTCATTACCCAAGATGAGGCGCTGCTGCGTGTCGATCCTACCTCTCTCGACCAGCTGCTGCACCCGCGTATCGATAGCTCGGCCTCCTACACGGTCCTGGCTCGCGGTCTGGCCGCCTCGCCGGGCGCCGCTGTTGGCCATGTCGTCTTCGACCCCGATGATGCCGTGATCATGTCGAAAGAACTCGAGGACGACGGAACGCCCAAGAAGGTCATCTTGGTGCGAAACGAGACCTCCCCTGACGACATCCACGGAATGGACGTGGCCGAAGGGATCTTGACCGCCACCGGCGGCATGACCTCCCACGCGGCGGTGGTAGCCCGTGGCATGGGCAAGTGCTGCGTGGCCGGCTGCTCATCGATCGATGTCGACGAAGAAGACCAGAAGCTCGTGATCAGCGATAGGACGCTCACGCGCGGGGACTACCTCAGCCTGAATGGGTCCACCGGTGAGGTCATTGCCGGCAAAGTCGCGACGATCGAGCCCGAGGTGGGTGGTGAGTTCAAGATCTTCATGGAGTGGGCCGATCAGAAGCGCCGGCTGAAGGTGCGTACCAACGCGGACACGCCCGATCAAGCGACGCTGGCCCGCCGCTTCGGCGCCGAGGGCATCGGGCTGTGCCGTACCGAGCACATGTTCTTCGCCGAGGAACGGCTGCCCTATGTCCAGCAGATGATCCTCTTCGCGCCCCAGGTCAAGCGCCTGGAGGCGGAGATCGTGCGTAAGAGGGTTGAACTCGAGAAGGCGATGGGTGAGGCCCGCGAGCAGGTCGAGCAGACTCTCCGGCGGCTGCAGGAGGAACTCGAAGAGCCGCGCGCAATGTACCAGGATGCGCTCGACCACATCCTGCCGTTCCAGCGCGAGGACTTCTACGGCATTCTGAAGGCGATGGCCGACCTGCCGGTGACCATCCGCACGCTCGATCCGCCGTTGCATGAGTTCCTGCCGAAGAAGGACGAGCTGCGTGTCGAGGTGGCGCTTCTCAAGGAGCGCAATGCGTCGCCCGAGCAGATCGCCGAGAAGGAGCGTCTCCTGGATCGGGTGGAAGATCTCTCCGAGATGAACCCCATGCTCGGCCACCGTGGTTGCCGCCTGGGGATCGCCTATCCCGAGATCACCGAGATGCAAGTGCGTGCAATTATCGAGGCCGCGATCGAGCTGGCCCGCGAGGGTGTCAAGACCCATCCGGAGATCATGATCCCACTGGTGGGCTCGATGGAGGAACTCGCAAACCAGCGCACCGTGGCCGATACGATCGCTCGCAAGCTGATCGAGGCAGCCGGCGTTGACGTCAACTACATGGTCGGGACCATGATCGAGGTTCCACGCGCGGCGCTAACTGCCGGCCAGGTAGCCAACAAGGCCGACTTCTTCTCCTTCGGGACGAACGATCTGACGCAGATGACCTTTGGCCTCTCCCGCGATGACGCGGGCAAATTCCTTCCTTCCTACGTGGAGCTTGGTATTCTGCCCCGGGATCCTTTCGTGACGCTGGATCGAGCGGGCGTGGGGCGGCTGGTCCAGCTCGCGGTCGATGAGGGGCGGCGTGCCAAGCCAGGCCTGAAGACCGGGATCTGTGGCGAGCACGGAGGCGATCCGGAGAGCGTGGAATTCTGCCATGGAGTGGGCCTCGACTATGTGAGTTGCTCGCCCTTCCGGGTGCCGATCGCCCGGCTCTCGGCCGCGCAGGCCGTGATTCGTGAGGCCATTGGCTCCGGAGGTGATGAGCACCGCGGACAGATCTAGCTCGAGGCGCCCTCCCGGCCTCATCAGGGAGGTGAGCGTGAAGGGCCTGTGGGCACGGCTGAAATGGGTGGCGACCGGACGCGAGGCCCGTCCGGTCGTGGCCTTCGAGTGGATTCGCGGCCGGGTGGGATCGCGTGAGAACCCCGACGGCATGCGATCTTTGATCCACGCCGGCATCGCGCTGGCCATCTTGTGCGCGGGTTTGGATCTCGTCCTGCTGTCGCGCCAGGAATGGTCCTACTGGATGCTGCTGGCCTTCTCGCACCTGGCGTGGATCTCCTCCCTCGGCCTCTTGACCGTCCTCAATGTTGGCTTCCTGGAGACAGTCGATGGACGGCAGATGGTGGGCCTCGGGGGGCCGAACCTGCTGACCTTGGCGCGCGGCTTCCTGCTACCTTCCCTGCTCTACATGCTGGCAACCGGCGACTACGTGTGGGCCGCGGTGGCGTATGCCCTGATCCAGTTCACCGACGTGGTCGATGGATGGTGGGCGCGGCGGACCGATCAGCAGACGAAACTCGGGATCGTGCTCGATCCGATGATGGACCTGCTACTGCACCTGGGCGTGTTGACAACGCTTGCTCTGACGGGCCTGCTGAGCACCTTCGCTCTGGTGCTCATCATTGTGCGTAGCAGTCTCTTGGTCTTCGGTACCCTGCTCTTCTATTTCTGGAAGGGGCAGGTCTGGATTCAC
>CAZZIF010000389.1:0-3744 GCA_964654025.1 uncultured bacterium
CTGGGAGCAGGGTGACGCCAAAGACGTTGAAATCGTGGACGATCATTAGGGAGTTGAGAATGGCACCAAAACGCATGCCCCCGATCCATCCCGGCGAGATTCTTCTGAAGGAGTTTCTCGAGCCATTGGAGATCAGCCAGTATCGCGTGGCCAAAGATATCAGCGTCCCGCCGCGGAGGATCAATGAGATCGTACATGGTCGTCGGGGCATTACAGCGGATACGGCTCTGCGGCTCGCACGATACTTCGGAACCACGGAACGCTTCTGGCTCAATCTTCAGACTCGATATGACCTGGAGGTCGAGAAGGACCGCCTCAAAGGCAGACTTGAGCGGGAGGTGTCGCAGCTCCGAGGGTCAGCTGATCTCGGAAAGAAGCGGAACTGGGAGCAGGGCAGCAAGGAGCCTGCTGAATGGCAGTGTGGCGGGCTCCGTCATCGTCAAGCGGAGGCGTTGTCATGAAGAGAAGGATGCTTTGCTCCACACTCGCTATCCTGATCCTGATAATGACGAGCTGCGACAATAATAGTAAACCCCAGTTGCCTGATACGACTCCTCCCGATCCAACGACGCTCTATCTCCTGGAATCAGAACAAGACGGCATCGGCTTGCGGTGGCTGGCCCCCGGGGACGACGGTGCGGAAGGCCGCGCGTCGGCTTATGAAATTCGATGCAGCATAGCCTCCCTGACCGAGGCGAATTGGGACTCCGCATGGAGTGTTCCCGATCTACCGACACCCAGGATGCCGGGAGCAGCGGAAACGACCGTCGTAACTGGACTCCGGGGAGGCCTATGGAACCTCGCCCTGCGAACGGGGGACGAGGTGCCCAATTGGTCCGAGATATCGAATGTGGTCTCAGCCACCGTGGTCGACACGCTTCCGCCGACTCGCGTTGCAGATCTGGAAGCAACAGCGGTGACGGCGAGCAGTGTGACCTTGGAATGGACCGCGCCCTTTGACGCCAGTGAACTGAGGCGCGCCGTACTCTATCAAATGCGGTACGCCTTGGACGAGATCACGGGTGAGTCATGGGACGCCGCGGTTGCCGTGGAGGGTCTTCCGGAGCCTGGTCCCGCCCGCAGCAGGGAGGCGATGACCGTCACGGGGCTTGATACAGGCACCACCCTCCATTTCGCCCTCCGTTCGGTCGACTGGGCATCGAACGTATCCTCGCTTTCAAACATCGTCAGTGCCGGAACACAAAGGCTCCAACAGCTCACATCGGACGCCCACTCTTTGGGTGGGGCGCATTGCCCTGACTGGTCTCCCGACGGGACACAGATCGTGTATGCAACGGACTGGGACCCAACCTCATTCTACGATCAGATCTACATCATCCCAGCGCAAGGCGGAACCAGAATCCGAATCACCGACGGCGAAGGCGGCGGCACCCAGCCTCGCTGGTCGCCGGATGGGACCAAGATCGTGTTCGTGTCCTACCGAGAGGTGGATCCAGCGACATGGCAGGAGTTGTCGGTTGTGGAGCCGCGTGCGGGCGCCGAGCCAGAGATCATCGCCAGCCATGGAAACCAGAGAGTTCGCTATCCAACTTGGTCGCCGACGGGCGACCGGATTGCCTATGTCGTGCAAGAGACGGAAATCGGAGAACCGCCAATCTACTCCATGTTCACGATGCAGTACCCCGGCGGAGAACCCTCACAAATCTATCGCACAACCGCCTATCTCGGGGGACTCTCGTGGTCGCCGGATGGGAGCCGCATAGCATTCCACGTCCGAGACCCATCCGACTATAAGGACGATCTGTGGATCATCCCAGCAGATGGGGGATTCGCATCCAGACTGACTACAGATCCGGGGAACGAGGGATCACCCGACTGGTCTCCAGACGGCAACAGGATCGCATACTCCGCAGACTACACAGGAGCGCGAGAGATTTGGACCATGGACGAGGATGGTCAAGACCGCCATCAGGTCACCTCCGAGGGGTCTTCAGGGCATGGTGCCGGCGATCCCGCATGGTCACCCAATCAACGTGCGATTGCCTTCACCTTGTCTGATGGGGGGCTATTCTATGATGTTTGGGTCATATACCTTGATTAGACAAGACTGCCTATTCCAT
The DNA here is from genome assembly GCA_964654025.1 of uncultured bacterium. Lineage (GTDB taxonomy): Bacteria > Eisenbacteria > RBG-16-71-46 > CAIMUX01 > WJJG01 > CAYQJL01. The sequence continues at coordinate 2,082 of CAZZIF010000389.1, forward strand.
TCGGTGGTGGTCTGCACCATTGTGAAGTAGAGTGCACACATCCAGCGCTGTACCAGCACTGAACAAGGACACAGTCGGGTAGGCGGGAGCGGATCCTCGCCGAGACCGGCAACCAGACGGCGCACGAGATCCTCGTCGACAGCAACGCCGAGACTACGCCCGGTGGCATCCACGACTTCGTCGTATGCGTGAACATGCACGACGCCGCCGATCTGGCCCCGTGCATCAAGACCTACCACACCGACGACGAGGGCCAAACCTGGACCGAGACGGCGACGATCGACATGGGGCCGGCGGCCGTACCTGGAACCCGCCCGCGCTCACGCCGATTCAGAGCACGCACGAGGCGCCTCAGGTCGGCCTGGGGGTCTACGGGACCCACACGCTCATTGCGGCCAGCGATGCGGACGGCGATCTGCTCACCTGCTTCAGCACCGACGCCGGCAGCACCTGGGGCCCCGTGGAGGTGCTCGCCACCGGACTGCCCCAGCGCCGTTTGCCGGCGATCAGCCAGCAGCCATTCAGGGTTCTCTACCGCACGGAGGATGAGCGAGTGGTCATGCGGTCCACCCTCACCCCGCAGTACCCCGCCACCTGGTCGGATGAGGAAGTCGTCACCGTCGGCACCGCCAATCTGCCGATCGCAACCGTGACGTGCGGCGCTGTCCACGGCCAGACCGGGATCGTCTACCTGCGCGAGGACGACGATCGCCGCGCCTACTTCGTCTCGGCCTGGGGTGAGCCGTCGGCGGTGGAGGACGACCCGAACGGCAATCCCTGGGGCGACCCAAAGAGCGGTGTCTTGGGACTGACGGGCGAACCGCTGACCGTCTTCCCCTCGCCGTCACCGGGCCCGGTGACGATTCTGCTCGGGGAGTCACCGGCCACCAGCGGGAGCACGCGTGGCCCGGTCGCCAGCAGCAGCAGCCATGGCCTGGCCGCCGCGTGCACCGGCCTCGTGACCGACACGGCCGGACGCATCATTGCAAGGCTGAGGCCTCTGGCCGGCGGAGAGCACACACTCACCTGGGACGGCCGCAATCTGTCGGGAGATCCGGTCGCGAACGGCACGTACTATCTGAGGGTCACCGAGCCCGGCGGCCACGCTCGGCGCTCGGCGCCGGTGATCATCTTGAGGTAGCCCCGTGAGGGGAGCTGTGAGATGAGCCGTCGGATGAGCCGTCAGATGAGCTCGTAGAGGAGCCGTGAGAGGAGGCGTGAGACGAGGCGTGAGACGAGGCGTGAGAGGAGGCGTGAGAAGACGCTTGGAATCCTGGGAGACGCTTCCCAGACCGTTACGGAATCAACCTCATGGGAATCAACCTCATGCGAACGAGCCCCCGGCCCAGTGGCCAGGGGCTCGATGTCAACCGATCGCCAATCTACCCCGAGACTAGGAGCTGCGACGCCGCTTCCAGGTCACCAGGCCGATCGCGCCCAGGCCGAGGCCGAGCATGATCACCGTGCCGGGCTCGGGCACATCGCCCACGAAGCCCTGAGCGCCGGAGTAGTCTTCCTGGCCCAGGCCCGGATCATAGTAATAGAGGCCGCGGCCGGTCCAGTTGGTGCTGAAGGTGTCGTAGACGTCCTTCAGGATGTTGGTGGCATGCAGGCCCTTGCCCGAGCCGACGCCCACCGTGGTCGAGAAGTCCGACTCGTTGGT
>CAZZIF010000390.1:0-3743 GCA_964654025.1 uncultured bacterium
TGCGCGCAGCCATCGTTGCGCTCATCGAGCACAACGACACCGCGTTCGACGACCTGTGCCAGTGGCTCTTGGTAGAAGGGCACACGCCGCAGCTGCGCAAGGAGCACCAGGTCCTGCAGAAGATCGACCAGAAGTCGGCGCCCAGCATCCTTCGGTCCTTGACCCAGATGGTGCGGCAAATGGGCTACAACGGCCTGGTTCTGTTGTTCGATGAGGTCGAGCGGATGTCGAGCATGAGTTCGAAGCAGCGGGATAAGCACCTCAGCAACTTGAGAGAGCTGATCGACGAGTGCGGCCACACCACCTTTCAGGGCACCATGCTGCTCTTCGCCGTGCCGGATAAGAAGTTCCTCGAGGGCCGCACCCAGATCTACGAGGCGCTCAGTCAGCGCGTATCGACCGTCTTCGATGAACTCAATACATCAGGCGTGTGCATCGAGCTCGACAAGGTCATTCCCGAGCCGGTGCCCTTCCTGCGGGAGGTTGGGGCAAAACTGACCGGCATCTACCAGGCGGCCTACGGTCATGAGTTCGAGCAAACGACCGTAGAAGAGAGTATGAAGGCCATTGCCGAGGAGGCGTTCGAGGAACGATTCGGTGACACCGGCTACAAGCGCCTCTTCGTGCAGCGGGCGATCCGGGGTCTCCACTACCTACGAAAGACCGGCAAGCCGCCGCAACCGGGCCAGTGGGATGGTGAGCAATGAGTCCTCCGCGCGTCTACCACGAGCGGTTCGGCTTCGGGGTGCCGGTAGAGTCGCGGCACAACCGGTTCGAGTACCTGATCCGGTTCGACGAGGGGCCCATGCGGTGGGTTCGCGCCGATACGCTGAAGCTGGCCTCGGAGGTCGACGCGGCGGAGATTGCGGCGAAGGCCGAGGAAGCTGGTAGGACGAGCCAGGACGGTGAGGTGCCCGCCGCGCCGGCGCGGCGGCGACGGCCCATGAAGAGGCGCGCCGTCCGCGCAGACGCTGCGCCTGCCCCTGTACGCGGGCGCAGGCCGATCCCGTCACCCAAGATGCATGCCGACGAGGCGATCGTGGTGTCGCCCCCAAGTGATGATGAGCGGTTCCGGGCGCGCCGCATGATCGAGGCGCTACGCTTGGGGATCGTGCCGCGGGATTGCGCATGGGACTTCACATTTGGCCGGGAGGAAGAGACCGCCGTCATTACGGACTGGCTGGCTGGATCGGAAGGCGTCCTGCTGCTCGAAGGTGCCTACGGGGTGGGGAAGACCCACCTGTTGGACTTCACCTACGGGACCGCTCTCAACGGCGGCTATGCGGTCGCCCGGGTGCAAGTCAATCCGAACGAAACACCCTTCTCGAAGCCCAAGCGCATCTACGGGCAACTCGTCGCGGGCCTGAAGTATGTCGATCCCAGCGATGGGAGCACGGGCGATTTCGCGAAACTGATGCGCACGATCGTAGAGCGGGGCGGGCTCAAGAATCACGAATTCTTCAGCCATCTTGCCGATGAGGACGATCCGGCCCTGTGGGAGTGGATCGCAGGCCGCGAGCCCAGCGCCTACCCCTATAACAAGTATGCCTCACCGCCCTACAACTGGTACCTGCCTGGTATGTACGACTATGGTACCGCGGCCAACATCTACACCTACTTGCTGAGTGGGATCTCGCGAGGAGCGTGCGATGCGCTTGGGCTGAAGGGACTGCTTCTTCTCTTCGATGAGTCGGAGTCGATCGCGCAGTACATCTATCAGTATGAGGTCCAGAAGAGCCATAGTTTCGTCCAGGCGCTAACGCTGACGGCTAACGACGATCCGGTCTTGCGGGAGTTTCCGAATCGCGGAACCGACCTCGACTACTGCAAGGTAGGGCGATCGCTGCACCGCTTCATCTACCGCGTACCGACCCATCTCAAGATCGTCTTTGCCATGACCCCCCATACCGGCCCGCTCTGGCTTCGGGACGAAAGCGGCGTCCGCTCTCTCACGCTGGCCCCGCTCGAAGAGGTGCCCTGTGAGCGGATCTGCCATGGCGTAGTTGGACTCTATCGTGCTGCCTACGGCGATGACGTCACCGCGAAGGTCGCCGCCGGCGAGGTTCTCGATGCCGTGGATGGATTCCAGACGCGGGGTTTCGTCAAGGGCTGCGTCGAGGCGCTTGACCTGGCGAGAAACGGGCACCGCCATGGCTGATGGGGCTGACCTCAGTAGGTTCGAACGGGTCCGGCGAATCCGGGAGCGGTTGACCCACGCATGGGCGCCTTTCTTCGGCCGATTCGGCCGGCTTCTGCCGGTGCAGATCGATGCCATTCCGGCGATCTTAGACGGCCGCAACGTCGTCGTCGCCACCCCCACGGCATCGGGGAAGACCGAGGCCGTCGCCGCGCCGCTTGCCGAGCGCATCTGCGAGTCTGCACCGGCGGGGCTGGCCGTGGTCTACATCGTACCCACGCGCGCGCTCGCCAATGATCTTGTGGATCGGATCGGCGGGCCGCTTAGCGAGCTTGGAATCCGCTTCGCGATCAAACACGGCGAATCGGGGACCATGGCCCAGATGCGGGACAAGAAGTGGATCGTGACCACTCCCGAGTCGCTCGATTCGATGCTGTGCCGTACGGGCGCGCTGCTGGATGACCTGCAGGCGGTGGTGATCGATGAGGTCCACCTCACCGACGGGACCTACCGCGGAGACCAGCTCATGGTCCTTCTCGAGAGGCTCCGGCGGCGCACGTCGCCGCGGCCGTTGGCCGTGCATCTCCTCTCGGCGACACTGCCGGATGCCAAGGCGGTGGGGCAGCGCTATGTGTCTGAGTTCGATGTGATCGACGGCGGCCTGGGCCGGAAGATCGAGTACGAGATTGTCCCGACGTTGGCCGACGCGGTGGCCGTGGCGAAGAGGCGCGGGGACAAGAAGAACCTCGTCTTCTGCAACAGCCGGGCCCGTGTCGAGGAGGTGGCCAACGAGTTGACGGCCCTCTGGCGTCCCTACCCCGTCGTGTGCCATCACGGCAGCCTGAGTCGGCCGGTGAGAAACGAAGCCGAAGCCGTCATGCGCGAAAGGGCAGTCGCGCTGGCGGTCGCCACCTCCACGCTGGAGGTAGGGATCGACATCGGCGACATTGACCTGGTCATCCTGGCCGATGTGCCCTGGAGTGTCTCGGCCCTCGTGCAGCGCGTCGGCCGCGCGAACCGGCGCGGGGGCCGGGCACGCTGTCTTGCCGTGGCCGGCAAGGAGTCCGCGGCCGGTATCATCGAAGGGATGTTCCAGGAGGCGATCGAAGGCCATCTGGAGCAGGAGGACTACGAGGCCGATCTCTCGGTCGTGGTGCAACAGACCTTCTCTCGCTTGTTCGAGGCCCGCGGTGAGATGGATCGCGGTGAAATGGCCGACCTCGTCGCGCCGTTGTGCTCGGCGGAGGTCGCCGCGCGTATCTGGGAGTACCTCGACGAGATTGAGTGGATCCGGGCATCGAAGGCAAGGCTGCTGGGCCGAACCCAGATGATGGATTTGGGGGCGCGGGGAGAGATCCATTCGAACATCCCGGACTCGGGCGATTTGCGGGTCATCAATGTTGAGTCGGGGCAACAAGTAGGGCGCGTTTCGGGACGGGTGGATCGGGTGTTCGTTCTGGATCGCCGGGCCTGGCAGGTCCTCTCCCGATCAGGAGACATTCTCCGTGTGAGGCCGTACCGGGGTGGCGCCATGCCGCCGTCGTTTGACGTTTCGGCCGACTCCGGTGCGTTCACCTGGTTGCTGCCACCTGAGATGCGGGATGGG
>CAZZIF010000391.1:0-3734 GCA_964654025.1 uncultured bacterium
GCGGATGAAACCGCTTCGGGGAAGACTTGAAGCTGTCGCGGCTGTCGTGCGCCATATTCACCCGGCCATACGGAGATGGATTGCATTTCGTCGAGCAAGGTCCCGACAGACCGTCGGCCCAGGCTGGTACGAGCAAGTGCGCTGCGGAACGCCCGGACGGTGCCTCCCAGTCTTGAATCGGGACTGGGCATGTGGATTGTCCTACGAGACAGGGGGCCGCGGAAGCGCGAATGCAATGCCGGGACCGGTCCTCGCACGCGATGGCGCGATTACGTTGCATGTGGTTGAGGCTTTGCGTCTTGCCAATACTTGGCAATTTGGCTAATATTGCAACTATACAACACTCACCGAGCATTGCCTGCTCGACCGGAGTTCAGGGGGAGGTATGAATCCAGCAGTTGCCGTTCTCCGTACGGCGCGCATCCGCCGTTCGATTGTCTTGACGGTGCTCACGGCGGTCTGCGTCTGCTCGGGTTGGCTTTTCTGCTCACTGCTCCCCCGGCTGGCCGGGGCCGAGGAGCATGCGGGCGGACAGGCCGCAGCGGGCACGTCGACCACGAGCGTTCGCCGCGAAGGGACGGTGCAACAGGACTCCGCTCCCAGCAGCGACATCGCGACGAAGAACGAATCCACGGTGCGATGCGACTCCACGGAGGTGCTGGTGGCACGCTACTTCCACCGGACCTTCCGCTGTGAAACCTGCATCCTCATGGAGCAGTATGTCGAGGACGTTATCAGCGCCGATTTCCCCGAGGCCCATGCGCTCGGGCAGCTTGCCTTCAGGACCTATGACTTCGAGGATCCGGTCAATGCCGATCTGGCCGAAGCCTATGGACTCGGCGACGGCCCGGCCCTGATCCTCTCGAAACTGTGCGACGGGAGAGAGCTGGCGCACAAGGAGCTGCCCTCGATCTGGGATCTGCTCGACGATCCCCTCTGGTTGTCGGACATGTTGCGCGAGGAGATTGCCGCCGCCCTCGACACCTTGGGGCGGGGTGCCCGGGGAAGCTACGCCGGCAAACCGCGGTAGGAGGCCCATTCATGAATCAGCCTGATGACGTTCGCAAGACGGTTTCGGATGCCTACACCCGTGCTGTGCAGAGTGGTCCATCCACAGGCGGATCCTGCTGCTGCGGACCCGCGCCGGAGAACATCCTCGCAACCCTCGCGGGTTACAGCCGCGAGGCCCTGGCCACGCTGCCTTCCGACGCGGTCGCCCACTCCTTCGGCTGCGGCAATCCGGTGGCTCTCGCTGAGATTCGCGAGGGAGACACCGTGCTCGACCTGGGGTCCGGTGCCGGCATCGATTTGCTTCTCGCCGGCAAGCTCGTGGGACCTCAGGGCCGGGTCATCGGCGTGGATATGACCGCGGCGATGGTCGAGCGCGCGCGGGCCAATGCCACGGCGGCCGGAGTCTCCAACATCGAGGCGCGCGAAGGCATCATCGAGGATCTACCCGTGGAGCCGAACTCGGTCGATCTGGTGATCTCGAACTGCGTCATCAACCTCTCGCCGGAGAAGAAACGCGTCTTCGCCGAGCTCCACCGGGTGCTCCGTCCCGGGGGGCGCATTAGCATCTCGGACATCGTCGCCGAGACGATGCCGCCGTGGGTGCAGAAACTGGGGCTGCTGTACTCGGCCTGCATCTCGGGCGCCATTCCAGAAGACGCGTATCTGGAAGGACTCCGAGAAGCGGGCCTCGTCGACGTGGAGGTTCGCGATCGGTTGATCTACGACCGCTCACAGCTGGCGGGCCTGATAGACTCGTCCACGGCCGGCTCCTGCTGCTGCGGCTCCGATTCCTTGCCGAAGCAGGAGGTCGTGCGGGTGGCCGAGGCGCTGGCGGGCTCAGTGGCCAGCATCCGCGTCGTGGGCCGCAAGCCCGGCGGCGGCACCGCGCACGACGAGGGCTCCCGTTCATAGCCACTCGCTTCATAGCCGCTCGCTTCGTAGCCGCTTGCTTTGTGGCTGATTGCTTCGTGGCTGCTCGCTTCGTGCCGGCTCACACACCGCTGGACGTGATCCTATGAGCCGTTTGTCACTCCAAACTGCCTCAGGCAACACTTGCCCTACGCGGCAATTTGCCTAGGGTCTCCGCGCGAGATCGAGTATGGTTTCTCGACCTCCGGGCGGTTCGTCCGAGGGCGAAACGGGTTTGATGGTTATGGACGTTCCGATCATTGACGCAAGGAGGCTCTCTCATGAAGAAGGCTTCGGTTCTGTTCGTGCTGGCCGCTGTGGTGTCGTCACTGGCCGCCGCCCCTCCCGCCGAGGCGGGCGCGCGCTTTGGCGGCGGAATCCACTACCTCAACACCCTGGGCGACATCAAGGACAACTCCGAGTTCGATGAGAACTCGATCGGCATCATGGGATCCCTTCTCTTCACCTCTCAGCTCCTGAAGCTCGAGGCGATCGCCGAGTACATTCCCGACTACGCCGGTTTGGACGAAGCGCTGATTCTGCCCCAGGGCTACGCTCTGCTGGGCGACTTCATCTACGGCGGCGTGGGCATCGGCACGGGCTACTTCGATGGCGAGTGGATGGAGGATCCGTTCTACGCGCTGCGAGCGGGTGTGGATTTCTACCTGGGTGGACTGGATCTGGATGTGTTTGCCACCTACCGCTTCATGACCTGGAACGAACTCGAGGGGCTGGAGGAGGACGACGCCAATTCGATTACCTTCGGCGCGCTGATCCGGTTCGGGAGCAAGTAGCGGGCCGGTCGTATGCGTTTCGTGAGGCCCTGAGGGTGGATTGATCGTCGCCGACGGATTCGGTAGGATCGTGACCCACGAACCTGTCCGGCAATCGAGAAACTCGAGAGGAGGATACAATGGCAACCTATGAGTGCGCCAAGTGTGGCATGACGGTCAACGCCACTTGCGGCAAGTGCGATGAGCTGCTGGTCAACGATACACTGAAACTGGACGACGGCACCGAAGTCCAGGTCTCCAAGTGCCCGAACGGCCATGGCATGATCAAGTCGCCGCTCTGCTGCGGCCAGGACATGAGCTGCCAGCTCTAGATCGCCCGTTCCATCCAGACCGCCAGAGGCAAGAGGTCCAGGTCGCCGAGGGAGCCTGCAAGCAGGCGCGTCAGGTGTGGGTTCCAAGAACCTCACCTGTGCGCTTCGCGCGTGAGTTGCAAGGAGGAGAGGACCAATGGCCGAGGACCAAACCGGCCGCGCGCGCAAACGTACCGTACGAACGATCGCCCTGGCCGCCGCGCTGCTGTTCCAGGGCCTGAGCGGCCTGGTGGGTGGCATCGGTCTGGTCGCCGATCCATCGGGGGCGTTCTTCCAGTTTCCAGCAAGCTGGCTCGACGGATCGCCCTTTCGTGACTACCTCATTCCCGGGCTCATCCTCCTGGTCGTGCTGGGCGCCGGTCCCCTGATCGCCCTGGTCGCCGTCTGGCGGAGGTTGCCCTGGGCGCGACGCGCCGCGCAGCTCGTGGGCGTCGCGCTGATCGTCTGGATCGCGGTCGAGGTCGTCGTGATCGGCTATCAGCCCGAGCCCCCGTTGCAGCTGATCTATGAGGGCGTGGGACTCCTGATCCTGCTGCTGGCACTGAAGCCGCTCGAAGACGGCGGGACGTGACAGGGCGCAGGGTTTCCGCTCGCGGCTCTCCTAACAGGCGGCGTGGGCGTCTCTGATCCTCTATACTCATGAGTGCGCGCTGTCCGCAGCGCCTGCCAACGCGAGCATCCCGAAGGGTCCGACTGGAGGTGCGCCATG
>CAZZIF010000392.1:0-3723 GCA_964654025.1 uncultured bacterium
GGATCTCTGGTGGATTGGAGACCGTGAACGGCTCGAGGTGCCGCGCGATGTCTGCCGCTGAGGGCGCGTTCAGAATCTGAATGTGGGGCATGGCTCTTCCTTCGAGTGTCGATCGTCGGGTGTCGATCGTCGGGTGTCGATCGTTGAGTGTCGATCGTCGGGTGTCGATTGTCGATTGTCGGGTGTCGATCGTCGAGTGTCGAGTGTCGGATTTCGGATGTCGGGTGCACCGGTGAAGACGGACCTTCCGCCGCCCGATCCGCGTATCGACCGGCGTTACCAGTCTGACTAGGAGGGAAGCTAGGCATCCGGCCGCCGGTGGTCAATACCCACCTGGCGAGCGCGAACCCAGTGCGAGAGATTTGCGGAGGAGGATTCATTGGACGAGGCGAGATCGAACCGAGGAGGCACGTCGGCATCGGCGTCACCGTCGGCATCAGCTTCGGCGTCGCCGTCGGCATCGGCGTCACCGTCGGCGTCGCCGTCGGCGTCGGCGTCGGCGTCAGCTTCGGCGTCGTCGTCGGCATCGGCGTCGTCGTCGGCATCGGCGTCGCCGTCGGCGCTGTCGCGGTCGTGGCGGGACTACCGGCCGCAACCGGATGGAGGGCGTTTCCCGCCGTGCACCCGCTTGCCCGAGCGGCTGGGCCTATGGGACCTTGCCGAGGATGAGGGCGCGCGCGAACACTGGGTCGGCATTCTGCGAGGCAACGCGCACTATCTGCTGGAGCTTGTCCGCGACGACGGATCGCCGGTCCAGCGAGCGGCCGCGGAGCGGGCCGTGGGCCTGCTGGGAGAGATGCTCGATGAGATACAGGAGGGTTCGGCCGCGCGCGAGGTGCGCACGGTTCACGAGATGACCCTCGTTCGCGAGCATATCCTGCGCGCTCATGGTCTCTACGATCCCTACTTCCTGACCAAGCGCCGGCAGGCCGAGACCTATTTGCAAGCGGCTGCGGAGGCCTGCGAGAAGGCCTGGACGGAGACCGACCATCCGGCCTCGCTACTTTCCCGCCTGTTGGCGGGGAATCTCTTCGACCTCGGATCGCAGTCCACTCAGGAGGCCTTTCGCGAAGGACGGCTCGATCCGCTCTCCGATCACCAACGTTTCCGCGCCCCGGTGGAGGCGTGGATCGATGACCAGCCGGATGAGGCGATCGACCCTTGGCTGCCGCGGCCGCAACCCTTGGACCGGCCCGGCCGGGGGCGCGTTCTCTTGCTGGCCGACAACGCCGGTCCGGACTTCCTGTTGGGCATCGTGCCCGTCGCGCTCTATCTCGCGCGTAGCTGGACGGTCTACATCGTGGCCAACACGCACCCGGCCTCGAGCGACATCACCTATGCGGAAGCCGCCGTCTGGATGGACCGGCTGGCCGGTCTGGACCCACAAGAAACGCCGGAATTGCGCCGGTCGCAGGCACCCCCGGGCGCCGGTCGTTCTCCACTGGCAGAGGTTCTATCGAGCGGCCGCCTGAGTTTGGTCCCGAGCGGGACCGGCAGTCCGGGGATCGATCTCGCCCACGTGGGACCCGCTCTCTGCGAGGTCGCCCGCGAGGCCGATTGGCTCCTGATCGACGGCCAAGGCCGCGGCATCGAGACCAACTGGACGACGCGGTTTCGAGTGCCCTCCTATCGCGTAGCGGTGGTGAAGGACAGGCTGGTGGCCGGGGTTGTCGGATGTGAACCGGGCGCGCCGCTTCTGCGCTACGATCCGCCAGACGTGCCCTGAAGCGCGAGCCATCCTATCGTTCCAGCAGCAGCACGGACTCCAGGTGGGGGGTCTGCGGGAACAGATTGAAGACGCGGAGGCGACGGGCGCGGTAGTGCCCTTCCTCGACGAGGATGCCGGCGTCGCGGGCCAGGGTGGCGGGATTGCAGGAGACGTAGACGATGCGGGGCGCGCCCAGGCGCAGTACCTTCTTCAGCGCGCGGGGATGCAGCCCGCTGCGGGGTGGGTCGACCACGATCGCATCCCACGCCGGCCCGCCATCGGCCGTATCGGCGGGAGCCTCCCAGACCCGGTTGGCTTCGGTTTCCGGATCTGAGGCTTTGGCCTCGACCGGGCTGGCCACGAAACGCGCATTCGTGAGGCCGTTCTGCTCCGCATTGTGGCGGGCTTCGGCCACGGCTTCGGGCAGGATCTCCACACCCAGCACCGCGCGCACGCGCTGGGCGAGGGGCAAGCTGAAGGCGCCGATTCCGCAATAGAGGTCCAGCACCCGTTCATCAGAGCCGAAGCCGCCGACCGCGAGCACTTCATCGAGCAGGGCCTGAGCGCCCGCCGACTGTGTCTGGAAGAAGGAGATCGGACCAATCTCGTAGGTGAGGCCGGTGAGGCCCGCGAGGTGCTCTCGCCAAACGGGTCGTCCGGTGACCGGCAGCAACCGCTCGCCGGTCGCGATCATGGCCTTGCGCGGATTGACGCAGAGCACAGTGCCGGTGATTTCCGGCACTGCTTCGGCCAAGTCGCCTAGCAACCTCTTCGCCTCGGGGTCTTCCCGCCGGGTCACCAGGACGACGAGCAGGTCGGGCGTCGAGGACGACTGACGCACGATCACGTGCCGGAGGAGGCCTTCGTCCCGGCGGCAGTCGTATGCCGTCAGCCCCTGTGCCCGGGCGCAGCGGCGCACCACGTCCAGAATGCGATTCGTGAGCGGTGATTGGAGCTGGCAGTCGGTGACATTGAACACGCCCTGGAAAACGCCCCGGGGATGCAGCCCCAAGGCGGGGCCCGGCTCGAACGGACGCCCCGAATCCAGCTCTTCCCGGGTCATCCAGGGACGCGGGGCGAACGTGAACTCCATCTTGTTCCGATAGCCGTAGTCGCGTGGGCTGTCCCAAGGCTCGGCTTCCTGATCGGGAACCACCCCGCCAATGCGCCGCAGCAGTTCCCGGGCCTGACGAGCCTTCCACCGGGTCTGCTCGCGGGCGTTGAGCCCCTGCAACCCGCACCCCCCGCAGATGGCGACGTGTGGGCACGCCGGTGGCTCACGGTGCGGGGAGGGTTCGAGCACCTCGCGCAGTTCACCCTCATAGACGCCCTTGCGCTTGCGCCGGATTCGAATCCGCACGCGCTCTCCCGGAAATGCGCCGCGCACCATCACCACCAGCCCATCCAGCCGCACCACACCGGCGCCGCCATAGGCCAGGTCCACGACCTCGGCCGTAAACTCTTGGCCCTGCTTGGGCTTCGAATTGCTGTTGGTCATAGGTTCTCTCCATGTGCGCCCAAGCGGCCCGATTGGCCCGAGTGACCCGATTGGCGCAAGCGGCCCGATTGGCCCGAATGACCCGATTGGCGCAAGTGGCCCGAGTGGTCCAAGTGGCCCGATTGCCATGTGCCGCCAGGTGGATTCGCCGGCCGGGCGCAATGAGCCAGTTCAATCACTGAGCGCCATCAAGTAGTTTCGCTCGCTTGTCCGGTGCTGATGAGCCTGCCCGCTCACCGGATCGCATCGCAGGACGCGATCCAGACGGTCCAGACGATCCAGACGATCCTAGTGGCCCTCGGGTCGAGACGCCACTGCTGGCTTCAGACCTCGGGGCACATCCCAGAATTGGGCCGATCTCGCACCTGGACCTGGGGGGGTGCCTGTGACGAACTCGTATTCAGGGTGGGGCTTAGAGGTGCGGCGGTCGCTGCCGGATCGTCAGGCGGGCCGAAGGTCGCCGCCGCTGCGATGGGGGCTGCGATGGGGGCTGCGATGGGATCTGCGATGGGGGCTG
>CAZZIF010000393.1:0-3712 GCA_964654025.1 uncultured bacterium
CATGCGCTCCCTTGGTCAGACATGCGCTCCCTTGGTCAGACATGCGCTCCCTTGGGCTTTCCCGGCTTCTCTCGCTTGGACGCGCTGTTGGGGTTCCTGCCCAGAGCCTCATTCGCGGCAGGCTTGGTCCTCTCGATCACCGGTGGCACCGAGACCTGGCCTTCATCGGTCGTAAGCGGCCGGAAGCGGCCCGCCGGAGGATCGATCTCGATCGCCGTGTACCGGTTCCCCATGAGGCGAACGAGGGCCGCGTAGCTGAGCCGGAAACGTACCCCATCTCCGAGACTGAGGCCCCCTGGGCTGTCACCCACATTGAGGACGGTGATATCGCTGCTCGCACCGGCAATCTTGTAACTGGGATTCTCGGGCGTCAGGCCACCGATATCGGTATCGAGCTCGCCGATGTTGACGAGGGCGCGGTAGCCGCGCTCGCCGGGGCGAACCTCTTCGTCGTCGTTGTTCTGCGTCTGGAAGGGATTCACGTCACCGGTCTCGGACATGGGAACCAAGCTCTTCTGTTTGATCTCGATCAGCTCGGCTTCGAGCGTGAACACGTCGTTGCGCAGTCCGGACAACGTGCCGCCGTTGATGAGATCGGTGCCCAAGAGCACGGCTTCCCCGATGCGGAAGTGGTTGATCGACTTCGGCAGCGTGCTGTCGAGAACCAGCGGTAAGGTGGCGCTCGTGCCCGCCGAGATGACCTTGAGCTTGTGGTCGAACTTCAGTTCGAGAAGCTCCCGATAGAGGAGAAGCTGCATGTACTGGTCGATGTTGGGCACCACGCCGGCCAGGCAACCCAGGTTCGCGCCGATGCCGATGACCTCCAGGTTCTCGAGCTGGAAAACCTCGTCGTAGAACCGCACCAGCGTGCCCGGAAGGATGCCCTCCCGCAGGTCGCCGAGCTCGATCATGATGACGACCCGGTGGAGTTTGCCGATCTTCCCGGCCTCCCGGTTGATGGCGTGGATGGTTTCGGCCTCGCTGTTCAGCGAGATGTCGGCTACCTCCACCGTCTCAGCGATGGATCCCAATCCGGGACCCCGCAGGTACCAGGTTTCCATGTCCGGCGACACCGAGCGGATCGTGCGGAGATTGTCGATCCGCGAATCACCGACCGAACGAACCCCGATGCCATGGAGTACATCGATCAGGGAGTGGTGCCCGCAGAGCGCCTTGGTGACCAGAGTCCACTGAGCGTCATGCCGCTGCATCCACCGATCGACGACGGCGAGATTGTGATGCAGCGCTTCCAGATTGGCGATGACTCGATTCATGTTACTTCCCTCCGGCCGGCACGCGCATCTCGGCATACTTGGTCGTGAAGCCTACGCGCTCATAGAGCCGCTTCGCAGGGTTGTCGTACTCGACGTGCAGCTTGACCTTCCCCTTGCAGCGGGCGATGCCCTCGCGAACCAGCCAGCCCCCAACACCCTTGCCTCGCAGGTCGGGCCGCACCCCGACGAAGAGCAGGATGTGCTCAGGCACATAGCCGCCCATGCCCGTTTCGAGCATGACCAGCGCGCCCAGGATGTCATGGTCCTTCTCGGCAATCAGGATGAAGCCCCCCTTGCCCTCGGCATCCGACCGGGCGTATTCGAGAGCCGAGAGGATGTCCTCGATCGTGTCCTCGTAGGGCTTCATGTTGTGGTGTAGGAACTCGGCAAGTTCCTGCTCGGTCATCCAATCCGGATACGGATCCTTCCCGTGGATCACCTCCAGATTCACCCCTTCGATTCCAACATCACTGGCGGGGGTTGTACTCAAAATGGGCCTCCTTCCATATGGCTACGACCGGCCCCACTCCATGCGGACGGGGCCCCCTCGGCAAGGAGGGAATCGGTCCTCCGGGCGGGCCATGCCCATGGCCTGCCACGGACAATGCTCATTGATCAGAGAAACTGGGAGCGCAATTCCGCCCTTCGAGTTGAGAGCGGCAAGCTGAACACCGAGGAAGCGTTGATGTACTGCTCGCAGAATCCATGACTGTGCAGTGACTCTCTAGAAGGTACGGCATGAGCGGCGGCACGTCAAGGTTGCCTCCCCTTCCCGCCTGGCGCCTTGCGAGGTATCACCTATAACTTTCTCTATGGAATAAGGTTACGAAGCCTGCTCCGCACGAGGACGAAAACAGGGGGACCACACCTCTCACAATATGATGCGTATAAATACATGTTTAATAATTGTTTACAAGAATCACGGTTCCGTGACGGTGTCACATCAGCGAAACAGGGATTTCATGGTTCCCCAGCTCGCCGGTGTCACGCCGGTGTCGTCGCACCCAACGGGCCAGGCGCCCATCCGACCGCACTCGGGTTGCTGCTCTTCGCAGCACGGCGATCCTACCGACAGAGCGTAGGGCGTCTCGGGAAGTTCGTCCCGGCAGAAGCGGGGGGCCTCGCTGATGTTCCCATTCAGCCCCAGCTGGCCTTCGCCGCAGCTCACCCAGTCCCCGCCTTCGTTCCCATAGAGATTGCAGCAGGTGAAGGCTATGTCGCCGTCACAGCAGCAGTAGACGGCGCCGCCCTGGAGATTCTCCGCGATGATGCAGTTCTCCAGCTCCAGGACCTCGATCATACTCTTGACGATGCCGCCGTCCACGGTAGTGGCTCGATTGTCCGCGAAGGTGCAGTTCAGCACATGTCCGCCTCCGAGCGCCAGCAGGCCGGCGGCGAACTCTCCCTCGTTGCCGTACACCGTTGTGCCGCTCATGGTGATCTGCCCGCTGGCGGCGATGGCGCATCCGGACTGGGACGCGTTGTTCCGAAAGACGCAGCCGGTCACCACACAGGTCCCATTGCTGTGAAGACCGCCGCCGACGCCCAGGGCCCCATTGGCCTCGAAGATGCAATTGCGGATCGTCACGGCCGAGCCGACGTCGACCGAAATCCCGCCTCCAGCCTTGTGCCACCCGCCGCGGATGGTCAGGCCCTCGATTCGAGTATCGAGCGTCTCGCCGGCGTTGAGGTAGAACGCGCGGTGGTGCTCACTCGGCGAACCGCCGCACTCGATCACGCACGCACCGGGCTGATCGCTCCGGGACCGGATGACGATCATCTTGCCGCCGAGATCCACGTCACGATTGCCGTCTCCCGAGAAGATGCCGTCGCCGAGTTCGATGATATCGCCCTCCGAGACCTGCGCGACGGCTTCGGCGATGGTGGGGAAGTCCCCGCTCCCATCGGGCTGGACGAGATAGGTCTCCGCGGTTCTGGCCCCCGCGGCTCTGGCCTCGGCGGTTTCTGCGCCCGCTGTTTCGGCCCAGGCGGTGACGGCCCCCGCGGTGACGGCCGCTGCGGTGACGGCCGCTGCGGCCAATGCGTGGAGCACGCTCGCGAATCCGAGGATGGCGGTAGTGCGGTTGTTCATGGCGACCTCCGTAGGGGGAGGGGTCGATATCTCGATGGGCGCCAGCGACATGAGCGTGTCAGCTACATCAAACTATTCTATCAAAGCAGGTTACACCGATAACGGTTTCACGACGCTTCCACGTCGGGACCATCAGGATTCAATGGCCAAATCCAGCAGGCGAACGCTCATGAGCTTCGATCTCGGCCCCGCAACGAACGCAACGAACACAACGAACACAACGAACGCTCGCGGCTTCGATCTCGCACCCGCTAACCCAAGCTACGGAGGCACGGACCGGGCCGCAGAGGCGGGCGCGGACCCGGACGCAGGCGCGGACCCGGACGCGGACGCAGGCGCGGACCCG
>CAZZIF010000394.1:0-3708 GCA_964654025.1 uncultured bacterium
GGCCAGCCGTGCCGCACGCTCGATGAGCGTACTCGCCAGCATGGCCATGCGCGCCGCCTGAGCAAAGTGGCGGTCCAGAAACGCCCGCCGGGCGCGGCGTAGATGATCAGTGCCCTGATCGAGCACCACCGAGGCTTGCCGATCCTGAGACTGCGCCACCGTGTCGGTGACTTCGGGCACGCGTGATTCGGCCTGCTCGAGAGTGCGGCGCACAGTGTCTTCGGCCTTCTTCTCGATGCGCGCCGCATCGAGCGCTTTGAGCGCCTGCTCGCGCGCCTTGAGGGTGAGCTCGCCGGCCCGCTGATAGTATTGCTGGCCGCGCCGGAACTCACCCCACGCATCGCGCTGCAGATCGATGGCCAGTTCGAGGTGCCCGCGAGCAACGGCGGTCACCGCGGGGCCAGCCCATTCTCGGGCCTTGTCGATCACCCGATCGGTCCTCTCGAGCTCCTGCAGAAGCCGATTGTTCAAGCTGCCCGCTTGAGCATTGGCGGCACTCAGCCAGGCCGAGACAAGGAATAGACAGGCGAACGCCGCCAGGAGCCAGAGTCCCCCCGCCCTACGCATCGCAGATCTCCTGGGCTGGTTGTGAACCATGGCGGACACCTCCTGCACCTCGTGGTACATCAGGGTACATCTCAAAGGTCGATCGAGTAGCGCTCCATGCGTGAGTACAGCGTGCGTCTGGTCAGGCCCAGCAGGGCGGCAGCCTTGCTCTTGTTGCCACCTGCCTTCTTGATCGCCTTCAGAATCAACTCCTTCTCCAGCTCTTCGAGCACCAGCCCCTCATCCGGTATGTCTATGCCCGTTATGGACTTATCGCCTCCGATCGCGGCCGGCTGATGAATCAGCTCCGGCCCGATCGGCTCCTCCCCCGCCAGGATCATCGCCCGTTCGAGGAGGTTTTCGAGTTCCCGGACATTGCCTGGTAGCCGGTGCGCGGTGAGCGCTTTCATCGCTTCCGGTGAAATCCTCTCGATCGCCTGCCCTTTACGCTTCAAGAACCGTTCCACCAGGGCGGGGATATCCTCTGGCCGCCCCCGAAGGGGCGGCAGTGTGATTGGAAAGATGTTGAGCCGGTAGAAGAGATCCTCCCGGAAACTGCCATCGGCGATGGCCTCCTCGAGCGCCCGATTGGTGGCCGCGATGATGCGCACATCGACCGTTAGGCCCTTCGTCCCACCCACTGTCATGAAGGTGCGTTCCTCGATTACTTGCAGCAACTTGAGCTGGATCGCGGGCGAGACATCCCCGATCTCGTCCAGGAAGATGGTCCCGTCGTTGGCGACCGTAAAAAGCCCATCCTTGTGGCCGGTGGCGCCGGTAAACGCTCCCTTCTCGTGACCGAAGAGCTCGCTCTCGAGAAGGGTCTCGGGCAGCGCCCCGCAATTGACCTTTAAGAACGGGCGGCCGGAGCGGTCGCTGGACTGATGAATCGCCCGCGCCAAGACCGTCTTCCCGGTGCCGCTCTCCCCGCGAATGAGCACGGTGGCGTCGGTGGCGGCGACCTTGCGGGCCAGATGGAAGACCTCCTTCATGGCCTCGCTGCGCGCGACTAAGTGTTCGAAGGTCACGTCCTGGCCGGAGACATCTTCGAGGGCCTCGATGCGCCGCGTCAGCACCTCACGCTCGGACTGAAGCCGCTCGCGGTCGGCCGCCAGGCGCGCGCTGTCCTCGGCCTGGCGGAACTGTTCGAAGACGCGGCTGACCCGCAGCAGCATCTCGAACTCCTTGTACGGCTTCTCCACGTACTCGAAGGCCCCCTCGCGTAGCGCCTCTCGGGCGGTGTCGCGCGTGGCGTAGGCGGTCAGGAGGACGACCTCCGTGCCCGGCCAGCGGCGCTTGACCTGGCGCAGCACCTCCATGCCGTCGGGAGGCGGCATGCGCAGGTCGGTAATCACCAGGTGAAATGGCTCCTCCTCGCAAGCTGCCAGGGCTTCCTCGCCTGAGCCCGCCGTTCTGACCTGATAGCCTTCGTCGCTGAGCAGATCCTCGAGGTTGAGTAGGATCTCCTCCTCGTCGTCGATCACCAGGATCCGAAATGCCGATGGTCTGCTGAGCGTCATACCCTCGTCCTCCGTGGCTCCTCCGAAGCGTCTGCCAGGTGCTTGCTCACCAGGTGGTTGCCCGCCAGGTGGCTGCCCACCAGGTGGTTGCCCGCCAGGTGGCTGCCCACCAGGTGGCTGCCCACCGGGCGCCTGCCCACCAGATGCCTGCCCATACGTTACCGTGCGGAGGCGGCGGGCATCGTCAGGCGGAAGGTCGTGCCATCTCCCACGCGGCTGTCGATCGCGACAGTACCGCCATAGAGTTCGAGCATGGACCGTACCACCGCCAGTCCCAGGCCGGAACCGTGCTCCTTGGTCGTGTAGAAGCTCTCGAAGGCCTTGCGTTGCTGCACAGATGTCATCCCGCAGCCGGTGTCGCCCACCTCGACGAGGACCGTCTCGCCCGCTCGATGGACACGCGTGGTGACCGTGCCACCGCCGGGCATCGCGTCACGGGCGTTGAGCAGCAAGTTGAGCAGAACTTGGTGCAAGGCCGCCGGCGCCATCTGCACGCGGGCGACGTCCCCTTGCGCGCGCGTGCGCTCTACCGCCACCCCCTTGCGCTTGAAATCCCCCTCGAGCAGGGCAAACACCGCATCGAAGGTCCCTTCAACATCGGCCGCCCCACCCTCGAGTTCGGTCGGTCGCGCGAAGGCCAGGTACTGGCTCAAGACGCGATTGAGGCGATCAATCTCGCGCGGGATGGCCTCGAACCACTCGGACAACTCTTGGGGCGGCTTGCCCTGGCGAATCTTGGCTTGCACGCGCTCGGCACGACTGGAGATGACAGCCAACGGATTGCGAATCTCGTGTGCCAGAATGGCCGCCAACTCACCGGCGGCAGCCAAGGTCGCGGTCTCGCGCAAAGTGCGCTCGGCTTGCGCCTGGGTGCGCAGCACGCGTCCGAAGAAGAGCGCCAGAGCAAGGACGACCGCCACACCGATCATGCCGGTCACCAGTACCTGGCGGCGAACCTGCCAGAGGCCGACGAAGAAGCTCGATCCGCCTTCGACGCCAACGGCCCCGATCACAGCACCATTGTCGTCATGGATCGGTGCGAACGCGGTCTTCAGGTACACCTGTCCGGCCCGGTAGAGGTCACTGGCCGCCGCCACGCCGGCCATTGCTGCCGTGGTAGCACCAAAATGCAGGTCGAGCGCAGGGTGGGGATAACCGCGGGGATGGTTACCCGCCGCATCGAGGAGATACTCATAGTCCTCGCCCACAACGTAGACCTCGCCGAGGCCGGTCTCGTAGAGAATGAGCTGCAACCGTTTTCTGAGCTGCCCGCGGCGGCGAGCGGCGTCGGCATCCGCCGACTCTTTGGAGCCATCTGGATGCGTGGAGCCAACCAGCCCCGCGGAAACGTCCGAGCCCGCGGGAACGTCCGAGCCCGCGGGAACGTCCAAGCCCGCGGGAGCGTTCGCGCCCGTGGGAACGTCCGAGCCCGTGGGAACGTCCAAGCCCGCGGGAGCGTTCGCGCCCGTAGAAGCATCCGGCCCCGTGAGTTCCTCGGGACCCTCGGGAGCCGCTTCTAGCGCGCGCATCTCTCGTTCATCGATACCGGCGGCGGTCGCTGTGGCGATGCCCACCAGACGTGCCCCAAGCTCTTCCTCGATGGTCCCGCGAACCTGCCGGTAGATCATGAGCAGGCTCACGT
>CAZZIF010000395.1:0-3698 GCA_964654025.1 uncultured bacterium
GATCAGCCGGATCAACCGGGCCGGCCAACCCGGCCGAGTCCGCGCAGCCTTACCTGGCACAATGAGGTCATCGATGCGGGGTAGCCACAGCGACCAGGAACTAGCCGATGAGTGATGCCCGCGTGGGACCGTCATCCGAGCCACCCGAGACGCCCTGCCCCTTCTGCGCCATCGAGGAAGACCAGGTGGTCGTGAGCAACCGCTTGGCGCTTGCCTTTCGTGATCGTTTCCCGGTCAACGAAGGCCACACGCTCATCATCCCCCGCCGTCATGCGCCGACCTGGTTCGACGCCACGCGCGACGAACAGGCCGCGATCATCGAACTCATCGATCTCGTGAAGGCCGATCTCGATCGGCAGCTGCGCCCGAGCGGATACAACATCGGTGTCAATGTGGGCGAGTCGGCCGGGCAGACGGTCATGCACCTGCATGTGCACGTCATCCCGCGATTCCTCCATGATGTCGACGACCCCACCGGCGGCGTCCGCTACGTGATCCCCGATCGCGCGAACTACCGTTGCCCGGGGCGCATTGCCCGCGTCCCCGCTTCGCCGGGCAACCAGGAGCGCCGTCTGGCGGCCGGCGGCCGGGAGGATCCCTTCATCGCCCACCTGGCACCCCTCTTCGGCACGGCCGAGACCGTCGAGATCCTCGCCGCCTTCGTTCAAGACAGCGGCGTGCGTCATGTCGAGCAGTACCTGCTCTCGGCCCTGGGGCGAGGGGCCGCGATTCGGATTCTGGCCGGGGATTACTTCAACCTGACGCAGGCCCGCGCGCTGCGTCGCCTGCTCGACCTGGTCCGCGGCGTCGAGGCCGGAGCGCTGGCGACCGCCGATGATGATCCCGAGCCCGACGCCTCGAACATCCAGGGGCCAGGCCGTCTCCAGGTCCGTGTCGTTGAAGTCGAGCGCATTCGGGACGTCGGAAGCTCGTTTCATCCCAAGGCCTGGATCTTCCAGACCCCGGCCGGCGGATCAGCCTTCGTGGGCAGCAGCAACCTCACCCAGACGGCCCTCACCGACGGCATCGAGTGGAACCTGCGCATCGACCGCGGTCAGGACGCGGCTGGTTTCGAGCGGATCCGAGGTGCCTTTGACAGGCTGTGGGCGCTGGGCCATGACCTGCACGAACAGTGGCTCGAAACCTACAGCGACCGGGCGCGCACCGCTGCATTGCCTCCCCCTACCGGTGAGGTCGACTGGCAACCATCGCCGGTTCCCCAGCCACGCGACATTCAAATCGAAGCACTCGCCGCCTTGCAACGCGACCGGCTCGTGGATGCCCGCCGCCGCGGACTCGTCGTCATGGCCACCGGGCTCGGGAAGACCTGGCTCGCCGCCTTCGACATCCAGCAGTTCACGCACGAACGCGGCGCGAGCAACGAGCCGCCCCGGATCCTCTTCCTCGCCCACCGGGTCGAGATCCTGAGGCAAGCCGCCGACACCCTGCGCCAGCTCTTCCCCGACTGGAGCTTCGGGTACCTGGCCGGCGCCCAGACCGACAGCCACTGCACGGTCGTGCTGGCCTCGGTGCAGAAGCTGGCGCGGCCACACACCCTGCATTCGATCGATCCCAACGCATTCGACTACATCGTGGTCGATGAGGTGCACCACGCCGATGCCGCCACCTACCGGCGGATCTTGAGTCACCTCGATCCCACCTTTTTGCTCGGCCTGACCGCCACCCCAGAGCGTGCCGACGCCGGCGACATCCTGGGGCTCTTCGACGACCACATCGCCTTCCGCGCCGACGTCGGCGTGGGCATCGAGCTCGGTCACCTGGTACCGTTCACCTACTTCGGGATCAAGGACGTCGTCGACTACGCCCCCATTCCCTGGCGCAGCCGGCGATTCGATCCGAAGGTTCTATCTCAGGCCGTCCAGACCGAGGCGCGCATGCAACGGCTCTGGGAAGCCTGGCAAGAGCATCCCGCCGCGCGAACGCTCATCTTCTGCTGTTCGATCGCCCACGCGCGCTTCGTCGCCGACTGGCTGGGTGATCACGGCGTCCGGTGCGCAGAGGTTCATTCCGGCCCGGGTAGCCATGATCGTGCCCAATCACTCGATCAACTCCAGCGAGGCGAGATCGCCGCCATCGCCACAGTCGATCTCTTCAACGAGGGGGTCGATGTCCCGAGCGTCGATCGCGTCGTGATGCTTCGCCCCACCGAATCCCCCGTGGTCTTCATCCAGCAGCTCGGACGTGGCCTGCGAACAGCGTCAGGGAAGACCGCCCTCTGCGTGATCGACTTCGTGGGCAACCACCGCGTCTTCCTGGACCGCATTCGCACGCTGGTCCAGCTCGCCCAGATGGGGCAACGCGGACTGGCTCGGATCCTGCGGGACTTGAGCCGCGATGGCCCCTTGACGCTACCCACCGGCTGTTCCATCGACGTGGAGCTGGAGGCGGTCGATCTCCTCGAGAAGCTGCTCTCGCCGGCGAAGGGGTTGCAGTTCACGCGCGCCTACCGCGAGATCCGCCAGAGCCGCGGCGCCCGTCCCACCGTGGGCGAGATGTTTCGCCTCGGCCACAATCCCGGCGTGCTGCGCAGCCGCGGAGGCTGGTGGCCGTTTCTTTCGGAGGAGGGCGACTTGGACGCCGATGAGACGGCCGCCCTCGAGGACCCCGAGATCCGGGCCTGGCTCGATGCGATCGAATCGCGCGAGGCCATGAACAAGTCCTTCAAGATGGTTGTGCTGGCGGTTCTCCTTGATGAGGACTCGCTGCACTCCGGGATGGATGTAGGCGCGCTGTCGGCAAAGTGCCACGCGATGCTGGCCCGCTCCCCCGAACTCTTCGCGGATCTGACCGCCAAGGAGCTGGAGAATCCCCGTCATCCCGATCCCGAGGCGTGGAGGCAATACTGGCTTCGGTGGCCGCTCACGCGCTGGGCCGGTGAAGGCCGCCAGGGAGACAAACGCGCCTGGTTCAAGATCTCGGGGGATCGCTTCCTGCCGGCCTTCGCCTTCCCCGAAGCCGCGCGCGCCGCGGTCTCGAAGATGACCCGGGAGCTGGTCGACTACCGACTTGCCCGCTACCGGCATACAAAGCAGCGCGCCCAGATCCACGGCGACGGCTTCATCGCCCACATCCTGCTGCGAGAGGGAGACCCGATTCTCAAGCTCCCGGCCCGCCATGAGGCCATCGCGATCCCTGAGGGCGATACGGACGTTCATCTGCCCGATGAACGCATCTGGCGCTTCCGCTTCCGGCGCAACACGTGCGCAGAGGCCCACCCGGTGGGCACTGCGCGCAACCGCCTGCCGGATCTGCTGCGCCAGTGGTTTGGCCCGGCGGTGGGGCGGCCGCCGCGGCTCTTCAGCGTTCGGTTCGCTCCCGGCCCCCAGGGATGGTCCTGCGAGCCGATAGAGTCTGATGCCGCCCCGGTCCTGCATCCTCCTGCGCCGGGCCATCTATGGGCCTTCCCCTCGGTGCAGGCCGCGGCCGGTTGGCGAGCTGTTTCCGGGAAGCCCACCGAAGCAGCGACGGTCGCGGCTGCGGCCGCCGAAGTCCAACCCGCGGGCAGCCGGCCGGATGAGGCCCCGCAGCAGGTCTCAATCCCCGGCGGCTTCGACCCGGAGTCCACCTTCGCGGTCCGGGCATCGGGAAGCTCGATGGACGCTCCCCCCGCCGGCATCCGGGACGGCGACTGGCTCGTGATGGAATGGGCGCGGACCCGGTCCCTGGCTGAGCTCATG
>CAZZIF010000396.1:0-3690 GCA_964654025.1 uncultured bacterium
GGCTCCCGCTCGGACTCGGGCTCCCGCTCGGACTCGGGCTCCCGCTCGGACTCGGGCTCCCGCTCGGACTCGGCTTCCTCGTCGGCATGCGGTTCGTCTTCACCAAAGAGGGCGGCGAACTCCGCATCCAGCGTTTCGGCGATCTTATCGGCTGCCACCCCTGGACCAGGCAGATCATCCTGTCGGGAGTCGAGCGCCGGTGGTTCGGGCTCGGCCGCAGGCGAAGGGGGCGACGGCGCCGGCTCGGGCTCGGCCGCAGGCGAAGGTGCCGGTGCCGCAGCCGGTCCGAGCCGCTCCACGCGACTCGTTTGCATCAAGCCGCCCACTTCCTGGATCATCTGTCCCATCAGGTCCAGCAGGCGAGCCATCCGCTGATGGACTTCCTGATCACTTGGATGCGTCAACCTCGGTGTCCTCCCATGGTGCGGTCTTCGTGCCACGAATGCCATCCTGCAACTCCCCGACCCGGACCGTCAAGCTCCGCAATCTCTCCCCCAAGCGGTCCCAGGTGTGCCGTAATTGTACCGCTTCCCGGGACAGGAATCCGGCTTCTTCTCCTGATCCAGACAATGCCTCGCCAAGCCGGGATAGGCCGGTAGAGATCTGCTGCAGCGTCGCTCCCCGACCGGAGATCACACGCTCGATCTGCTCGTCCAGGAGTTCGTGGCTCTCCTCGATCCAGCGCTCCCACTCCCCCATCCGGGTGGGCTTGCCCTGGGCCTCCAGGGAAACTGCTACCTCAGCGCGCCAGCGGTCGATGCCCAGGCGCAGATCCTCGAGCAGTGAGCGCAGATCATCCCACGCCTGCCGCCGCTCGGCGGCGCCATTGAGCATGCGCTCGAGCCGTTCGAGTTCGACGCCGAGTTCGGCCTGGAGGAGATAGCTGCGCTCCGCCCGCCGGGAAATCTCCTCGACCGTGAGCGTCTCGGCCCGCCAGTCTTGCTCCAGCAGTCCCCGTAACCGCGTCACACTTTCGTCGGCGGATTGGACGCGCTCCCCGCGGGTGCGGAAGAACTCCACCAGCCGGTGGGTCAGGCGATGGCTCACCGCGCCGGACAGCCAGCGGTCTTGCGCGAGTTCCCCCTTCTCGGCCGCATCCAACACGGTGGAGATCTCGCTGCGCAACGAATGCAACTCCTCCATGGCGGTCGCGCCGGATAGGTTCTGGCGGATCAACACGCGCACGCGGTCGCACAGGATGCCCAGCTCCCAGTCGGCCGCCGGTGGCGGCATCTGGCTGAGCAAGCGAACCTGGCCTGCGTCGATCGCGCGCAGTAGCCAGGCCACTGGGCGTGTGAAGCGATCGCCCATGTGAAGGGCCAGGCCGATCGCGAGCAGAAGAGCCAGCAGGACGCCACCGGCCACGATGAGCCGGATGGCGGTGACCGGTAGCCCACCGACGTAAGCAGCGCCGGCAATCAGCTGCTCGGTCATGAACACAAAGATGCAACCAAGTATCACCACTGGAATCAGGAACGCCATGAGCAGGCGGACGCGAAACCCTCCTGGTTTCGAACGATTGGCCGGCGTGCGCTGCCAGGCCCCCATGGCCGCCTCCCGGGTACCCAACGGACCGCAGAATGCATCCAGTCCGGCTCCTCACGAATGCAGATCGCAAGTGCCAAAAGCTGGTGGTATGTGCGAGTTGCCGGTTTTGCGCCTGATTCTGGAAATCGGCATCTGGCGCCGGAGAGGAAAAACTGGGTGCGGGAACCGAGTCCGGGCTGGGACGAGAGCGCTCGTGTGCGACGCACGAGGAGGAACTCCATCGCCACCAATGTAACCAACTTAGCGGCGTGAGCCGTCATGCTTGCCGGGAACAGACCCTGCGCACCTGCAGGCCACCCGATGCGTCGCTCCGCTCCACCCCAACCGCCGCGGCGCCACCGGCCAGGCAGTCCTGGCACAGCCGTTGCTGATTCTCCCCACCAGAACCCGGCATCCGTGAGCATGCGAGCACCCACTGCGGGTGTCAAGCGATTCCGGAGTAACGCCACCGGGCACTGAATCCCGGACAGGGACGAGCACCTTCGACAGGGAGTTTGCGGCAGATGTCCACCCGCACCAACTACATCGACCTGGCAGGCAAGACCCGGGATCTCAAACCGACCTACTACTTCATGATGAAGTGCCTACTCTACTCGCGGATGGAGACCGGGCTCGTCTCGAACAAGGACTATTACGATGAAGACGTGAACGTCTACATCGCCCACCTGCTCAACTCCTTCATCAACCCGGAATACATCCGGCGCGCCTCGAAGTACCTCTCGCGCTACGATAGCGAGGTTTTCGCCCGGCTGGCAGAGTCGCGCGACGCACGATTGAAGTACACGCTCTACAAGACGAATGCCGACTTCCTGCTGGTCTCGCTGGGAATCTTCGACAATCCGGTGGCGACCGATCCGGTCAATCCATCCTCGCTCGTGTCCCCCGAAACCAAGGTGTTCCAGCCGTCGGAGGAGTCCTACATCGGACGCGGCAAGACCTACTACCGATTCGCCTACAGCTACAGTCAGAAGATTCACGATCCGCACATGGCGATCACCGAGGTCCTCGAGAAGCTCAGCGTGGGCTTCGAGAAATACCTGCGCATTCTGGCTCACATGCGCGGCGAGTACTTCAACCTGATGGACAAGCTCTCCCACGGCGAGGTGTATCACCTCGAGCGCTCGGTCAACGAGTCGAAACGCAACGAGGCCCTGCGCGCAAAGCAGGATGAGTTCCTCGATCTATACACGGAGTGGAAGAAGAGTCACGATCCGATCATCCGAGGGAAGCTCATGGCCGTGATCGAGGGAATCCGCGTGCTCGATCCCAGTTTCACCTTCGAGATTCCCGAGTCGGAAACCCATCGGCGATCGCCGTAGTCGATTCGGGCGCGGAGAGGCGCCACCCCTTCGCGGCGTGCTTGAGCACCAACCCTCGCGCGCCGGGCCTGTCTCCGCGCCCCCGTTTCGTCCGTGACATGAGGGTGAGGCATGTCACGAGCCCCCGCTGGCCCAATCACCTCCCCTGCCCCCGCCCCCAGTCGCGCTCTACGGAGTGGCGATTGGGGGCGGCAGCCGTTTAGGCGAACCGCCAGCGCACGGGCCACGCCGGCCACGGGCTAGTCGATCTGGTAGTTGGGGGCTTCCTTCGTGATGGTGACGTCATGCGGGTGGCTCTCACGGAGGCCCGCGCCGGTGATCTTGACGAACTGCGCGCGCGTGCGGAGCTCATCGATCGTGCGCACGCCGACATACCCCATCCCGGCTCGCAGACCGCCCACGAGTTGGTAGACCACCGCTCCGACCCGGCCGCGATAAGGCACCCGGCCTTCGATGCCCTCGGCCACCAGCTTGCGTGCGTCCATCGCGTCGCTCTGGAAGTAGCGGTCGGCGCTGCCGGCCTTCATCGCACCCACCGACCCCATGCCGCGGTAGCTCTTGTAGGTCCGCCCCTGAAGGAAGATCGTTTCGCCCGGGCTCTCTTCGGTTCCGGCCAACAGACTGCCGGCCATGACCGCGCTGGCCCCGGCGGCCAGGGCCTTGGTCACGTCGCCGGAGTGCTTCAGCCCTCCGTCGGCGATCACCCGCACGCCGTGACGGTCGGCCTCCCGCGTGCTGTCCATGATCGCCGTGATCTGTGGCACGCCCACCCCGGCGACCACGCGCGTGGTGCAGATGGCCCCCGGGCCGATGCCGACCTTGA
>CAZZIF010000397.1:0-3688 GCA_964654025.1 uncultured bacterium
TGTGCCTCCCGAAAACTGGACTGCCGCGATTGTGTTGTCGGATCACACTCGCAACAGGACGTACATTCCGCAGATCTCCCGGCCTAGTTTTCCACCTCGTAACGTATTCTGAAATCAGGCGTTAGGATTCAGATAATGTTACGCAACTCCTTGAAGAGCAGGTCGACGGGAATGATTTCGATCTCGCCCTCTTGCATCCTGCGCTGCCCCATGTAGATGAAGTGGGCTTCGGCGACGGGATAGTCGTCGAGAAAAGCCCTCATTCCGCCGAGCATCGTCCTGTCGACACGCGCCGTCCTTTTGATCTCGAAGGCATGCAGGCCCCTTTCGCCGTACAGCACGAAGTCGACCTCACGGCCGGTGGATGTTCGCCAGTAGAAAATACGATATCCAAGGTCCAGGGAATCGTTCACGGCCATGATCTCCTGGAGGAGGAGGGTTTCGAGAGCCGGCCCTTCCGCCTCCTCTGGAGAATCGAGGGGCCCCATCGGCCTTATCGTCCTGAATACGCCGGCATCGAAGAAGTAGAACTTCGGATGAGCGACGAGACGCCTCTTCGCCCTCTTCGTGAAAGCCGGCAACCTGCGGGCTATCATCAGGTCCTCGATGATCGAGAAATAGCCCTCCACCGTCTTCCTGTTCACGCCGCTATCCCGGGCGACGGCTGAAACGTTGAGGACCGAGCCCTGGGAGAAACTGGCCGACTCGAGAAACCGGGCAAACGCCGATAGCTGCCTCGTCAGCCCTTCCTGTCGTACCTCCTCCTCAAGATAGGTTCCGACGTACGCTTCGAGGTACTTCGCGGGATCCTTCTCGCTGTAGATAGCCGGGAGCTGCCCGTACTTCAGGGATCGTCCCAGATCGAAGTCCTCTCCCAGTTCCGATGCCGACATGGGATGCATCGAACAGGTCAGCGCCCTGCCGGCGAGGAGATTGACGCGCTTTTGCCGCAGCTTCCTTGCGCTCGATCCGGTCAGGACGAATCGCCTTCCTTCCGATTCTATCAGCCTGTGCACCTCGTTCAGCAGCTCGGGAACCCGCTGGACCTCGTCTATGACGACCCGGCCCTCGAAGCCCCTGGGGATGTAGTTTCGGAGACGCTGCGGGTTCGCGGTAAATCCGGTGAAAAGTTCCGCTTCCAGCAGATCGAGGTAGACGGCATCGGGGAAAACCGAGCGGACCCAGGTGGTCTTGCCGGTTCCCCGGGGACCGAAGAGGAAGAAGCTCTTGTCCCGCGGAGGTGCTAGCAATCTGGCATACATGATGCCATTTTGCATTGTATTTTGGCATCGTCAAGTGAAAATATTCAGCCATTCCAGGAGGTGCACGAGCACTTCGAGAATCTGCTGGAGCGGTTCGACGCGTTTGGGGAGATTGCGGCGAAGGATGTCCCTGCCGTGCTGGTCGCGATGCGGATCGCGGCCGAGAAGCGGATCAAGGGCGTCATCCACCACAAGCGCCGGCGTCATTACGGGCATGCGGCTTCGCTGGCCCGGCCTGCCTGCAGGTCGAACCGGGGGTGTTTGGCTCGCTCGGCCAGCTGGCGTGCCAGGGTCGTCTTCCCAACCTGCCGGGCACCCAGAATTGCGAGCTGTTTGTCGTTGGAGCCGAAGGTGACCTCTGGACGATCTTCTCGTGACAGGGGGGGACCAATACTGCCTAGCTCGCCGGACTTACTATGGTGACCCGCGCCCAAAGCGTCTGCTATGGGACGGCAGGCCTCCGACTGCGTGCTGCGCCCTCCGGCAGCTTCGATATGAGATCTCGCTGTACCAACTCGAGCGCCCGGCGCGGGTCGTAGGAGATCCCCGACGCGAGCAACGGCGGGACATCCCGCACGAACACATCGTTATCGATCTTTTCGGCGAGATTCGATTCGAACTGCGTCCGGGTGATCCGCAGGCCGTCGTGTTCCATGTAGCGCAGGAAGCAATCGACGATCGCCTGGGTGTCGAGATCAGGCATGGCGGAGAGCGCCTCAGAGAGATCGAAGAGGTCACGGCCTTTCTTCCGCTGGTAGAGAGCGCGCACCTTGGTGGCCAGCAGTTCCTCGGTTTCGTAGGTGAGGAGTTCGGTCTTGCCGCGGAACCAGGGATTGTTGACCACGAACCGGAAGTGGCGCAGTCCGAGAACGGTGAAGTGCTCACGCGTGTTGATCTCCACCTTGAGCTTGAGCGGAGTGACCGGCTTCGCTTCCGATTCGAAGCGGTACACGAAGGTCGCTCGCCCCCGGCTCTGCTTCCAGCGGGGTTCTCCCAGCCACGGCTCGAGGCACGAACGAATCGCCTGCAGTACCGGGCCGATGGGACCGGGGTTCACTTGAACCAGATCGATGTCCTCGGAGTAGCGGGCCGGCGGATCGAAGTGGAGCTTCTGCAGAGCAGTGCCGCCGCGGAACGTCAGTTCTTGGGCCAGTAGATCGTTGCTGTAGAGGTCGACCAGCGCCCGGCTGATGACGAGATCCTGTTCGACCTGGGCGTCGGTGGCCCAGGGAGCCGTGCCGCGCCATGCGGTGATGTGAGCGCGTGGGATCATGCTTCGACCTCGATCCTCTCGTTGACGAGCAGGCGCCAACGGCGGTCCTTCGACGCCGCGTCGGACGGGCGGTCCGGCCGCAGGGCCAAGTAGCGAGGCCGGCGCTCCGCAATCCACTCAGCCAACCTCTCGCTCGCTTCATCGGCTCCGACCAGATCCAGAAGATAGCCCAGACGCTGGGCGTTCGGCAGGCTGCCGTCGATCTTGACGGCCTCCACGGTCCGCCCGGGATCCATTCTCTCGGCGAGCTCGGACAGCACGGTGGCCACATGTCCGAGCTGTCCGGCGGCGTCGAGGTACCGCAACAGGTCCAGGGCCGTCGCCTCCGGGGTCGAGACGCGCAACAGCCCCGTTTCGGTCTTCACGTCCACGACCGGAGTGGACGCGGCGCGGCGCTTCGTGAAGAACCTGATTCGTCCGCGGCCCGCCTCCACGGGCCGGAGCTGCCTGTCGGTGACCACCTGGAACTCCTGTGGCTGCTGGTGTGCGGCCCCGTGCAGGGACGCGGCGCTCAGCAGACCCACGTAGTACTGGCGGTGCGCGAACGCCATCAAGTCGCCGATGTACCAGTCCGGTGGCGGAGCTCCGGCTTGGCGGTATTCGATGGGCACGATGACGAAGAAGCCGCGACGGGGGACGGCCAGACGGTTCTTGGCCACCAGCCGCTGGACCGCCTTCGCGAGGGCCACGTCGGTGATCCCGAGCTCGGTGATCGCCTCGTCGTGGGTCAGCGTGTAGCGGCCGCCGGCCTGGAGTTTGTCGACCAGCTTGGCCAGACTACCGATGCCGCGGTGTTGATTCATATGCACAAGTGGACCTCCTGCGGTCGATTTTGCGTATGAATTTCAACACGGAGAATAGCCGTAGTTGGCAAGAAGTGCAGCAAAAAACCATAAGTGGACACATAATGGCCTGTTGTGCTTATGAATTGCACATCTCGGGTTGACGAGATCCTCTGGTAATCCGTCTACCGAGGCCCGACTGGTGCCACGCCAAGACGAAGCAGCGACGCTCTTTTCTCCAAGGGTCCCAGAACACTCAGATGTGGGATGTGGTTCTCCACCTGGCCCCCAACTGGCTAGATCGTTCCCGGTTGCCTTTGCCGAGCTACCGGGGACGACCTGCATGACCTTTGCCGAGTACATGACCCGCT
>CAZZIF010000398.1:0-3674 GCA_964654025.1 uncultured bacterium
TCAGCAGTGGGTTGCGGGCAACCGGCGGCAGAGGGAAGTCATCGATCGTGAATCGGGCCGTGAGGCTGTCGCCTCGGGGTAAGAAGGTCAACGGTTCGAGCGAGAGATCGGCGGGGTAGTCGACTGTGGCCGAGAGCAGACGGTCGTCCCCGCGCAGTACTTGCAGCGATGATTGAAGAACGCGGTTCCGATGCACACTTTGAAACCGCACGCCGAGGTCCTCGTCGGGACCGAGCGCCAGACCATCAGCCTGCAGATCCACGCGTACGGAGTCTCGAGGCGCCGATTGCAGGTCGAGCCGGAGGCGGCTGGGCCACGCACCGGCCGGGATCGGAATCCAGAGGGGGCGTGCGGGCAGATTGAGGTCAGCGACCAGACGCGCAACCGCGCCCTGAGGTTCGAGCCATAGATGGCCGCGCATGGTCCCCAGGTCGCCCGCCAAGTCGAGTGAGTCGACCCGCAGCCTCTGGCCTTCGGCTGGTAGCCGCACGGTGAGCGGGACGCGAGCGGACATCGATCGGTTCGCCATCGAGATTCGCAGGCTGTCCGCGCGCACTGCCCTCCGGCGACCGCCATCGATGTGCCCCGCCGCCGCGAGAGATAGTTGATCGCCGGCAAGTAAGACGCGCCCCCGCCCCGTCCAGGTGGTTGCCGTGTCCGAGTCGGCCGGTTCGTATTCGGCGCGAACGCTGTCGAGACGAACGCCCGGGCCGGCCAGGCCATCGGGCACTCTCAGACGCACGTGCGTTCGAGCCGGGCCGGCGTAGCCGACGCGGCCCTCGAATTGCGAAGCCCGCCAACCGTAGGCGTGAAAGCGTCCTTCGTAGGATGCCGAGAGGTCGGGTCGCCCCGGCGAACCGTCGAGATGCGCATCCACCCGCAACGCAAGGCTATCCTGCCGGCTCCAGTTGGGTGCCCACCGCCGAAGAAGTTCAGGCTCGCTCAGCGAGACCGATAGCGATCCGGCCAGATCGTCATGGCCCCACCAACCCTCTGCTTCTCCCTCGATGCCCAGTAGATCGAGACGAAGCGAATCGACGCCGAAGAGACGGCCGGGACCCCCGATGGTGCCGGCGGCCAGGAGCTGGTCGATCCACTCGGTTTGCGTGAGGTCGGCGCGCGCCGTCCAGCCCGACGCCTGTGCCGTACGCCGAACCGAGGCGCGTCCTCGAATGGACGCCAGCCCGGACCAGTCTCCCGAGGGAAGAATGGCCGGCCCCAGAACGAAGGGCCCCGGGAGATCGAAGGTTGCATCGATCTCGATCAGGTCACCGTCGCTGGCGTTGCTTTCGCTGGGGTTTCCTTCGGCGGCGGTGTCCTCGTTGGCGTTCCTATCGGTGGCGTTGCCCTCGCTGGCGTTGCTCTCGGCGGTGGGCGTGCGTCGCAGTTCTGCGGACAGCGTGTAAGGAGGCTCCCACCGGTTCCTCACCGAATCCCAGGACGCGGCCGCCACGTCGGCCCAGCGACGAAGTGCTTCGGGTGGCTCGGGCCACTGGAGATCCGCCTGGAGGCGCGCCCGTCCACCACGGAGATGTCCGTTGAGCACCACCTGGCCGGCCGGCGTCAGAAGCCGCAGATCCCTTGTCCAGAGGCTGTCGGCCTTGGGCGCGTAGACGACACTGCCCGGATTGCTCGGAACCGGTGCGTCCGGGATCTGTGTGACGTCGGCTCCGTCGCTCGAATCCGCAAACTCGACCGTCCAGGGAGCCAGCTCGGCGTGAAGCGAGTCATCGTAGGACACCCGGCCACTGCCGCCGAGCGAGTACCCGGCCGCGACCGTTTCCATGGCGAAGCGCATGGGATCCTCGGGCGCGAGCCGGCCCTCGGCAGCCAGTGACAAGTCCCGGACCGTGAAGCCCCGCACGACTGCCCGTCCGTCGAGATAGAGTTCCAGATCGAGAGCATCCTCGGGGCCTTCCAGCCGGGCGGTGAGATTCGCCGACAACGTCTCGGGCAGCGTTGCCGCAGGCATGAGCGGTTTCAGCCACTCGGTGCCTTCGGCCGACACGGTCACCTGGCCCCGATGATGCGCCGATTGCCGGCGCCACTCTCCTGTAAGGCGTAGGTCGGCCAGGCGCACGTCGACACTGTCGGCACGCGTTCCGTCGGGTTCGAAGGCGAATCGCGCGGTTCCCCGCCGGAGCCAGCTTCCGGGATTGACGTCCACGAGCAGCTCACCACGCAGTTCGGGCTGAGTGCTCACCGAGCCCTGAACGGTAACGGCCCAGGCGTTGAAGGCGGGGATCCCATCGAAGGTGCTTCTCAGGAAGGGAAGCGCGCGAAGCTCCTCGCGAGACGGCACGCGGATCGTCGCGAGACCGCGCACGCTGCGCAAGTGGCCGGACCGATGGTCGACGGAAGCTCGCAGCCACAGACCTCGCGGAGGCCGGTCGCCGTGGTTCGGTTTGCCGTGGTTCGGTTCGTCGCGGTTCGGTTCGTCGTGGCTCGGTTCACCGTGGTTCGGGTGGCCAGGAGGTGCGGCGGTTTCCAGGGAATCGCCCCTTTGCACGGTGATCCGAAGGTTGTCACCCTGTCCGAGATCGGCTTGGGCGATGACCGGCCACTCGGGGGCCAACCGGCCCGCGAGGCGAAGAGAAAGCTCGGGGCCGAAGCCGTGGCGCATGCGGATGCGCCCCTCAGCCGAGATGTCTCGAATCGCGTTGGCTTGATGAAGCCCGATGCGCGAGAGCTCGATCTGGAGGTTGCGCACGTCCACCGACGGCCATTCCGGGATCGCACCCTCGCGGAACCAGGGAAGGGCCGAATCACCCGTGTCGCTGTTGCCCTCGCGCGGCGCCTTCGGGCCGGCACCCGCCAAACGGGCCGTGTCGGAGGAAGACTGCGCCCACTGATGTTGCAGGGCCGCATAGTCGAGTTGCCCATGGCGCAAAATCAGGTCGCGCAGCACGAGGTCCCGGCGCAGCAAGGCGAGTGGGTCGAAGGCGATCTCCAGGCGATCCGCCGCGGCGAGGGTATCCGCCGTCGTGGTGGTCGCGGGACGATCGGCGGTACTCCTCCACACGAGACCTTCCAACACGATCCGGCCGATGGCTGGCCAGTGCGCCGCCTCCACGTGAATCACTCCCGGCAACGAAGAAGCGGCCCTGGGTAGCGCGAACTCGAGAAGGTTCGTTCGCACAGTGGGAAACTGAAGGGCAAGCATCAGAAGCAGCGCCAGCGCCACGACGATGCCCATCGCATAGGCCAGCAGCTTCGCGGCCCAAATCCCGCCGTGGATCGTGCCTCGAACGCCAGTGCGGACCCAGGCGGGCAGCCAGCCGGGCATCCGGGCTGGCAGCCAGCCGGTCATCCAGCCGGGCGTACCGCGCCGCCGGCGTCGCGGGTCGCGGCTTTGGGTGTGCGGGTCCATCGGGTTGGTCATCCTTTGGTGTTCATGGGTTCTGGCTTCGCCTCCATTGGCTCGGCACCGCGCTCAATAGACATGGCCCACCGAGAGATGAAACACGCGCACGGGCTCGGACTCCGGAATCGGCGTGAGGGGAAAGCCCAGGTCGGCGCGGATAGGGCCGACCGGTGTGCGGATCATCAGCCCCGGGCCAACGGCCACCTCCAGGTCGAAGGGACGTATCTGTGTCCTTTGGCTCCAGACCTGGGCGGTGTCGCAGAACAGAGCACCGTAGAATCGCCAGAGCAGGGGGAAGCGCATCTCCACC
>CAZZIF010000399.1:0-3670 GCA_964654025.1 uncultured bacterium
GATTCTGCCCGGCCAGAATGACCTTCATCCACGCATCCCTTCGTCACGCATTCCTGCCGCGCTGCGCGCGTGCTCTCTCTCTCGCGCGCGCGTGCTCTCTCTAGTGCGCGCGTGCTCTCTCTCGCGCGCACGCACGCACGTTCGCTCGCCAGCTAGCCCAGGGCTTGTCCGGACTCGGCGATCAGATTCTCCGACAGGACTCGGAATTCGTAGATGCGGCCATCCATCTCGAACTCCTCCTTGTCGCGATCGAGGGCTTTGAGGATGTCCTGGAACAGCTCGTCGTAGTCGCGGATTTCGCCGGTTCGCCTCACGGCCTCCTCGGGTGGGTCCTCGATGTCGACGTAGTCGGTGATGATGACGCGGTCCAGTCCGGGGGTGGCCAGCTCCCCGTCGCGGTTGCCGTCGTAGAGGTCTTCACGACGGAAGCCGACCTCCCACTGCGTACGGCCAATGTAGGTCTGGATCGACAAATGGGCCCGGTCGGGGGCAACCGAAATGAAGTGGTCGTAGTGGTACCGGTCGACGGGGTCACCGCGCTCGTGCTCGTAGCAACCGGCCGTGAGTATCGCGGTCGCAAAGAGGGCCAGCCCACAGGTGGCCAGCAACAGGCCCTTCGCCGACTTGCGACCGCCGTACCCTCTCAGCTCAGCGGCGGCAAAAGTGCGTGACATCGTAACGCCTCCCCAACCGGATCCCTAGGTACCAGCCCTGCTTGCGGCTGCAGGGCACACCATCCTCTGAAATCCAAGAATGTAGAGCCTAACCCCAAACCGCGTCCATGTTCAAGTCCCCTCAAGACCTCTCGAACCTCCCAGCGCACCCAAGCCTCCCAGTCCTCCCAGTCCTCCCAGGCCTCCCATGACCTCCCACGACCTCCCGCGACCCAAGCCCTTCAGGTTGCGCTTGCCGCGGATGCCCAGGAGCCGTATACGGCCAAGGGGACGCACCGACGCGCCAGTCCGACCAGACCGAGGGGGCCCCGATCTCGGAGGAGCCCGGCCGGACCGAGGGGGCCCCGATCTCGGAGGAGCCCGACCGGACCGACGGGGCCCCGATCTCGGAGGAGCCCGACCGGACCGGGGAGGCCCCGATCTCGGAGGAGCCCAGCCAGACTGCGGAGGCCCGATCTTAGAGGAGTCTGTCATGAACGCCTATGTCTTCCTGAGTATAGCGCTCCTGCTGAATGCGGCAGCCAATCTCCTCATCAAGTACTCGGCGAACCGCGCCGAGCTGGCCGCATCCGCCGGCATCCTGCCTCCCGGATTGCCAGGGGTTGTTCAGACCTACCTAAACCCTTTCTTCATAGCAGGTTTGGCCTGTTTTGGCCTCAACGTGCTCGTCTACAGCCAGGCGCTCAAGAAGATACCGATCTCGGTGGCGTATCCACTCATGGTCTCACTGGGCTATCTGATCATCCTGGCCGTCTCGTTCTTCCTCTTCGAAGAGCGCCTGACCGCCCCGCGGTACGTGGGAGCCGGGCTGATGCTGTTCGGTCTCTGGCTCCTGGTGCGCTGAGATTCTGCCGGTATCGGACCTCGTGCCGCGTCCGGCGCCGGCCCTCAGGTCCGCTTGGCATCCCACCTGCTATTCCAGCTGGCAGCTGGTCGTCGGGGAATGCAGGAGGGGAGATGCTGGCCACCGTCCACACCTATGCCCTGGTTGGAATCGAAGCCCTGCCGGTCCGGGTAGAGGTCGATCAGGTCGCGACATCCTTCCCGCGGCTGGTGCTGGTCGGTCTGCCTGATCCGGTGGTTCGCGAGAGCCGCGAGCGAATCATGGCGGCCTTGCGAAACCAGGGATTCCGGTTTCCGGACAAGAAGATCACCGTCAACCTGGCGCCGGCGACCTTGCCGAAGGCCGGTGGATCCTTCGATCTGCCGATCGCGATTGGGATTCTGGTGGCCTCCGGGCAGGCTCCCGAAGAAGCGCTGAACGCATTCTCCTGGGCGGGCGAACTCGGTCTCGACGGCCGGCTGCAGACGATTCGCGGGGCGCTGTCGATGGCCCTGCGTGAGCGCAGGCGGGGGGCACGGTCGCGGACCTTCGTCGTGCCGGTCGGCAACGGAGGTGAGGCCGCCGAGGCTTCGGGCGTGACGGTGGCAGAGGCCGCGACGCTTCGTGAGATCTGGGACCTCCTGGAGCAGGGACCGGATCGGCTGCGTCCGGTGACTCCTACCGATCACGGCCCGTTCGGACCGGCCGAAGAGGCCACCGTGGATCTCGCCGACGTACGCGGGCAGATCGTGGCCCGGCGCGCTCTGGAAATCGCCGCGGCCGGCGGTCACAACCTCCTCTTCCTGGGGTCGCCCGGAACCGGCAAGTCGATGCTGGCCGAGCGTCTGCCCACGATCCTGCCGCCCCTTTCGCGCAATGAGCAGCTGGAGGTGACGCAGATCCACAGCGTGGCAGGCCTGCGAGGAAGCGGGCAGGGCCTGGTCAGGCACCGGCCGTTTCGGGCGCCTCATCACACGGTCAGCGATTTGGGGCTCATCGGGGGCGGCCGGCCCCCGCAGCCGGGTGAGGTGAGCCTGGCTCATCGCGGCGTACTCTTCTTGGATGAGCTGGCCGAGTTTCGGCGGCGTCCCCTCGAGTCCTTGCGGCAACCGCTGGAGAACGGGGTGGTGACGGTGATCCGCAGCGGTTTTCAGGCGCGCTTCCCGAGCCGCTTCCAGCTCGTGGCCGCCATGAACCCTTGCCCCTGCGGCCACCGGCTGGATCCGCGGGGCGGGTGCCGGTGCACCGAGGCCATGGTTCAGCGCTACCTGAGCCGGGTTTCGGGCCCACTCATGGATCGCATCGATCTGCAAGTGGAGATGACCAACGTGGATTTCCGGCAGCTGGCCCAGCTGCCGCCGTCCGAACCCAGCGACGTGGTTCGCAGGCGGGTGCTCGCGGCCTGGAAGCGGCAGCAGGCCCGCTTCGGCGTCGCTGGTACGGCGCCGTGGCCGAACTCAGCCCGAGTAGGGGCGGCCGCGGCCTCGGCCGGGGCCGCCGCATCGCCCCGACTCGAGGCGCGATCCCCCCAGGCCGAGGCGCGATCCCCCCAGGCCGAGGAGCGGTTGCTTCAAGCCGAGGAGCGATTGCTCCAAGCCGAGGCGCCTACGACGATGTGGGCCTCCGGTGCCGTCACCCGCAATGCCGACATGCGGGTGGGCGACCTGCATCGGTTCTGCAAGCTCGAGGAGCGCTCTCTCGGGCTTCTGCGCATCGCGATGACGCGCTTGCGACTGAGCCCGCGCGCGTTTCATCGCATTCAGCGGATTGCACGCACGATCGCCGATTTGGCCGGAAGCGAGTCGGTCCGTGAAGGGCATGTGAGTGAGGCGATCAGCTACCGGGGGCTGGACCGGGCGCGGGGTTGAAGAGGGGGTTGACCAGGGGGTTGACGAGGGGGTTGAAGCCGAGCTCTTCCTGTGTCACCCGTCGAGGCACAGCAGACCTGCGCTGACCTATGCTCGCCAGTGCTTGCCGAAGCTTGCCGGTGCGGAGTCCTGATCGTGTTGCGACAGGGGGGTTCGTTCGGCGGGGCGTGTTGCGACAATAGGGCGTTTTGGGCGCTCGTCGCGTATCCTTTTGAAATCTGGCAAGATACGAGATCGAACCTCCATGCGACATCGTGCCGTCCTCCTCAGGCGTATACATTCCCGACACGCCCATCCACCAATGA
>CAZZIF010000400.1:0-3667 GCA_964654025.1 uncultured bacterium
CGGAAAATCGCTACGGTCCAGAGTCCCAAGCAGCAAGTTTGTGCTATCGGCGAAGACGCGCAGGAGGGCCTCCTGGTCGTCGAGCTGGATGCTGGTGGGAACCCCGACCAGCTTCAGCTGGAAACGCTCCGGCAGATTGTCCGCGCGGGATCCATCCTCATCCACGCCCAGCCAGCTCACCTTGAGGGTCGTAGCCCACCGGGCGCTCTCTTGGGGTTCGGGCTGCGTAATTTGCGTGACCGGAGCAATCGTTTGCGCATTGAAGAAGCGCTTATCAGGCACCGATCGGTCGAACTTGTCGTCCACGGATCGAACGTAGAAGGTGTGCCAATCTGTAAAGGTCTCGTCGTCCCCGCTATTCTCCGTAGCGGGAAAAGAGATGATCTCGTCGAACTGGGTCGTCCGAGTCCAGGCATTCTCGGAAATCGTATCGTCGATGGCCCACTCGAACCAGCGCACCACCCCGTCGTTGTCCGAACCCGCCCAGTAGAAATGCACCCGCGCCTCAGCGTCGATGCCGTCTTCCAGCACGCCGCCGGTGATACGCACCGAGGGACGGTCATTGGGCAGAACCTCGCCGCTGAACTCCTCTTCGGGGAAAAGGATACAGCCGCCGGCCCCGAGGACGACCACCAGTGCCAGCCAGACGGCCCGCCCCCTGCGCTGTCTGCGATTGAGTTTCATGGGACATCCCCTCTCTCGATGCGTGCCGGTCTGCTCCCGGCAGGTGCCCCCATTTTGGGCCCGTTACGAATCAGTCCGTGACGGTGAAGGGTATCGTGCGAAAAGAACGCCTGGTGCCGCTATCGCCTCTTGCATCTTCTTCGATGCGCACGCTGAGTTCGTAGTCACCCGGACCTGCGCAGTTTCCCGGCCAGGGGAAGAAGAGCTCGCGGTAGGTTTCCATCGACTCCTCGTTGCGTTCTTTGTACAACGAACTGCCGCAAGGTCCGAGCAACCGGAAGGCATAGTGGAAGTCGACCGTGGTGCTGTCCGGATCGATGGCTCGTACGCGCACCTTCAGCGCCAGGACCGAATCAGGCACGCCGATGAATTCTTCGCCCCACGCAACGAGCGAATCCCAGGAGACGGTGCCGTTCGGAAGCGGATGCATGAGAAGCTCGGGCTCACCCTCGGCGGCCACATTGCGCCGTAGATTGGGTGCCCGGTTGACATAGAGCCCCACGCTGGCCGGTGTTCCATCCCGGCGGCCAAGCGCGTCCTGGCAGCGAGCGTAGATGAAGTTGTTCGTCGTCGTGAGCCCGTTCTTCTGGATCGTGTTGTCTTCTTCCACGTTCGAGTCCCACTGCCCCACCCCCAGGCGCCACTGGAAACCGGAAACGCTGGTGCCTTCCTCCCCGTCCGGATCGTAGCCGCGAAGCTTCATTCGGACATCCACATTGCGAACCCGTCCAGACGCCGTACTCGTCATCGGGATCGTGTCACCCTCGAAGATGAGCAACGAATCGACGTCGTAGCCACGCGACTCGGCAATGAAGTAGACGGCCGAATCTTGGATCGCGGGGTTCCATCTGCGATCGAAGTAGGTCTGCGGATCCTTGTTCCAGACGAAGGTCCGTACGGTGGGATCGAGTCCCTTGAAGCCCGCATCGTCGACTGCCTGGAGCCGGAACGTGTACTTGCCGGTGCTGAGATCCTCGTAGACGGCCGTCGTATCCTCGGGCCCTCCCACGACCGGCGCGTTTTCGATCGGGAGGAGCCAGTACTCGTACTCGACGATCGTGCCCACCGTGTCGATCTCGCCTTGCTCGTTGATCATCCGATCGTTGTCGACGCCCCGCCAGTTGAAACGCACATCCCACCCGGTGGGAACCGTGTCGGTGGGCACCGTCTCGTGCGTAGAGGTAAGCTCCATGACGCCCGGGCCGTCTGGATCATAGGCCTCAGCGGTGGTAAAGATCGGCGTCGGCGGAATGAGGTCCACTGCGCCGAAAAAGGCCCAAGCAGGTTCTGGATCGACGGCCCCTTGGTCGTCGATTGCCCGGACGTAGAACCGGTGGCCTAGAAGCTGCTGCGAGGCACCGACGGGCATCAGGAACACCGAGTCGGTCCGGGTGGTGTGGTGATAGGTAATCGTATCTTCGTCGGCCGGGAAGGAGTCGGTGATCGCGTACTCGTACCCGGTGACCCTGCCGTCCACATCATTCCCGTACCAGTAGAGGTGGACCCGGTAGAAGGTGGCGGTGCTATCAGGCGGCACGCCGGTGAGGTACGTATCGGGCGCCTGATTCGTATCCAGACCGGATTCGAGTTCATCACGGCAACCGAATAGGAGGACTACCATTAGCCCCGATGCCAGGGCCAGGACCGAAAACGACCGCCGCGCGAGCGAGGCGCCTGCGCGTCCGCGGCTGAATTTGAACATGTTACTCCCTCCCATAGAGTACCGCAGGCTAGCAGAGCCTCCAGAGGGGTGTCAATCCGAAATGGGAGCGAACCCCTATCCCTGCAAAGAGAAAGCGCCCCGCCCACCTCACCCTCTTCCCCGCAAATAGTCTAGTGGCCAGGTGCACGGATGACCAGGCGGAGAGGACCACACCCGACGTGCCGCCGCGAGCACTCCCGCACCCACCCGCGGCTGCTCCACAGGCAGCATCGGCCCCGCCATCTCGGGAGGCCGCACCCGCTTGGCCATCTCGGGAGGCCGCACCCGCCCCGCCATCTCGGGAGGCCGCACCCGCCGCACCATCTCGGGAGGCCGGCAGGACCAGATCAGTAATCCGCACCGGTAATGAGCCAGTGGATGGCCTGGGTCATCGCGATCTCAACGGACTCCTCCTCGAAATAGTAGGGGTGAAACCCAAAACAGACCACCCGCCCGCGGTCGGCATTCTCTCCGGCCACCGGAGAAGTCCGCCACGCCACCGGGTGGCCGTCGAGCCGCGATCCGGCGTCGAGCGTCTGCGCGCGATAGACCACTTCCAGGCCCTCCTGAACCTCATACCACGGCACGATGTCGGGATCGTTCACCTCCGGGACGAGCGCTTCATAGTTCATGACGCCCTCCTCACACGGCCAGCGTGCGGAGTCCAGGTAGAGGTCCGGATAGCGGGGGTTGGCAGCGACTGCAGCCCGCAGCGATTTGCCGACGCTACCCTGGCTCGTCATGCCCCGCGGCTTGTCCACGCAGCCCTGCAAGCGCAGGAAATGCCACAGGAAGCCGATGCGGTTCCAGTAGAAGCCGGCCTGGAAATTCAGCTCGCCGGGGCAGTTGGCCTCGTTGCCCGAGAAGGAGACGAATCCATTGATGAGCTGAACCGGTCCGATGAAGGTGTAGAGCAGCAGGTTACCACCCAGCGAGACGTACGAGGATAAGTACTGGTTGACCCCGGCCGCCAGACGAAGCCCGGTGCCGACACTGCTGTCGTTGCCCGTGTCCCAGATGACCGTCTGATACCGGCCCAGGATCTCCACGAAATCGTTCTCGATCGTGGGCGAGACGCTCTCGTCCCCGACGCCGTAAGTGTTGTAGAGAGCGATACGCTCGACGGCCGGTAGGAACGCCTGGGCACCCGAGAGCACGCCGTCATAGCTCCTGCTCGCCTCGTCGTAGCGCAGTCGCCACGGGTCGGTCTCTGCGTCGGTCACCAAAGCGCCGCCTTGGCACGGCTTGGGGCCGTAGCGCAGGTCGTCGACCACCAGCAGG
>CAZZIF010000401.1:0-3656 GCA_964654025.1 uncultured bacterium
CGGCCGGCACGCGACGCCGGAGGGAGTGGCGGATCGGGATGGGTACTCCTTCGCTTTCGTGCGGCATCCGCTGGGGTGGTACCGGAGCTTCTGGGCTTACCGGGTGATGCTGCGCAACTTCAGCCCGCACGACGGCAGGGGCGTCTTCCCGCCGGATGCGTGCTGGGCGGCGGACTTCGAGGCGTTCGTGGTGCGGTGCGTGGAGGCCCACCCGTCGGGGTGGGTCAGCGCGCTCTATCGGTGTTACCTGGGCGACGAGGGGAACCGGCTGGACTTCGCGGGCCGGCAGGAGTGCCTGACCGATGACCTGGTGCGGGCGCTGAGGTGGGCCGGGGAGGCGTTTGACGAGGACGCGCTCCGGGCGACGCCGCGGCGGAACAAGGCGGCGTCGATGCCGCGGTTTGCAGGGGAGCTGGACCTTGATCCCGAGGTCGCCGGGCGCGTGCTGGACTGCGAGCGGTGGGTGATGAAACGGTACTATTTATAGGAGGGTTCGATGGGGCTTTTGACGCGGGAGGAGATCCTGCAGGCGGAGGATCTGCCGACGGAGGATGTGGCGGTGCCCGAGTGGGGCGGGACGGTGCGGGTGCGGACGCTGGCCGGGTATGAGCGGGACCGGTTCGAGGAGAGCATCACGGAGCAGCGCGGGAAGCACGCGCGGATCATCGCCGACAACCTGCGTGCGAAATTGGTGGCGCTGAGCGTGGTCGGCGAGGACGGGAGGCGGTTGTTTGACGAGGGCGACGTCCGGGCGCTGGGGGCGAAGAGCGCGAAGGC
This sequence comes from uncultured bacterium, assembly GCA_964654025.1. GTDB lineage: Bacteria > Eisenbacteria > RBG-16-71-46 > CAIMUX01 > WJJG01 > CAYQJL01. The sequence goes on from CAZZIF010000401.1 coordinate 778, forward strand.
CCTGGACCGGGTGTTCGCGGTGGCCCAGCGGCTGAGCGGGATCTCCGACCGAGACGTGGATGAACTCGTGGGAAACTCAAGCGACGGCCAGAGCGACGCTTCTGCTTCCGCCTAGCTCTGGCCCTGGGGATGACGGTGAGCGAGCTCCTGGTCAGGGCCTCGAGCCGGGAGCTGGCGGAGTGGATGGCCTTCGCGCAGTTGGAGCCGATCGGGGACCGGCGCGGGGATTATCAGGCGGCTCAGGTGGCCCAGGTGATTGCGAACGTCAACCGGGACACGAAGAAGCGGAAGAAGCCGTATCCGGTGGAGGATTTCTTGCTCGAGTGGGAGGATCCGGAGGAGCCGGCCGAGCGGCAGCCGTGGAAAGAGCAGCTGCGCATCGTGGAGATGCTGAACGCGGCCTTTGGGGGGCGGGATGAGCGGAAAGCGTGAGTACGCGCGTAATCGGATGGGCCTGCGGCGCCGGCTGGGGCTGCGGGCCTACCACGGCCAGCGTGTGACGCGGCGCAACCTCGGCGACCGGTGGCCGTTTGGGGTCGATGCAGGTGAACTGGGATGCTACGTGCTCCCCCGGGGCGCGCGACAGGCCGTGTTCAAGACGATGGGCATCACGTACGCGTTGAATGGCCCGGCGAGGGCGGCTACTGCCGATCGGGGCTACGTGGACATCCAGGAGGCGGAGATCTGGCGTGACGATCCCGACGCGCCAGGGCTGAAGATCTCGCTGGCGCCGGCCATTCGGTTCGCTCTGTCGCAGGCGAGGCGGGGCTAATGGCGACGCTGGCGACGCTGACCGTCCGGCTGGTGGCGGAGTCGAGGCAGTTCAAGCGGGAGCTGTCCGGGGCCCAGAAAGCAGCGCGGGGGTTCACACGGGGGCTACAGACGGCCGGCACTGCGGCGCTGGGCATCGGCCTTGGGGCGGCGACGGCGGCCGTGGGCGGGTTCGCGGCCGTGACACGGAAGACGCTGCCGATGGCCAGCGATTTTCAGTCGCAGCTGGCGGACCTGAAGATCGCGGCCGGGGACAGCGGGATGAGCTTCCAGGAGCTCCACGACGCAGCGCTGGCCGTGGGTGGCGACACGCGGTTGATTGGCGTAAGCGCCAGTGGGGCAGCCGATTCCCTGACGGGGCTCTACAAGGCCGGCCTGAGCACGACGGAGATCTTTGGCGACGTCAACGGGTATATGGAGGAGGGCGCTCAGCTTGGCGGAGCCCTTCGAGCGGCGATTGATCTGGCTGCCGCGTCGGAGCTTGATATGGTCCAGGCCTCGGACCTGGGCGCAGTGGCGCTTAGCACGTTCGGCAGCGGCCTCGAGACGGCAGAGCAGCGGGCGTCCTTCGTCAACGACGCACTGGACAACATGGTCAAGGCGGCCGATGCCTCGGTGGCGGACGTGAGCGGCCTGGCGATGGCGCTGAAGAATGTGGGGCCCAGCGCGAGCGCGATGGGGTTGTCGATCGAGGACACAAACAACGCGCTGGCGATCCTCAGCACGCGGGGAATCGAAGGTGGCGAGGCGGGGACGGCGCTGAAATCGATGCTCACAAACCTGCAGCGTCCGACGGATGCCGTGCAGAGCGCGCTTACGGACCTGAATGTAAGCCTCTACGATGCCGAGGGTCAGTTCATCGGTATGCCGAACCTGATCGGTCAGCTCGAAGACAGCTTCTCGGGCCTGACGGATGAGCAGAAGAACCTCTACGCCCAGACGCTCGCAGGCACCTACGGGATGAACGCGTTTAATGCGCTGATCGGCGAGGGGACAGAGGGCTGGCAGGATATGGCCGACGCGACGGCGAACGCGGCCGGGATCCAGGAGCAGGCGGCGGCGAAGGCGGCCACGTTTAAGGGGATGATGGAGGGGCTCGAGGGGACACTGGAGACGGTGGGGATCAAGATCGGCGAAGCGCTCTTGCCGGCCGCGACGTCGCTGATCACCACGTTCGGGGAAATCGTCGAGGATGTGGGTCCGGCGGTGACGGATTTCTTCTCCAACACGCTGGGGCCGGCGCTGGAAACGGCGGCGATTTTCATTGAGGAGTTCGCCGGCGGGCTTAGCGCAGGGGTAGGGCCCATCGAGGCGCTGCAGGCGGCGCTGGTGAACGTGGGGTTCGACGGGCTGGCGACGTCGATCGGGAACGTGGCGGCAAAGGTGGGCGAGTTTTGGGCACAGATTCAGCCGGTGGTGTCGCAGGTAGCTAACTGGGTGTCGCAGAACGTGGCTCTGCAGGACGTGCTGATCGGGCTGGGTGCGGCGATTGCGTCGGTGATCATCCCGATCCTGGCCAGCGTGATCTCGGCCGTGGCGCCGGTGGTGGGCATTTTCCTCCTGGTGGTGGCGGTGGTGGCCGCGTTGAGGGCGGCCTGGGAGAGCAACTTCCTGGGAATCCAGGACGCGACGCAGGCGGTCATTCAGTTTGTCCGGAACCTGATCCAGACGGCACTGTCGGCGATTCAGGGCTTCTGGCAGGCGCACGGGGCGCAGATCATGGCCATCGCGTCCGCGGCGTGGGAGTTCATCCAGACAAATATCCAGACGATCCTCGACGCCATCAAGTCGGTCTTCCAGGCGTTCAAATCTGCTTTCCAGGGGGACTGGCGGGCGTTCGGCGAGCACCTCCGGAATGCCTGGGACACACTCTGGAAGCGGGTCAAGGAGATCGTGACTAACGCCTTCAATGCCATCAAGAACATCGACTGGGGTGCCCTCGGCAAGGCGATCATTGACGGCATTAAGCGCGGCGTGAAGAATGGCGTGGGGGCCCTGAAGAATGCGGTGAAGGAGGCAGCTCGCGCAGCGCTGAATGCGGCGAAGGGCTTCCTGGGAATCGATTCACCCTCAAAGGCCTTCCAGCGAGAAGTAGGCCTGGAGTCGGT
>CAZZIF010000402.1:0-3655 GCA_964654025.1 uncultured bacterium
GGTCGTCCCGCTCCCTTCGAGGCGCAGGGTCGTCCCGCCCGCTCAGCCACATCAACGCCGCCGCAAAGCGCGCAAGCTCGCGACGACACTACCATCCACACGCCGGCAGCCAATGTATTCCCGGGCAGACTCGTCACCATGCCAGTCCGATCCCCCGGTCGCCGGTATCCCTCGTCTCGTGGCCCACTCCGCCAGATAGGCTCGCATCATTGGGGAGTGCGACGGATGTTCGGCTTCGATGCCCCCCAGTTCCCAATCCGCGAAATGGCTCTCCAGATCGCTGATGGGCAGCAGGCCAGGATGGGCCAGTACCGGAACGGCGCCGTCTTCCCAGACCGCCGCAACGACTTCTTCGGCCGCGGCGGTCTCCTTCAATACGTATGCGGGTCCTTCATCGCCCAGAAAGCGCGCAAAGGCCTCGGAAACCGAGGCCACGGCACCAGCTTCCTTGAGCGCATGGGCCACATGCATTCGACCGATCGCGGCTCCAGCGGCAGCGTGCCGCTCGACATCCTGCAGCGCGATCGAGACCCCGAATCCGCGTAGCTTCTCCACAATCGCCGCCAACCGGTCACGGCGTGCGGCGTGCTGCCGGCGCACGATGGCCCCAACCCGCTCGGCGTGATCGGAAACAAAGTAAGCCAGTAGGTGCACCTCAACCGACGGCGTCTGAACACTGATCTCACAGCCGGGGATGAAATCCAGTCCTAACCGGGCAGCCTCATCCGCCGCGGCCGGATTGCCTTGCAGCGTGTCGTGATCGGTCAGTGCCACCGAATCGAGACCCACTCCGTGGGCGCGTCGCATCACCTCCCGAGGACTGAACCGTCCGTCTGAGGCGGAGGAGTGCACGTGGAGATCAGCGCCCGCCACTTGCGGCCATCTCCTCCCCAACGCCACCAGAGCCGACTGAACTGGCCGAGCCGGCCGAGCCGGCCGAGCCGGCCGAGCCGGCCGAGCCGGCCGAGCCGTACGAGGCCGGCGGGCCACCCGACCCGCCGGCGTCACCCAAGCCTGCCGGACCGGCCGAACCAGCCGAACTGCCCGCGCCTGCCGGACCGGCCGAACCAGCCGAACTGCCCGCGCCTGACGGACAGGGCGAGCCACAGCCGCCTGACCCGGGAGCGACCGCGCGATTAGACGCCGGACGCGGGAAGAGCTCAGTGGAGCGGACCCGATCGCCGGGGCCAAAGGCGAGGCGAACCGCGTCGCGCCCCAGCAGTTCGAAGAGCTCTGATAGTAGGGATTCCTCCACCGGCACCCCTGGCTGGCGCAAGGCTACGAGCAGGCCCCCGGGCGTGCCCGGATCAACGTGCACGAAGACAGGCGCCCCACCGCCACTACGAGGCCCATTCGCCGCGCCGGTTCCGGCGATCGTGGCTGGCACACGATCGGCAGACCGCGGGCCGACCGCACCCGCCGCACTGCTCGCACCCGCCGCACCGCTCGCAGCCGCCGCACCCGGGGCGCTCGCCGCGTTGGCCAGAACGCGCTTGACCGCCTCGATCCGCTCAGTGGCTTCGGAGGATTCAATACATATGTGCAAGCCGAGGTCAGTCCCCTGGCGCAGGGTGCCGAGCGGATACACCTGATCGGCGAAGAGCACCGGTGTCCGTCCGTCACGTGCGCTAACCCGTCCCTTCACAACCACCGGTGCATCAACCACCAACTGGGCACGGCACTTCTCGAGCGCCTCGCCGAAGCAGAGCACGTCGGCGCTGCCGTGCAGGTCCTCCAAATTGAACGACGCCATGGGATTGCCGCGCTTTGTGGTCCCAAAACGGACACGGGCGAGCATGCCGGCCAACGTCACGGTCGACCCATCGCCCTGGCGTTCGACCGCCGGCGCCGGTGTCGTCGTCAAAGCGCTCAGCAGCTGGTGGTAGGCGTCCAGCGGATGGTGGCCCAGATAGAAGCCCAATGCCTCCTTCTCACGCCGCAGAATCTCGGCCGGATCCTCCGTCTCCACGGGGGGCAGCGGCGGCTCCTGCGTGGCAACCACGTCTCCGCCGAAGAGCGAAGACTGACCGCGTTGCCGGTCTCGTCGCGCGGCGGCGGCCCGCTCGAGCGCCAGGGTCAACACCGCTGCGTGTTGCGTGCGTTGGCCACCCAGGCTGTCCAGCGCTCCAGCGTAGATCATGCCCTCGAGCGCCTTCTTGTTGAGCGCCTGACTGCAAACGCTCTCACACAGATGGAACAGGCTCCGATAGGCCCCTTCCTTCTCACGCGCCTCCACCAACGCCTCCACCGCTGCGTGGCCAAGCCCTTTGATCGCGCCCAACCCGAAGCGGATCTTGCCGTCCTCGACGCCGAACGCCTCCCCGCTCCGGTTCACGTCGGGCGGCAGCACCTCGATCCCCATCCGGCGGCACTCCCCGAGCAAGATCAGGAGGCGGTCACTGTCGCTCAATTCGGAGGAGAGCGTGGCAGCCATGAACTCGACGGGGTAATGGGCCTTCAGGTATGCGGTCTGGTAGGCCAGAACGGCATACCCCGCGCTGTGAGAGCGGTTGAAACCGTATCCGGCGAAGTAGGCCATCTGCTCGAACACCGCCTCGGCCGTCTTCTTCTCCACGCCGCGCTCGATGGCTCGCTCGAGGAAGATGCGATGCTGCTCCTTCATCACGTCTTCCTTCTTCTTCCCCATGGCGCGCCGGAGCAAGTCGGCTTCCCCCAAGCTGTAGCCGGCCATGGTCGAGGCGATCTGCATGACCTGCTCCTGATAAACCATGACTCCGTAGGTGGGCTCGAGTATGCCGGCTAAGCTGCCGTGCTCGTAGCGGATGTCCTCGTCCCCGTGCTTGCGCGAGATGAACGAGTCGACCATGCCCGAACCCAGTGGCCCCGGCCGGTAGAGCGCGTTCATGGCCACCAGATCCTCCAGGCAGCCCGGGCGCAGCTTCCTCAGGTACTCGACCATGCCCGAACTCTCGAACTGGAAGACTCCAACCGTCTCCCCTTTCGACATCAGCTCATAGACCTTCGGGTCATCGAAAGGAATGGCCTCGATGTCGACCTCGATTCCCCGCTGATCGAGCAGCCCGATCGTATCCTGCACGACCGTGAGCGTGCGCAACCCCAGGAAGTCCATCTTGAGGAGTCCGATGGCATCGCAGGAGACCATATCGAACTGCGTCGTCACTTCGCCTTCTTTGGCGCGGTAGAGCGGCACATGGTCGGTCAGGGGAGACGGCGTGATGACCACGCCCGCCGCATGGGTCGAGGCATGACGGGTGAGTCCTTCGAGCACCTGGGCGATCTCGATCAGCTCAGCAACCTGGGGATCGGCCTCCACGAGCTGCTTGAGATCTGGAGACTGCTTGAGAGCCTTCCCGAGCGTCATCTTCAGCTCGGCGGGGATCATCTTGGCAATGCGGTCGACATCGGCATAGGTCATGCCCAGCACGCGTCCTACGTCACGCACCACCGCACGAGCCGCCATCGTCCCGAACGTGATGATCTGGCAGACATTCTCCGCGCCGTAACGATCCACCACATAACGGATGACCTCGCTGCGACCGCGATCGGAGAAGTCGACGTCGATATCGGGCATGCTCACCCGCTCGGGATTGAGAAAGCGCTCGAAGAGAAGGTTGTATTTGATGGGATCGATGTTCGTAATGCCGACCGCGTAGGAAACCAAGCTTCCCGCCGC
>CAZZIF010000403.1:0-3628 GCA_964654025.1 uncultured bacterium
TGCCGGGCGCAGAGGCGGTTGCGGCGTCACCTCGGCTCGGAGTTGCCGGGCGCAGAGGCAGTTGCGGGCGTCACCTCGGAAAGGAGGCATGCCAACTGACGCGTTTGCTCACGGCGGCTGTAGCCCTCGATGGCCACGGGATCGGGATCCAGCCCGAAACGTGCCGGCTGAACTGCCCCCGCAGAGGGCGGATGCCGGCGATGTTCCTCGAGCAGTTGTCGGAGCTTGCCCTGCAGTCCGGCCCGGTCATCATGGGCAAAAATCCAACCGGTGCCCGTCTGACGCAGCACGGTGGCCGCGTCGCCGTCGGGCGGACCCACAGCTAAGATCGGGATGCCCGCGGCAATGTATTCGTAGACTTTGCAGGTCACCATGGTTTTGGACTGTGCGTCTGTGCCAATCAGCAACAGCAACACGCGGCTTCGCCTGAGGAGCTTCAGATTCTCATGGTGTGGAAGGAAGCCGCGCGTGGAGGTGATCCGTTTCCACACATTGCGATTCAGGAGATCCAGAACCGCCTGGTCCAGACGGCCGGCAAAATGCAGACGAAGATCGGCCTCGGCGGCTGGGTCCTCGGCCAGCAGGCCCTCCACGGCATCGAAGAAGGCATGTGGGATTCGATTATGGAACAGCGATCCCGAATGGGTAATACGCAGCTCCTTGGGGGGATCGTACGGTATGCCCGCGAATTCAATCGGATCGTACCCGTTTGGAATGACCACCACCCGTTCCGGAGCTGTCTCTGGAGATGCATCTCGTAGTTGGCGTGCCATACCCTCGCCGACGGTGATCGAACGAGCGGCCTCACGAACGCAAGAGCGTTCCAAACGTTCGTCGATAGCGCGCACCCAGCCCGGGCGCTGCGGGTAGAAGGTGGCCTGGGTCCATGGGTCTCGATAGTCGGCTATCCAGGGCAGCCGGGTGCGCCTCGCAATCGCCCGGCCAATCAGGTGGCAGGTAAACGGTGGTCCCGAGCTGAAGATGGCTTCGCAGCCGGTCTCGCGAACGAGTTGCAGGCCGGCTCGGGTGGCGAACGGCAACCAGCCGATGCGGGCATCGGGGACGAACAAGGTGGCGCGTACTGCTCGTGAGAAGCGCCGCCGCCATCCGTTCTCCCCGGCTGACTGTGTGACGATGTCCAGATCAGTCCCGGAGCTTTGCCCCGTCAGGCGGCGGTAGAGTGCGTGCGGCTCCGGACAACGGGTCCGCCGCACAACGAGTCCAGCTGGCACCTCGGTCTCCAGGGCCGGGTCGCGCACGGGGTACGATGCGTCGCGCTCGACGGTCAGCACGACCGGCTCCCATCCGAACTCGGGTAGATAACGCAACTGCTTGAGGGCGCGCTGGACGGCTGCGCCCCCCGCTGGCGGGAAGTAGTAAAGGATGAAGAGTACCCGCTTCACGGCATTGCTCCCGAGTAACTGAGTGGGCATCCAGCGCCTTCCGGGCTGATATCTGCCGCATTCCTTCTAAACTAGCGATTCTAGCCCGTATGGGGGCGTTTCACCCAGCCTGGCGATCAATGCTGGATGTTGCCGACCCCCGGCGTTTGTTGGCGATCCTTGTCGCCCCAACCTTGACCCGCGCGCGACGGGTTGCTTTGATCCCTTCAGTCGCCTGGTATCCAGAAGTAGTGCGACCGTCTAGGAACGCGCATTCTAGCAGCCGGGTGGAAGTGGGGCAATTCGTGCGCCATCCGGTGCCCGGTGGCGTTCAGAAGTACCCGGCGTCCTGTCCGGTCTGGTACCTGGTGGCGTCGTGTAACACCCTGTGCGCGGCTCAGGCCCACGCAGGCGGTGAGATCGGGAAGAGATCCACGTATGGCCTGGCCCACGCAGGCGGCAGGATCGGGACGGGTACCCGGTGTGCGGCTTGGTCGGGCACCTGGCCGTGTCATTGAGGACCAGGCTGGTCGTTCTCTGCGACCGGTAGCGTCGTGCAGATCATGTGGGCTCGGTCGCCTAGGGTGTCAGGGAAAGCATGATCGCGCTACTGGCGCCAGCCTAGGAGAAGAGTCAGAGTCAGAGTCAGAGCTAGAGTCAGAGCCAGAACCAGAGTCAGAGCCAGAGCCAGAACCAGAGCCAGAACCAGAGTCAGAACCAGAGTCAGAGCCAGAGCCAGAGTCAGGACCAAAGCCAGAGCTGGAGCTACAGCCACGGCAGGACCAGAGCTAGAACCAGATGAAGAGTTCAAGGCAGAAGCAAAAGCAGAAGCAGAGGCAGAGTTAGAGGTAGAGGTAGATGACATGAGCCAGTTTTCGGGTCGACTCTTACACGTTGCGGCCATTTTCGTCCTGCTTCTGGTGCCGCTCCTGTTCTTCTGGGACATGGTGATTCTGGGGCACGAGCCTTTGGCTGCCGACACTCAGGCAGTCAAACCCCTCGGGCACTGGGCTACCGACGCGCACGAAGAACTCGGCGAGGTACCGCTGTGGTGCCCAGGTATCTTTGCAGGAATGCCATCCTACGGCAGCTTCATTTACACACCGACGAGTCCGCTCAACTTAGTGCGCAACATAAGGCTGGCCTTAGGTGAGAACCGGGGAGCACGCTATTTCCTCAGCATCACAGTGGGCGCGCTGGCCCTCTACTTCTGGATGGTCTGGCGTCGACGCCATCCGCTCGCAGCCCTGGGCGGCGCGCTTATCTTCATTATGACGCCGTATTTCTTGGGGCTCGTGTCGGCCGGGCATAGCACCAAGCTCCACGCGCTCTATCTCGCCCCGGCGGTGTTTTTCGCGCTGGATGCGTTTCTCGCGCGGCGGACGCTAGCGATGGCGATCTTGTTGGCCACGGCCATCGCGATGCAATTGTGGTGCAACCATCCGCAGATCAGCTACTACACCTTGTTTCTCGGAGCGCTCTACTCCGGAGGAGTCCTGCTCTTCGACCGGCCCAATGCGTGGCGTGGCCGACGCTGGCTTGGGGGGCTTGCCCTTGGTGTCTTGGCACTGGCCGTAGCTGCCGCACTGATGCTTGAACCCTATGCAGCGGTACTGGAGTACACGCCCCACTCGATCAGGGGCAGCACCAGCGTCCTCTCGGAAGACGCTGCGGGCGGGGATGCAGCGAGTGGAAATGCAGCGGCCGAAGACGCAGCCAGCGGAGGCGATGCCAGCGGAGGCGGTGTTGACTGGAGCTATGCCACCGCGTGGTCGTATCCGCCGCAGGAGATCATCTGTTTTCTGTTTCCGGCCGCGTACGGTCTTCAGGGGACACCTTACTGGGGTGAACTCACCTTTACCCAGTCGACGCACTATTTCGGTGCCACCGTACTCGTGCTCATGGCGGTAGGGCTTCTCCTCTCGGGCGGACGCCGCCGGTGGGTCTGGCTGGCGCTGATGGGTGTTACGCTCTTGATTGGATTCGGACGTTACTTCCCAGTGCTCTACGGGCCGATGTATCACGGTCTGCCGATGTTCGACAGGTTCCGCGTGCCTTCGATGATCTACTCGTTCCTGCCCTTGTTTGCCGCCGTGCTGGCGGCCGACGGGCTGCAAGGCATCCTCGCATGGATACCACAGAGCAAGTCATCGACAAAGGTTGGGGGCTCAACTTCGAAGCCGCCGTCGAACATCCCGGACTCGAAGGCTCCCGCAGCGAAGGGCTCGGGCTCGGGCTCGAAGGCT
>CAZZIF010000404.1:0-3592 GCA_964654025.1 uncultured bacterium
GCGACGCTCCCTCACTCGCTCGGCACCTCGATCCGTCCCGCCAGAATCCCCTCGCGCAGCGCGGCCAGCGTGTCGGTGATCCCGGGGGTGAAGAAGCCCTCGTTGGTCTCATCCCGCACGTAGCCGACCGCGCCCTCGGCCAGCCCCATCACCTCGACCCCGCCCTCGAAGCTGCCGGAATGAAGGCGCCGAATTTGCTCGTAGACAGTGACATCCACGTTCTTGACCATGCTGGTGAGGATCCGGCCCGGTGCTTCGGCGGACTGATCGGAGTCCACCCCGATCGCGAGTTCGTTCTTCTCGCGCGCCGCCTCGAAGACACCCAGCCCAGTGGAACCCGACGCATGGAAGATGATGTCGGCCCCCTGCTCGTACTGCGATAGCGCCAACTCCTTGCCCTTCGAGGGATTCTTGAAAGCCTCGCCCGTCACGCCCGCGTAATTGACGAGAACGCGCACGTCGGCCCGAACGTGCTGAGCGCCGGCCCGGAAGCCGGCTTCGAACTTGTGGATCAGCGGGATGTCCATCCCCCCGATGAACCCCAGCACGCCGGTCTCGCTCACCATGGCGGCCAGGGCCCCCACCAGGAAGGATCCCTCCTCTTCCCGGAACTTGATGCCCCGCAGGTTGGGGGGGACTGAATCTCCCGGGCTCCAGGTGTAATCGATGCACACGAAATGTTTTGCAGGAAAATCTTCAGCCACCGCGCGAATGTCGTCGCTGAACAGGAACCCCACCCCAATGATCAGGTCGGCGTCTCCCTGCGCAAAGAGCCGCAGCGCAGACTCCCGCTCCGAGCTCTGCGTGGGCTCGAAGTACTCGAAGCTGATTCCGAAATCTTCCCGCGCTCTGACGAGCCCCGCGTAGGCCAGGTCGTTGAACGACTTGTCGCCCAAGCCCCCGACATCGAAGACCAGGCCCACGTGGAGGCGATCTTCTCCGTCACTCTCGTCGCCGCCACCGCAACCGGCGACGACGGTCATCATCACCAGCGCCGTGACGACGGTCATCGTCACCAGCGCCGTGACGGCGGTCATCGTCACCAGGGCGGCGCGGGCGGCCGTCGTCCTGACCAGGGCGGCGTTGGCGATCGTCATCCTCACCAGGGAGGCGGCACCGACCCGGCCCGTACCCCTTCGCCGCGTCGTCCCCATGCGAGGCTCGCAAGGCTCGTTGGACTCAGTGCCCAGTTCTCTCATTCGTCTATTCTCCTTCGGCTCAGGTCTCGGTCTCGTCGGCCCTGCCGGTCTCGTCGGTCCCGCCGGTCTCGTCGGTCCCGCCGGTCTCGTCGGCTCCGCCAGCGGGGAACAGGTCACCCGATTCGGCCTCCGGCGGCTCATAGTGCTGCCGGCAACGCGGCTCGTAAGCCTCCCCACCACCCACCAGAATCCGATCGCCCCCGCCCACGACCCGCTGAGTCCGGCAGGCCGGGCCACCGCAGACCACACAGACCGCGTGGGTCTTGGTGACGTACTCGGCGACGGCCATCAGCTCGGGCACCGGGTCGAAAGGCCGCGCGCGATAGTCCGTGTCCAGTCCGGCGACGATCACCCGCACGCCCCGATCGGCTAACTCCTGGCAGACCCGTACGATCGACCGATCGAAGAACTGCACCTCGTCGATGCCCACCACCTGGGCGTCCCGGCCCAGTTCCAGGATCTCGCGCGGGCGACGGACCGGATGCGAGGAGAGACTCTTGTGATCGTGGGTCACGATTTCACGCCGCGCGTAGCGGTCATCGACCACGGGCTTGAAGATCGCCACGCGCTGCTTGCCGATCTGGGCTCGCCGCAGGCGCCGGATGAGCTCCTCGGTCTTCCCGCTGAACATGCCGCCACAGATCACCTCGATCCAGCCGGCACCCCGCGGGAGGCGCTCGTCCATCAACGTGTTCCTCCCCCGGAATCCAGAATCGAACGGATCTTCGTCACCAGCAGATCGATCGCGACCACGTTGTGCCCGCCCTCGGGGAAGATGATGTCGGCGTAGCGCTTCGACGGCTGAACGAATTGCAGATGCATGGGACGCACGCTGTTCTCGTACTGGTCCAGGACCGATGCAAGCGTCCGTCCGCGCTCGGTGACGTCGCGCTCGATCCTTCGCATGAGCCGGATGTCCGAATCGGTGTCGATGTAGACCTTGATGTCCATCAGCTCGCGCAGGAGCGGATCATCGAGCAACAGAATGCCTTCCAGAATGATGATCCGGCAGCCCGAGATCCGCTCGGTATCCTCCAGGCGAACGTGGCGCTTGAAGTCATAGATCGGCACGTTGACCGGCGACCCCTCGAGCAGCAGGCGAACGTGATTGTAGAGCAGCTTGCGATCGAAGGCATCCGGGTGATCGAAGTTCTCCTTCACCCGCTCTTCGAACGGCCGGTCGGAAAGATCGTTGTAGTAGGAATCCTGCTTGATGATAGCGACCTTGTCCGATCCCAGCATCTCGCAGACCTGGTCGGCCACCATCGTCTTGCCCGACGCGGTACCGCCCGCGATTCCGATCAGAACGCGCCGCTTCTCGCCGCCGGTCGCGTAGACGGACGCGGTGGCCCGCTGGGTGGTGGCACCACCACGCCGACTGGGCCGTTTGCGTTTCGCTGCTCGCCCGCCAGCGGCGCGGGCCGCTTTCGCCGACGGCCCGCTGGGCTTGCCGGCTGCTCTTGCCGGTCGCGTGTCGGCACCCTCGGCTGGCCTCACCGGTCGCGTACGGGTGCCCTCATCTGCCTTCGGCGCTCGCTTCACCATGCTGCCATCTCTCTCCTTGCGTCCCAGGTCACGGCGCCGGGGTACCCCGTGTCAAGATGACCTCGCGGGTCTCGGCTTCCTTTACGATGCGATCCGCCAGCGACCCCAAGACCTCCTCGCCGGGCGGATAGACGAGATCGTCGGTGTCGACGGTGACCGTCGCGCACGAGTTGCGTACACGCGGGAACCAGGCCTCGTAGGCGTCACCGAGCTGGCCCAGATAGTCGGCCCCGATACTCGCCTCGCAGGCGCGGCCCCGGACGGCGATCCGGCGCAGCAAGACCTCGGGGCTCGCCCGCAGATAGATCTGCAAGCTCGGCCTCGGCAGGAAGTCGACGAGTTCGCGGAAGAGCGCCAGGTAGCTCTCGAAATCCTGATCGTCCATGTCCCCGCGCTGGTGCAGCACGCGGGCGAAGATCTCGGCGTCCTCGTAGATGGTCCGGTCTTGGATGAAGGGCACGCCGCGCTGAAAACTCGCCGCGGCAAAACCGGTGATGTCGCCGATCACCCCGCCGCCCAGCGCGATCAGGGTGGTCTTGCGATCGGCCTGCATTTCCATCAGGAAGTCGTAGATGCGCTCGAGCGTCTCGAGGTTCTTGTACTGCTCGCCATCGGGCAGCGCGATCAGGTCGACGCGCTTGTCCGCCGCCTCGATGGCCTGTGTCAGTCGCTCGGCGTACAGCGGGGCGACGGTGGTGTTGCTGACGATCACCGCGCGAGACGAGGGGATGAAACGTGCGAGCTGGTCTCCGTCGATCAGCCCGGCGCCGATGAAGATCGGGTAGCTGCGCTCGCCCAGGTCAACGTTGACGGTGGTGGGCGGCGAGATGGGGGAGGCGGGATCGCTC
>CAZZIF010000405.1:0-3588 GCA_964654025.1 uncultured bacterium
GCCGCCTACGCGCCCTTTACGCCCAGTGATTCCGAACAACGCTTGCTCCCCCCGTGTTACCGCGGCTGCTGGCACGGAGTTAGCCGGAGCTTTCTTTGTGGGTAACGTCAATCCGAGGTGGTATTAGCACCCCGGGGTTTCTTCCCCACTAACAGAGCTTTACGATCTTACGACCTTCATCGCTCACGCGGCGTCGCTCGTTCAGGGTTGCCCCCATTGACGAAGCCTCTCGACTGCTGCCTCCCGTAGGAGTCTGGGCCGTATCTCAGTCCCAGTGTGGCTGACCATCCTCTCAGACCAGCTACCCATCGCGGCCTTGGTGAGCCGTTACCTCACCAACAAGCTAATGGGACGCGGGACCATCCTCAAGCGCTAGCTTACAAGTAGAGGCCAGCTTTGACGACCAAACCATGCGATTCGGTCGTGTTATTCGGTATTAGCACCCCGTTAGGAGTGTTATTCCCAACTCGAGGGCAGGTTTCCCACGTGTTACTCACCCGTTCGCCACTTTACTAGCCACCCGAAGGTGGCGTTCTCGTGCGACTTGCATGCCTAATCCACGCCGCCAACGTTCGTTCTGAGCCAGGATCAAACCCTCCGTGGTTATATAAACCTCGGAGACCCTCCTGCAGAGCAGGAGAGTTTCATTGACCATTGAAACGTCAACGAGATCCGGCACCGAGACGCCGGACCTACTTCAACGCGAGCTCACACGTCTTCGCAATTCCGTTGTCAAAGAGCAATCTGAGCGCTTCTGCGCAAAAAACAAACTGAGCCGCTGACAATACCTCCATCGCAAAACGTCGTCAAGAGGTTTTTTTTGGGGCCTACCGGGGCAGGCCCCTCTTTCAGCAGCGGACCGATTAAACATCGGCGAGCCCTCGAAGTTCAATAGAAAACTTCGCGATCCGTAACTTTTTTCTCACAGGCAGCAACTTCCTTACCCATAATGGGTTAAGGGCAAAGAGCCAGGGGGCGAGCCCCTCCAGCGGGTTCGTCGACGCCTTTGGAATTCGGAGAGTTGCCCTCTAATTGCCGCTCTCCGGGGAGTCTTTGGCGGATGATGGGACGGCCTTGACACCCGGGCACCCCGGGCGGAGTATGCCGAGTTGTGAAGTATCTGCTCATCGCATTCGGGTTCACCTGCCTTATCATGGCAGCCCTTCTCTACGGCCTTTTCGCCGTACTAGGCCAGGATCTGCCCACTCCAGAACGGCAGCAAGATGTCGAGCCTCGGCTGGCCACGCGGGTGCTCGACCGCAATGGAGAGCTGATCGACGAACTCTACGTCGAAGCCCGCGTGCCCATCCGGATCGGCCAGGTACCGCCCGCCTTTCTCGACGCGATTATCGCGATCGAAGACCGGCGCTTCTATCAGCACTGGGGCATCGATCCGATCGGCATCCTGCGCGCGGCCAGCAAAGACCTCATTCGGGGAGAGCGGCGCCAAGGCGCCTCAACGATCACCCAACAGCTGGCTCGCAACATCTTCCTCCATCATCGCCGCACGTGGAGCCGGAAGATCCGCGAAGCGATCCTGGCGCTGCGAATCGAACGCGCGTTCAGCAAGGACGAGATCTTGGATCTGTATCTGAACAAGATCTATTTCGGCGAGGGGGCATACGGTTTGGAGGCGGCGTCGCGGCGGTTCTTCGGCAAGCCCGCGCGAGAACTGGCCCTCGAAGAAGCGGCTCTCTTGGCGGGTATTCCCGGCAATCCGGCGATGTTCTCACCCCGGCGTCATCCCGAAACAAGCCTACGCCGGCGGAATCTCGTGTTGCGCGCCATGATGGAGACCGGCGCCATCGACGAGGCCACCTACGCCGAGATTCGCGAGCGTCCCATCGTTCTCAAAGAGCATGTCGCGGAAGAGAAGCAGGGTTCCTACTTCACCGAAGCCATCCGGCGGGAACTGATCAATACGTATGAGGTCACCGGTCTCTACCACGACGGCCTGACCGTCGAGACCACGCTGGATCTGGACTTGCAGCGGGTGGCCGAGCGGATTCTCGAGGAGACCCTGCGTCAGATCGAGGAACGGAATCGCTATCCCTACCTGAGCGGCGCCGGCGATTCGATGCTGGCCGCCTACGGACACGCGCCCCAGGTTGAGAGTTCCACCCCACTGCGGTTGCAGGGCGCGCTGGTGGCCATCGAGCCGTCAACGGGCGCCATTCGCGCGCTGGTCGGCGGCCGGAGTTTCGCGGAGAGCGCCTGGAACCGTGCCTCGCAGATGCGCCGGCAACCGGCTTCGGCGTTCAAGCCGTTGATCTATGCCGAAGCCATCCGGCAGGGGTACCGGACGACAGACATTCTGCTGGACACACCGGTCGAGTTCGAAGTAATCGGCACGACCCCGGAGGAGTGCACGTGGGCGGTGCACAACTTCAGCGAAACCTACCGCGGGCCGGTGACGCTTCGCAGTGCGCTGATGCACTCGATCAACGTCCCTACCGCGAAGCTGCTCGACGCCATTGGCGTACGCAGTGTGGTCGCCCTGACCGAGCGGCTGGGCGTAGAGAGCCCCATTCCAGCCGTGCTCTCGCTCGCCACGGGAACCGGGGAACTCACCTTACTCGAGATGACTGGTGCCTATGCCGTCTTCGCCAACCAGGGCATCCGCGTCGCGCCCTTCGCCGTCGAGCGTGTGCTCGATCGCCAGGGCCATGTCCTCGAAACCCACCTGCCACAGTCTGAGCAGGCGCTCGATCCGCAAACGAGCTACATCGTCACACACATGATGAAGTCAGTCTTCGACGGCGGTACCGGCCAGACCGCCCGGTCAATCTACGGCTACCGAAGCCCGGCGGCCGGCAAGACCGGTACCAACGACGACTACACCGATGCGTGGTTCGTCGGCTTCACGACCGACCTCGCGCTGGGCGTGTGGGTTGGCTTCGATCTGAGCATGCCAATCGGCGACAAGCGAACGGGGACTGGCGCGATGGCGGCACTGCCCGTGTGGGCGCGGGTGATGAATGACTACGAGAGCCGGTATGGAAAACCTCGCGATTTCAACCCGCCCGAAGGACTGGTCTTTGCCGAAACGTGTTTGGAGACGGGCCTGCTCGCCGGGCCGAATTGCCCCGATGTGATCGAGGATGTCTTCATCGCCGGCACCGAGCCCCAGCAAATCTGCCGGGCCCATGATGAGCCCAGCAAGCCCGGCCGAGACTTCCGGCGACTGGATCATCAGCTCTACCCCCGGGAGGACTGGATGGACCAGGCCGGACGACCTTGATCCGCTGGTTGTGGTGCGAAGAATCCCGTTGTCGGCGTCCGGGAGCCGGAAGGTGAGAGCTGGGAGGTGATAGCGGGGAGCGGGGAACTGGGAGCCGGGATCGCACGTGGCAGGCCGGGCGGGGCACTCCGCCCAAGCCCCTCGGGATCTCTCCCGCAATCCTTGCGCGGCGCCTCCCGAGTACTCCGCGGATGTCCCCGGCCCTCAGTCCCCGGTCACCTGCCACCTGCCCACCGGCTCGGACCCGCGCCCCGAGCGGCCTTCCATCGCCTACGCCGCATACGCAACCCCTAGCCCCTTCGGCTCGCGGCCGGCGAAGAGCGTCCTCACCCGCCCCTCGTAGAGCG
>CAZZIF010000406.1:0-3574 GCA_964654025.1 uncultured bacterium
GGGACTCGGCAGCCTGGGACTCGGCAGCCTGGGACTCGATGTGATCGACGGCCGCCGCGACGCCGTGTTGGTCGTAGAAGAGGTGAGCGCGTTCGACCAGCTGGCGCAACTCGCGCACATTTCCCGGCCACGCCCGCTTGCGGAGGTTCGCCAGCGTCGCGCGTGAGAACACTCCCGCGAAACCGCTCAGGTCTCCGCCCGCGCGGCACCAGCACATCTCGGCCAGAAGCTGCAGATCCAGTTGTCGGCGACGGAGCGGCGGCAGCTCGATGACCAGCGCCGCGAGCCGCGCGTAAAGATCCCGGCGGAAGCGCCCCTCCTCCTGCATGCCATGCAGGTCCCAGCAGGTAGCCGCAATCACCCGCGTCTCGACACGGTGGCTGTGCTCGCAGCCCAGCGGCCGCACCTCCCCGCTGTCCAGGAAGCGGAGCAGGTACCCCTGTGCATCGGCGTCGAGGTCGGCCACTTCGTCGAGGAAGAGTGTACCGTTGCGCGCCACCTCCACCAGACCCGTCCGCGCCTCGGTCGCCCCGGTATAGGCGCCGCGGCGCGCACCGAAGAGTTCGGCCAGAAAGAGTTCCCGCTGCGCGGCCGCGCAGTTGACCGGCACATAGGCTCCCGTGCAACCGCTCAGGGCGTGGAGGCCCTGAGCGATCAGATCCTTGCCGCTGCCGGTCTCGCCCAGGATCAGGGCCGGCAACGTGCCCCGCGCGTAGGTCTCGGCCAAACGCAGACTGGTAATGACCTCAGGTGTCCGGGTGCGTAGCCCCAGCTCTTTCCACACCGGTTGCAGCGACGCCTCCGGCGGCGGGTCGCAAGCATCATTGGGGTGCGGGAGGACAGTCGCCGGGGTGGGTCCCGGCCCGGCGATCTGCTCCCGCACCCGTGGGTTTCGTTCACGTGTCGCGCCCTGTGCCCCAGGTCCCAGGAGGGGGTGCTCGAGCCAGAAACGCAGTGGCCCCGACACATCCTCTCCAACCCATCCCCGCGCCGTGCTGTGCGAACGATCCCCCGCATCTTTCTCGAGATAGGCCAGCCACGCCTTCGTGCAGGCGCTTTCGATGCGCTCACCCATCTGGTCATAGAGCCGCTGGGCGCGCTCGAATGCGCGCCGCGCTTCCCGCCGCTGCCGGCGGCGGACGTAGGCCGTACCGATGAGGCGCCATCCCTGCGCGCACTCCCAGGTCAACTCGTGGCGACGCCCGTGCCGCACGGCTCGTCGCGCCGCGCGCAGCGCCTCCTCGACCTGATCCCGGCCGAGTGCGAGCAGGGCCGTCTTCAACTCGAGCTCGCAGTCTACGTCGCCCCCGCGCGGCAAGTGCGCCGCCGCGCGCCGGGCCAGGCGCAGCGCCACTTCGGCGCGGTCGGGCCGGCCCATCAAGACGTGGGTCTCGACCAGGTACTCGAGCGCCAGCAAGCTTTCGCGGCGCAACTGCAGGCGCCGCGACGAGAGCCACACCCGCACCAGATGGCGACGCGCCTCCGCCAGCCGACCCGCCCGAACACTCAGCCACCCCAGGCCTAGCTCGGCGCGCACACCGGTGTGCGCCCGGTCCTCGCGGTGAGCGCCTTCGATCACCTCTCGGAAAAGTCGCCGCGCGTCGGCGTGCAGCCCCAGCAGGCCCAGACACCACGCGCGGTTGAGCCGCACGGTAAGCTGCCCGGACAGGACACCGGCTCGCCAGTAGGCTTGCTCGGCACTCGCGTACAGCGCATTGGCTTCGCCCAGCGCCCCGCGCTGGCGCGCCAGGATTGCCAGCAATGCGTAGCCGTCGCCGCGGTAACTGTCCGAGCCCATGGTCTTGGCGCGATCCACGGCACGCAGGCCCCACTGCTCCGCCCGTGCCAGGTGTCCCGCCATGACCTCGAGACGTCCGCGCAGCAGGGCCGCGCGAACGCGAACGGACGCATCCGCGTCGGCCAACGCTTCGACCTGCTCCAGTCGTCGCTGCGCCTCTCGGGCCTTTCCGGCGTGCGTGTCGGCGTGAGCGATGATGAGCAGGACCAGGGAACGAAGGCGCGGTTCTTCGGTGAGCGCTTCAGCCTGGCCGCGCAGATAGGCGGCACCGCCGGGGAGCAAGTCGTGACGGCCGATCCGCACGGCCGCGGAAAGCAGTAGCGCGACCGCCTCGGTCGTCGCGGCCGGCGCTGCGGTCGTCGCGGCCGGCGCTGCGGTCGTCGCGGCCGGCGCTGCAGTTGTCGCGGCCGGCGCTGCAGTTGTCGCGGCGTGAGGAGGCCAGGAGTCGGCGAAATGTGGCCAGAGGAGATCGAACGCACGCTGCCAGGCGGATGCGTCCAAATACGGCGCCACCTCGCGGCACAGCGCGGCGTGGTCACCGGCCCCGGTGCTGGGCAGGGCACGGGTACCGCCCGCGCCGAGCTGCGGGGCACTGGCACCGCCCGCGCCGAGCTGCGGGGCACTGGCACCGGCCGCAGCCTGCTGCGGGGCGCCGGCGTCGGCCGCGCCGAGCTGCGGGCCGCCGACCCCTCGCTGGAATGTGGCAACCTTCTTGTTCATCCGATTCCCTGTGTCCGGACACACTCCGGCACACGGAACACGGGGTCCCCCAGCGAGGATACGTGTCCGCGCAGCCGCTAACGTTGCGGGTCCAGGAAATCGATGCGGTAGGAAATGGTCGGGCGCCTACTCGGGAAACTCTTCGCCAAGCGCCTCGGCATGAACGCAGTTGCTCTTTTCAGGAAACTCCTCCCCCAGAGCCTCCTGATGAGGCGAACCGCCGGTTCCCTCGGGGAACTCCTCGCCCAGAGCCGCGCACCAGCTCCAGAAAACGATCGGCGGCGCACCGCGCACGAGCGCGATACCCACCTGCCACGCGGCTAGTTCGGGAAACTCCTCCCCGAGCGCGTCGAATATGGACCCACGGTCCACCATTCGGCTCTCGGCGAAAGCATCTGCAGAGAAAGCGGTGGATGCCAAGAGGCTGAAAAGGGCCAGAACCGGCCAGAACGTCGCTGTACGAGGAAACCTCATGACGCGCCTCCCTGCGCGGTTGTCGATGAGCGTCCACCCGCCATCCTGGCGGTGGATCGCGGAACCGACCTAGTGCGGAACCGGCCTAAACGTAGGCCGCGCAGGGAGTAGATGTCAACTGGAGAATCTCAGCCAGAGCGAGGGGGCTCGGCGGGAAGCCAATCGAACCGTTGCGCGACTAGATCCTTCTATGTCGCGACGTATCAATTCGTTAGAATCTCAGACTCGCCATGCTATGTACACTGTAAACAACATGACGCACGGAAACACGACGACCCGTCCTGGGAATCGGCTGTCTGGAGCCTCGAGAGAACCGGTGAAGACGTGGAGAACCATCGCCGGGCAACCCCCGAAAACCGTGGGCAGTCGACCGGGATGATGATCGGCGGGCAAGCGAGGAGATCCGCGCCAGGCGGCGTGGAGACTGATAAGCGCGTGGCGCGCGGGCACGCGGTGGCGGTGGCGGTGGCGTGCGGGCACGCGGTCAGGCCAAGGCAAACGTGCGTGTGGGCGGAGAGCTTCGCTCCGAACCCTCCGCCCCCTGTCACGCAACGAGTCGCCCCTGCCCCCGCTCCACTCCGA
>CAZZIF010000407.1:0-3551 GCA_964654025.1 uncultured bacterium
CCGCAGATGGCGCAATTCCTCTTGCAGTCGCTCCAGCTCGAGCATTGCTTCGGCGCCTCCTTCCCGGAGAAGGACGGTATGCGCTCCACGTTCCGGATCGAATCCGGACGGTCCGACTTCTGGGCGGCGGTGGCCGACTTCGCGGCGGGCGCACAGCAGTAGCCGTCCGGCGCAACGGAAGGAGGCCGACCGGGCTCGTGGCGGAGAAGATCGTTCTCGATGATATCCGGGTCGCCATCGGCGGTCGCGGGCAGCCGCAACCCGTGCTGCGCGGCGTATCGGCCTCGATCGCGGACGGCGAGATGGTCGCGCTCGCCGGCCGATCCGGCTCGGGCAAGACCACCTTGCTCAACGTGATCGGTGGCCTGGAGCCCGCATTCTCCGGGACGGTGAGCTTCGATGGTGAGCCCGTATGGAAGGCCTCCGACGCCGAGGGCGCGAAGGTGCGCGCCCAGCGCATCGGATTCGTCTTCCAGGAATCGAACCTCATCGCCGGACTCAGTGCCGAAGAAAACCTGCTCCTCCCTCCCCTCATCGCGCCCAATCTGCCCAGTCCGCCCAGCACGCCCAGCGCGCCCAGCGCGCCCAGCCCGCCCGACACGCCGCGCGACCGCGCCCGACAGCTCCTGGCGCGCATCGGGCTGCAGGAGAAAGCACACACCCGGGCCGAACGCCTGTCGGGAGGCGAGCGGCAACGGGTGGCGACCGCGCGGGCATTGGTGACACGGCCCGAGATCGTCCTGGTCGATGAGCCTACCGGCCATCTCGATGACGAAACCGGCCGCCGTATCATCGAGGTCCTTCTCGAGTACCGTACTCAGCGCGGCGCAACGATGCTGGTCGCCACGCACGATCAGCGACTGATGGAGCATGCAGATCGCATCCTGCAGCTCCGGGACGGATGCCTCCATGAGCGCGGGTAAACAGCTTCAACTGTTCTATCTTCTCAACCGCGGGACACGACGGCGGCTCATCGCTGCCCAGGTGGGACTCACGATCGGGGTCACGCTGGTGACCCTCTTCGTGGCCGCCGGGCTAGGCCTGAAGCAGCTGGTGCTGGGCGGCGTGCTGGGAACCCTCCCCCTCGATCAGGTCAAGATCGTTGCGAAGTCGATGGACATCGCGTTCCTCAAACTTGGCCGACCGGAGTTCTTGGGAGGGGGGCAACTCGATGAGGACGCGATCGAGAAGCTGGCGGCCGCACAGATCGTCAAGGCGGTCTACCCCATCGCGTATGCTCGCTTCCCGATCCAGCTCCACGCCGATCTTCTGGGATCGAGCTACGGCACCGACGCCTCCCTGCAGGGGGTCGATCCGCGCTGGGTCGCCGATGAACTGCGTGACGATGCCCGATTCGCCTCCGCGCCGGGCGGACCGATTCCCATCCTGGTTTCGAGGAAGGTCCTGCAGATCTACAACGCCGGCTTCGCCAAGGCCAACGACCTGCCGCGACTCAGCGAGAGCGCGGTCATTGGCCGGACGATCTCCATCCAGTTGGGAGCTTCCTCGCTCGCCGGGGCGCGCGACCGCGCTGCGCACCGGGAGGCGCGGATCGTCGGATTCTCCGACCGCATCGATCCACTGGCGGTGGCCGTCCCGCTGGACCTGCTCGAGTCGTACGAACAGGCGCTGCTCGATGAGCCGCGCACCAGCTACGATGCGGCGATCGTCGAGGCCCGATCGACCGGCGACATCGCCGGCATCGAATCCCTGATCCGCAAGATGGGGCTCGAGATCGCTCCCGAATCGCATCTCGCCCGCCAGATCGATGCCGCCATCAGCGTGGGGATCCTGGTGTTCTCACTTCTGGGCGGTGTCGTGATCGTCCTGTCACTCATGAATGCGGCGAACACCATGATCCTGATCCTGCGTGAGCGCCGGTATGAGCTGGGCGTGGTACGCGCGCTGGGCCTCAGCCGGAGCCGACTCATCGGTCTTCTCGCCACAGAAGCGGCCCTGGGGGGCGGGTTCGCCGCGCTGGTCGCCATCGCACTCAGCGCCGCGGCGCTATCGGCCGCCTCCACCTCTGTCCACCAGGCTTTGGGGAACGTGGTAAGCACACCCGCCCACCTATCGCTCCCAACTTGGCTCATTCTGGGTGTGCTCGTGTTCACACCAACGGCCAACGCGGTGGCGGCGGCGTTTCCGGCGCTCCGCACCGTGGGCGGAAGCATCGCCGCCTCGCTCAAGCGGTGAGTGGCAGGCCCCGCGAGCTGGACCCTTCTGCATGGGGGGGGAATCACAGCGCAACCGTCCCCTTCGATGCGCGCGGTACGGAAGCCGGTGTCGCAGGAGCTTTCGCGAGGCACCCGCTTGGTTTCTGCTCGACGATTGAGTCCAGAGCACCGTGACAGAGTCAGTCGTCGTGATGGCCCTGGGCGTGCCCGGGAGAGCCAGCGCGAGTCTGACCGTGATTTCCGGAGGCATGGTTCACGACACTCTCACGGATCTCTACTGGCTACAGGACCTGAGCGCGTACGTGGGCCTCAGTTACGATGATCAGTTGAGTGCACTCTCACTGGACACTACCGGTGGCTACTCCTGGGAGATAGCTTGGGGGGAGGAGATGGCGACGCTCGCGCAAGTCTACTCACCTGCCGAGATCAGGGATGCCTTTTCCCCCAGCTGGGAGAGCGGAGATCCCGACATGCAGGAGGTGTTCCTGGCACACTTTCAGTACGAGTGGCAGGGACAGAACGACGCTGCCGGCAAGGGATTTCTGTTTGAGAACGGTGTTCTGGGAAACCTCGGAGAGTTCATCTTCGGAACCTCTTGGCCCTACGGCGATGATCCGCTGAAGTGCTGGAGCGGCAACATTGGGATTTTCAATGCCACGGACCTCACGGGAGTCTGGGCCTTCTCCGACGGAGGAACCCCAGCGGTTCCGGAACCGGCAACCGTGATGCAATTGGGCCTCGGCCTCTTCGCCATCGCTGGGCTCGGCTGGAGAAGACACAGCAGGAGAAGCCTCGCCTAGCTGTTGGCTAGTGCTCGGAGTGATCCTTCCGCGAAGGCGCGGGCGGCCGCCAATCAGGGCAGGTCCGGCCGCGCACCTCCGTCGGGGCCGCACCTGACATTGCCCGGCTTGAGATCGCGATGGAGAATGTCCCTCTCGTGAGCAGCGGCAAGGCCACCCGCGATCTGGCAAACCAGGTCAAGCGCCGCTCGGCCTCCGGGGCCAGCGCAAGGTGGGGCGAGGGGAACTTGACCGTCACGCGGCGTCCGAGAATGAAGTCCTCGGCATCGTAGACCTCGCCCATGCCCCCGCGTCGGATG
Organism: uncultured bacterium; assembly: GCA_964654025.1. Classification (GTDB taxonomy): domain Bacteria; phylum Eisenbacteria; class RBG-16-71-46; order CAIMUX01; family WJJG01; genus CAYQJL01. The sequence goes on from CAZZIF010000407.1 coordinate 3,277, forward strand.
AGGCGTAGCGGACAGAAGGCGGGTTCCCCGCTCGCACCGCCGCCACCAATCTCCTCCTCGTCCCCGGTTCCCGCCAATCTCTCATCATTGTCCAAACAGGTCCTGGCGCCGTCCGCATTGAGACTGTAAGCTTGTAAGGTGCCATGTGCGCGACTGCGAGCGGTCACGGTTCCATCGGATCGGGAGATACGTGTGTGGCAGAGGTTTCCGACGAAGAAAGAGTCGAGCAAGTCCTCGATGACCTGCGATTGGGCAACATCGACTACGAACAAGCG
>CAZZIF010000408.1:0-3539 GCA_964654025.1 uncultured bacterium
GGTCGATCATCGAGGCCAGTGTCGTAGACTTGCCAGAGCCGACCGTACCGGTCACCAGCACCAGGCCGCGTTTGCGGCCCGCCAGCCGGGCCACTGCCTCGGGCAGATTGAGATCTTCGAAGGCGGGGACACCAAGTGGCACGTGCCTGATCGCCATGGCGATCGTGCCGCGCTGGTAGTAGAAGTTCGAACGAAAACGCGCCAGGCCTTGGATGCCGAATCCGAAATCGATCTCGCGGTGGCGCAGGAACTCCTCCTGTTGCTCGGGCGAGAGGATCTGCCGGGCCAGGTCCTCCAGGTCCTTCTGCGACGGTGTGGAGACGTCGGTCAGCTCGAGGCTACCGTCGACGCGGATGATCGGACGGGTGCCGACCTTCAGGTGAAGGTCCGATGCCCGCCGCTCAAGCATGATCTCTAAAATCTTGCGAAATTCCACCCTCGGATTCTCCCCTAGGCCGGGCAGGTCTGCGAGGGCAGGCGGATCAGTCGGGACGAACCAGGAAGAGCGGCTGGTTGTACTCGACCGGCTCTTCGTCTTTCACCAGCGCCCTGATGACTGTGCCGCTCACCTCGGCCTCGATCTCGTTCATCAGCTTCATGGCCTCGATGATGCACACCACCTGCCCGGGCTCGACCCGTTTGCCGAGTTCCACGTAGGCGGCGGCCGTCGGTGACGGCGACTGGTAGAACGTCCCGACCATGGGAGAGACAATCGGTACCAGTCCCTCCTCGGTCTCCTCCGGCGCCTGGGAGGCGCCCGGGGCCGAGGTGGGGCCGCCGATTGTCGCGCTCGCCGTTTCCCCCGCCTTGCCCGACGTCACAGCCGGCGTCGGCCTCGCAGGCGCCGCTGGCTGCGCGGGCGCGGAAACGAGCGACTCGCCCATGAGAGCCTGCCCATCGGTCGCGCGCGTCTTGGAGATCCGGACACTGCTCCAGAATCTCCGCACCTCCAGCTCGCCGACATCGCTGTTCTCGACGAGCTCGATCAGTCTCCTAATATCTTCGACACGCATGGGCTACCTCTCCAGGCTCTAGATACTTCCAGACATCGAATCACCGTGCCGGCGGGGCTACTTGTTCACCCGCTCGATGTAGTCCCCGGTCCGGGTGTCGATCTTGAGGGTGTCCCCGACGTCGATGAACAGCGGGACCTGGACGGTGAATCCGGTCTCGAGCGTCGCGGCCTTCGTGGCTCCGGTGGCCGTGTCGCCCTTGACGCCCGGCTCGGTCTCGCTGACGGCCAGCACGACGTGCGGCGGCACCTCGACCAGAAACGGCCGGCCGGCGCGCGTCATGATCTTGACCGTGTCGTTTTCCTTGATGAACTGGGCGGCCTCGCCCACCACGTCCTTCGAGACCGCGAACTGGTCGTAGGTCTCCTGGTCCATGAAATGGTAGAGGTCGCCGTCGGCGTAGAGAAACTGCGTATCCGTCCTTTCCAGACGGACCTCGTCGATCTTCTCGCCGGCCCGGAAGGTCTTCTCCAGCACCGCTCCGGTCAAGACGTTCTTCAGCTTCGTACGAACGAAGGCCCCGCCCTTGCCCGGCTTGACGTGCTGAAACTCGACCAGCTTGAAGACTACGCCATCAAGCTCGAGGATCATGTTCGTACGGAAATCCGCTGTGGAAGCCATCTCTCATTCTCTCCGCTTGTTGTCGCCCCCGCACCGCGGCGGGGACCCTCCCCTCCCAGTACCCTCCCGCCCGCCGGCATCACGGCGCGCGCTACCCAGGGCGCGGCTGCATTCGATTCTCAGCGGAGCCAACCTAGCAGATACCGCAACCCGTGTCAATCCGCCCGGAACTTCAACTGCCACTGATGCAACGACTTGCGCAAACAAGTACCGGAAGCGGATCAGGAGGTGCCCCCAGCCGGCTCCCCCACCGGTTCCCCAACCGGTTCCCCAACCGGTTCCCCAACCGGCTCCCGACCGGGCTCCCGACCGGGCTCCCCAGTCCCCTCCCCGGTGTGCTCTAGCGTGCGGGCGATGGCCTCCAGCTTCCGCAAGAGGGGGATCTTGTCACCCGGCGGATTGAAGACGGCCATGTCGATCAGGTACAGACGGCCGCCCTCGTGGAAGGCGATGAGCTTGAAGAGCCCTCCCATCGGCGGCTCGAGGTTCTGGTAGAGTCCGAAGACCTCGAGCGCTTCGTGACCCGCGAATGTGCGCCGGCGGACCTCGGACCGCGAAGCGTCGATTTGGTCGCCTCCGTAGTAGCGCTCGGTCAGCTTGTCACGCAACCCCATCGCCAGGTTCGGATCGAGCGACTCCTGCGTCTGCTCCTGGAAGTAGACGAAGAGCCACAACATCGCGCCATTGGCCTCCATGGTCTTGATGCGCAAGAAGCGGTTCTCGGCCTGCCATTCCACGACGTAGTCCTCGGGAATCCTCAGGCGGTAGCCAAGCGCTCGCTCGATACCATCGACCATCGCGGTCTGCTCGCCGCCGAGAAACATCGTCTGGGTGAGCCCATCGATCACGTGATCTTCGTAGCGCTCGACGATCGCCTCCCCCTCACGCTCGATCAACGCCTTGACGCTCGCCTCCGAGGGCGCGTGGACGAAGAGCACCGTCTGGCCATCGGCCCACACGTCCTGTGTCAGCAAGTAACCGGCTTCGCGTCGGACCTCGTGCCCGGCCTCGTGCCCGGCCTCGTGCCCGGCCTCGTGTCCGGCCTCGTGTCCGGCCTCGTGTCCAGCGCCGGTGAGGATTGCGTCGACACGCTCGTCTCCGAAGATGCGCCGGACCGTGCGGGTCCCCCAGGTAGGTTCGGCAAAGTCGGATAGAATGACGAAGTTGCGCCAATCCCGCCGCGTCTCGAATCCGGACGAGTCGGTAGGTTCAACGCGAAAACGGGCTTCGGGACGCAGCGGCGTTTCGATCTTGTGTCCGAAGAGTTCACGCACGAGGGCGGTCCGATCGTCACCGACCGGGAAGTCGGTGACCAGGGTAAGGTCCTGGTTGGGCCCCACGGCGGCCGAGAACGACCCGGTGCAGCCGGACCAAGCGAACCAAACCAGCGCGGGCGCCGCGAGAAGCCAGGCGGCTCGCCGCGGCCAGTTCTGTTGCGTATCGAACCGGATCATGCCACCTCCTAAGAGAACGAGATGTCAAACGTGCACATCCCCATTCGCCCGCGCGATGGGACGTTGTGTGATGGGTGCTAGCCTACGGCAGGTTGGGAGGAACGTCTAGCGGCCCTGTGCCCCGGACAGCGAATCGGCCAGGACGGATTCGCTCGGGGCGGAGGCCGATTGCAGCTTATCGAGCCGGCGGCGGAGCAGGTCGGCGCGGGATTCGAGACGGCGGATCTCGCTGGCCACCGAACGCACGTCGGCCTCGAGCTGACGCTTGGCGCTGATGAATAGCAAGGCGGCATCCCGATCGCCCAGGACCAGGCGCACGGTGCGCGGCCGCCCGTTGCGCAACAGGTCGATCTCGACCTCTTCACCGTGGGGCATCGCGTCGAGACGGCGGGTCAATTCGCTGGCCGTTTGGATCGGTTCGTCCTTGAAGCGGACAATGTGATCACCTTCG
>CAZZIF010000409.1:0-3537 GCA_964654025.1 uncultured bacterium
TCTGGGAACGAGCCCCACGACACACACACCGTGGGAAATCCCCGCGAGTACAACATTAAAGAGTCGGCGCTCCCTCTCCCTTTCTGTCGGACTTGCTACCTGGGACCAGCCTCGAGTGCAAGTCCGGGGCGTGTCCGCCGTGCCGCCGTGTCCGCCGTGCCGCCGGGCCGTCGTGTCCGCCGGGCCGCCGTGCCGCCGGGCCGCCGGGCCGCCGGGCCGCCGTAAAATCGGCTACCACAGTCCGAATCCCGCGTCCACATGAGAGTGCCGCCAGCCGCCCTTCTCCTCAACGGACCGCCCTTCTCCTCAACGGACCGCCCTTCTTTGGCCGAACGTCCGAGCATACACGGAATCGGCCGGAGAGTTGCCCGCGGAGTTCTAATGCCACAAAAAAGCGCAGCCGGATGAGATCGCAAGATGACGCCACGGCCACCGGTCGGTTCACGGTGGAACATCGCAACGACCATCCGGCACCGGGGCGTCAGGGGTGTCAGGCAGCGATCCGCTGCCGCGCTGGACACTCACCGGGCATAGATGGCAGAGCGTGCCGGGCAGCAGTCCGCCGCGGGAGAGGCCGGTCACCTGCCGGGCAGCAGTCCGCCGCGGGCTGACGGTTAGCGCACGAGCGTTAGGAAACCGCGGGTCGACTCGCCGCCAGGCGTCTCGATTGAGTAGACGTACAGCCCGGCGGTCACTGCGCGGTCGTGCTCGTTGCGCAGATTCCAGGGGCAGGCGCCGCCGGTCACATCACCGGCGCTGGGGACATGTTCGAGCTTGCGGACCAGGTCCCCGCTGCTGGTGTAGATGCGAATCGTGGCCCGCTCGGGCAGATTCACGAATCGCACCAGGGGTTCACTCAACGGACCGTAGCTGGATCCCTCCTCGCCCTCGATGTAGGGATTGGGAACCACATAGACCTCATCGAGCAACGGTGGAGTCCGGGTGGGATCCTCCCGTGCCTGCAAGGAAACGGGCTCGCCATACTCCGCCAAACCGAAGTAGCCCTCTTCCACCGTGTTGCGCCTGTCGATGAATGTGGCGCCATCCAAGTAACGCCAGTAGTACTTGACCAGGCTGTAGTAGAAGGGAACTCCGTTGTGGGGCCCCGCGACAACGCGCTCCTCGTCGCCATCTTCGGAGATGACCGAGTCCGGATCGGTGAAAACACGCAGCGTATCCACCGATGTCCATCCCCAGGTGGTATCTCCGAAGTCATAGACTCGCAGCAGACTCATGCGCTCGGTCAGTTGGTCCGGATAAAGCCCCCGGTAGACTCGATAGCCGCCGAAGCACTCCGGAATCTCCTCGCTGGGAATGCATTGCCCCTGATACCACCACTCGAGGAGACCGCTCGGCCCACCGAAGAGTCCGGTCACACCCTCACGAGACAGAGTGTATGCGGTAAGATCGTGCCCCAAGTCATCGACAGCGCCATAGCTGCGACCGGTGTGCCCATCGATGAATCCCACGCGGCCGTCTGCGAACGCATAGGTGATGAAGCTACTAGCGTTGGGCGTGAACGAAATGTCGATCCGCCCCGGGTTCTCTGGCTCGAAACGCCCGATGATGTTCTGCGCCGCCGTGGTCCAAAGAATGACCGTCCCGTTCGCGGCCGCGCTCGCCAAGCGGAGCCCATCTTCCGAGAACGAGAAACCGACGATCTCGGCGCCATCATGCTCAAGCTCGTCGATCCGGACCTGATTGTCAAAGGACTGCAGCCACACGCGTCCGGTCTCGGTTCCGATGGCCAGCCGTGAGCTGGTTCGGTTTAAAGCAATCGCCGTTGGCCGGCTCGAAAAGGCCATCTCTGGCGGCAGCGAATCGGATATCATACCAGGCCGAATCCAGCGCCGCCACAAACCGTCATCACCAATGGTCACATGCATGGAATCACGCTCCCCGGCTAGCGGGCGAAACGCGATGCCACGCACTGGGCCGTCGTGGGCATCCTCCAGCATCCAGGCGGCCTCGGTCAGCGGCCGCCACAACGCGACCTGGCCGTTCTCGAGCCCTGCCGCCAACAAGGATCCGGTGGGATGCACGGCAAAGGAGAGGGGCTCATAGCCTGCATCCAGGGCGGCCAGAGTATCCAGGGCGGTGTAGCCACCCTCGGGCGTGTCTTGCAATAGGATGAAGGTTCGGCGGCCGGCGTCCCACGCCCAGAGCTGTTCGCCATCACGGGTGAAGCCCAGGAAACCAATCTCGCCAAGACCGAGCTCAGCCTGTCCCTGGGGGAACAGCTTCAGGTTTCCGGTGAAGACCGGATCGTCGCTGTCAGGCTGCCAAGTCAGCGTCACCTTCCGATCACCGAGGACCGGATCAGGATCGAACGACGCCGCGGTGGCTTGTCCACCCAGCAGATCGCCCCCCCCGGCGAAGACGACCAGACCCATCCCGATTGATAGGACTCTTCTCACCCAATCTTTCATCAGCCGCACCTCTCCCGACAACCCGCCAACGGCGAGCCTATACGCATCCTAGAAGTCGGAGCCATTCACCAGCCAATGGAGTGCATTGGTCATCGCATTGCCCACCGCGGCCTCCTCGAAGAAGAACGGGTGGAAAGAGAAACAGACGATTCGGCCGCGATCGGTATCCTCGCCCTCGAGCGGGTAGGTTCGCCACGCGATCGGGTTGCCCTCGAGATCGGAGAACTCATCCGGAACCCGCGTCCGCGCACGATAGAGGATGTCCATGCCCTCCTGAAGCTCGTACCAGGGCGTGACATTGGGGTCCGCGACGTCAGAGATGAGCGCTTCGTAGTTCATGATCCCACGCTCGCACGACCACCGGGCCGTGTCGAGGAACAGGTCGGGATAGACCGGATTCTCAGCGATGGCCGCCCGTAGCGCCTCGTCCGGATTCCCCTGCGTCGTGGCCCCACGAGGCTTGTCAATGCAGCCGGTCAGATTCAGGTACTGCCACAGGAAGCTCAGCCGGTTCCAGTAGTAGCCGGCCTGGAAATCGTCCTCCCGCGGGCATTTCGGATCAGCGTTGTCGAAACCGATCAGCCCAGCGATCGTCTGGGCGGGGCCGATGAAGGTGGTGAGCAAGAGGTTCCCGCCGAGCCCGACATACGCCGAGAGATACTGGTTCACCCCCGCCGCCTGACGAAGCCCGGTAGCCTGGTCATGCCCGCAGTCCCAGATCACGGTCTGATACCGGCCCAGCACATCGAGGAACTCGCTCTCGATCCTGGGAGCCGGGTTGGCCTCGTTGTCCGGATAGACCATGTAGTGGTCGACGCGGTCGCTGGGCAGCATGAAGTCCCGCACCCCCGCAAGAACCCCGCCGTACTGCCCGGTGGCCTCATCATAGGTCAGGCGCCACTGATCGGTGATCTCATCCCCCAGCAATGCTCCACCACACTGATCTTTTGGAGCGTAGCGCAAGTCGTCGACGATCAAGAACGGCTTGTCGAACGAGAAGTCAGCGACGTTGATCTTGACCGCACACCGCGTCTCGGTGGCAGGGTTGTTCGAGACATCCCGCATCTTCAGGTAGAAGTAGTGTACGTCGGGCCCCTCGGAGGAAAAG
>CAZZIF010000410.1:0-3516 GCA_964654025.1 uncultured bacterium
TTCAATCATCAGGGCACGATCTGGATCGATCGGTCCACCGACGGCGGGGCCACCTTCGGCGCCGACGTGCCGGCGGTCAGCTTCTGGAACGTTCCCCAGATGTTGACCGACACCGGCGGCCAACCCACCTACGCGGCCATCGGGTATCCATCCTGCGAGGTCGACCCTTCCAACGCCAACCACGTCTGCGCCGTCTACGCCTGTGATCCCGACGACGGTCCGGCCGTCGAGACGCGTTTGGATGTGGGCGACCAGCCGCCGGGCGCGAACGATGTGGCGCTGCCCCTACCCTTCTCGGGCACCACGGCCATGGGCTGCAGCAACGGCTACGTCTACGGCGTCTGGGTGGACCACCGCACTGCGCCCCGCGGGGTCTTCTTCAACCGGTCGCAGACCGGCATCGCGCAGTGGAATGGGCCTGAACGCATGCTCTCGACCCAGCCCACGCCCCAGCGGCTCGGCTCGAACAACGCGAACCTGGCCTGCGACGGCAACAATGTCTACGTGGTCTGGGACGAGTGTATCCTCAGCGATTTCATCCACCTCATCTACTTCAACGCTTCCTACGACAACGGTGCGACCTGGCTCAACCAGGCGGTGCCCATCGACACGCAGCAGCAGATCTATGCGGCCACCGAGCCCGCTGTCGCCTGCTCGGGCAGCCACGTCGCCGCAGCCTGGCTGACGACGCAAGGCATGGGCGGACCGACCTACATCAGCCTCAACCGCTCGAGCAACGGCGGGGCCACCTGGCTCACCAGCGAGATCACGCTCTCGACCGGCGGAGGGGCCGGCCGCCCCGACATCGCCATGTCGGGCAGCCACGTCTACGTCACCTGGATGGAGGCCGCGGGAACGGGGAGCGAGATCATGGTCAACGTCTCCCACGACTACGGCGCCACCTGGAGCGGTCCGGTGCGCCTCGACTCGGGACCGGCGGGCACGATTTCCTACGCCCCCAAGGTCGTGGCCTCGGGGACCTATGCCTACGTGGTCTGGGATGACAAACGAACCAACACCATCGAGAATCCCTACCTGGCCTGCACGCACAACAACGGCTACAACTGGTACGCCGACCGCCGGATCAACCTGGGCGTCCCCGCCGGCACGAGCCGCGACGACTTCCCCCAGATCGCCTGCCAGGGCGCGAACGTCTACGCCGTCTATTCCAGCGACCGCTACAATCTCAACACCGCCCGGGACATCTACTTCAACGCCTCCTACGATGGGGGCCTGACCTGGATGACGCCGGATATTCCGATCAGCCACGATGGGGTGGCCGGCACCCAGCTCGGCACCTCGTTCGAAGTGCATCCGCGCGTCAGCGTCTTCGACTACGGCACCGACCAGTACGTCTATGTGACCTGGCAGAGCGACCGTCACGCGGGCGCACCGATGGCCGTTTGGGATGCGTATGCAACCTACGCCAACAACTGGGGCCAGAACTGGGCTGCACTGGATCACCGGATCGATGTCGGGTCGGCCCCGGGCAGCAGCACGGCCGAGTTGCCCCACATCGCCAGCGACTACACGGGGCCCTACTACCTGTGGCGGGATGACCGCAACGGCGCCGGAGACATCTACGCCAACCAGTACCGTACCGGACCCGATGAGGGCGACATCCAGTTCATCGAGTCCTTCGACGGCGGTCAGACCTGGAACCCGCCGCTGCGGGTCAACGACGACAATACGACCAACGACCAGACCCATCCCTGGATCGACATCAAGCCCAACGGCACGATCGATGTGGTGTGGTACGACAAGCGCAATGACCCCAACGACCAGACCCCCGAGGTCTACCGGGCGGTCATGCCGCCGGGCGCCGGCGCCTTCCAGGCCAACCAACCGGTAAGCAACCAGCCCATTCAGATCCCCACCACCCCGTTCGGGATGGGCGACTACTCCTGGATCGATGTCGATGCCACCGATGCGCACGTCGTCTGGACCGACTCACGCTACGGGCCCGACAATCTCCAGGGCGACATCTACTACAACCCGTTCGAGAATCCCGAGCCGCCGCAGCAGAAGGCGTGCTGCCTACCCGCGGCCACCTGCATCGTGACCAGCGAAGGCGAATGCGCCGCGGCCGGCGGCGAGTTCCTGCCCGAGTTCGACACCTGCGATCCCAATCCCTGTCCCTACGATGAGATGGTCGTGTGTTGCCAGGGCGAGCAGTGCCTGCTGGTCTGGAGCGAGATGGAGTGTCTTGACCTGGACGGCGTGCTCCATCCCGAGTGGTTCACCTGCGACTTCAATCCCTGCGCCACCCGCTACGACTACGCCGATCACGACGTGGGCAACTGCGTGCTCACAGTCACCAAGCAGGGCATCGTGGGCTTCATGGATCACACTCAGTCGGAGGGCTCGGGCTTCCTCTATCCGGCCGGCGGCGACAACCAGCTCTTCATCGGCGGGCCCTGGGGCAGCCAGGATCCCACCTACGTCGCCAACCGCGACTACGATACCGACCCCAATCGGGAGTGGGAGGTCAGCACCGCACCCGATGGACGGGTGTGGATCGATACCGACGGCTTCTCCGACCAGGATCTGCACGCGGCCTTCACCGACGCCGGAGGTACTACACCGCTGGGTCTGTTCATCGAGCAGTCATCGTGGGCCTGGGCCGAGCCCGGCGTGGCCGATGACTTCGTCATCCTCGAGTACCAGATCTCGAGCGCTTCGGGTGCGGCGATCGAGGACTTCTACTACGGCCTCTTCCTCGACTTCGACCTGGGCGCCGACAGCGGCGGCGACGAGGGCGGCTGCGTCGCCACCGACTGCCTGGTGTACATGCATGATCCGGAAGGCCACTACGTCGGCGTGGCTCTGCTGCCCTCGGCCGGTGATCAACCCGACCCGCCGCTCGCGAACCTGACGCTGGTGCACAACCCCACCTTCGTCTGGCCCAATCAGCACGTGCCCGATGCCGACAAGTACGCATTCCTCTGCGCGGCGGACTCGGCGCACGTCCTGACCGAATCCTACGAGGCCAACGACTACAGCGTGCTGGCCTCGGCGGGCCCCATGGCCGTGACGGCCCAGACGCCGCAGAAGGTCACCTTCGCCATCGTGGGCGGCGCCTCGCTCGAGGAGCTGCGCCAGAGCGTGACGGTGGCCCGGATGATCCTGGAGGGCGGTGTCGCCGGCATCGGAGATGGCAGCGGTGACGGCGGCGGCAGCAACGACAGCGGCAGCGGCAACGGCAGCGGCAACGCCAATGGCGGCTCCGGGGAGGGACCAGCGAATCCGGGCTGGATGACGCGCCTGTTGCCCAGCTGCCCGAACCCGTGTCGCGGTGAGGTGAGGCTCACCTTCGAACTCGCCGGCGCGGGCGAGGCATCTCTGCGCGTCTTCGACATCAGCGGTCGCTGCGTGCGAAGCCTTGCCCGTGGCTGGCATGCCCAGGGTCGGCACCCGGTCACCTGGCTCGGCCACGACGACCATGGACACCCAGTCCCGCGCGGCATCTACTACCTGAGGCTCGTGACCGCGGAGGGCACCGATGCCCAGCGGCTG
>CAZZIF010000411.1:0-3515 GCA_964654025.1 uncultured bacterium
AGCACGACGATCGATGCGATCGACACGATCGCATTCCTGCTAAACGCGCTTCTCGTGCGCCATGGGCGCGGCATGCCTGGCATGGTGGGCGTACTCCGGCCTCGTCTGCTTCCCGCTCCATCTGGACGTGTCGTCCCAACCGCCCTATTCATCGGCCGCTAGGAAGGTTAGCTCCAGCGTGGAGTTGGTGGGATCACCCCGGCCGCCTACGGATGACCTCAGGACCTCATGACCTGAATGCCAACGAGCCGGGGGGATCGCCGAGGATCTGTGAGCGAAGGGCGGATTGGGATGCCGGGTTGGTTCGATGCACCCCTGTGCGGGAGGGAAGTCATTGCGCGGCTAGTTCCATTTGCGGAAGCGATTTAGACAAGGCCCCCGTGGCCATCGCGTAATCTCAGCTAATCTCAGGTGGGGATCGGTGCGGTTGTCCGGAATCGCAACTGCGATATGACGATCCCGACCAACATGAGGGCGCAACCCGCGAGGGCACGGGCGGATAGCATCTCGTGGAGCAGGAGCCACCCTCCCAAAACGGCAAAGACAGTTTCGAGGGACATGATGATGGCGGCGTGGGAGGGAACAACGTGTTCCTGGGCGACGACCTGAAGGGTGAAAGCCGTGCCGACCGAAAGGAATCCGCCGTACAGCAACGGCAAGGTTGCCCCCTCGATCCCGCGCCAGGTGATGGACTCGGTTACCAGGGCGGCCGCCAGGCTCCACAGGCCGCAGACCAAGAACTGTTGGAATGCCAAACGTAGGGGACCAACGGCTCGGACGTAGTGGTCCACCACCAGAACGTGCACAGCCCAGGCCACTGCTCCGAGCAGAACCAGAAGGTCCCCCTTGGCGATCGTCAGATCCTCCTGAACGCTCAAGAGGTACAAGCCGGCGACGGCCAGCACGGCACCGAGCCAGGTCGGCAGGCCGGGACGATGGCGCCAGAACAACCCCAGGATGGGGACCATGATGACATAGAGGCCCGTGATGAAGCCCGCCTTGCCCGCGCTCGTGTACACGATGCCGGTTTGTTGCAATGAAGCCCCCGCGAAGAGCACAGTCCCTGAGATGAATACAGCGCCGAGCACCCGGGGCCGGGACCACGGTGGATCCGCACTGCCGGCCGAGAGCCTGCGAATGCGAAGGAAAGGCAGCAGGGTGAGAGCCCCCAGGAGAAAGCGAATGCTGTTGAACGTGAACGGTCCCACGTGCGCCATCCCCGCGCGCTGCGCGACGAAGGCGAAACCCCAGATGGCCGAGGTAAGCAGAAGAAGGGCTCGGGCCCACAAGGGGGAATATGGCATTCAGCCTCCTGTTGCCTACCGCGGCCTACCGCTGCCTACCGCTGATGGATCCATTCCATCACAATCTGGTGGTCCATCATTCGCCGGTGCATCATTCGTCGGTCCATCATTCGTCGGTGCATCATCCGCCGGTCCATTATCCGTCGGTGCATCATTCGCCGGTCCGTCACCTGCCGGTCCGTCAGCAGATGATCAGTCGCTCGTGGTTTGCGTCGATTTGCCGTCGCGCAGGTCGGGACGATTCCAGTGCGGATCGTCGAATCGTTGTATCTCGATCAGATAGCCGCTGGGATCCCGGAAGAAGAAATGATAGATGCCGTACTCCTCGTTGTGTCGCGGAGCATGCTCGCAAGCCACGCCGGCTTCCTGTAGGCGCTCGTACCAGGCGTCGACCTCCTCGGTCACCAGGGTCAGGATCACGCCGCCCGGTGCCGCCGCGCCGTCGCGGCCGCAGAAGCCTAGGTAGCCGTGCTCGGCCGTGCGATAGATGCGGCAACCACCCTGATCCAGAACGAGAGGCAGCCGGAGGGCATCTTCATAGAAGCGAGACGTCGCTTTCAGATCGGACGTGTAACAGAAGGTGATCATGGCATCCGCCGTCTCCATCATGGTCCTCCCTTCCAAGGTGAGAGTGTTGACTTCCAAGGCAATCAGGCCCCGATGTGCCCGCCTGGCCCTGCTCCTACGAGTTGGACGCGATCCGGTCATGTCCGCATGGCCCTGCGCCGACGAGTTGTACTCGTTCCGATCGTGCCCGTGTGGGATGGGGCGGGCGTTTTGTGCGTCAGCCAGGCGTGCCCGCGTGGGATGTGCCAGGACCAGTTGCGTCCGCACCAACAACGGTATCCGCAGGAGAGGTGCCCTCATGGACGGAGAACGAGTGCCCCGCGAACGTCCCCGGCCCGCAGGCGCTCGAGTCCCCGCCCGGCATCCTCGAGAGCCAACGTATCGGTCGAGGTTCGGATCGGAATCCGAGGCGCCAGCGTCAAGAACTCCTCGCCATCGCGGTGGGTGAGATTGGCGACCGAGATGATCTGGCGTTCTTCCCACAGGATCCGGTACGGCAACGCCGGAATCTTGCTCATATGAATACCCGCGCAGACCACCCGTCCTCCCTTGCGCACCGCCTGCAGTGCGAGGGGGACCAGCTTCCCAGCGGGCGCAAAGATGATCGCAGCGTCTAGTAGTTCCGGTGGCGAGTCCTCTGAGCCACCTGCCCAGACCGCCCCCAGTTTCCTGGCGAATACCTGCTTCCGGTCGTCCCCCGGCCGGGTGAAGGCGAATACCTCGGCCCCCTGATACCGGGCGACCTGCAACAGGATGTGCGCGGCCGCACCAAAGCCGTAGAGACCGAGGCGCCGCACACGTCCCGCCAGTCGATAGGCCCGATACCCGATCAGTCCAGCGCACAGCAAAGGGGCCGCCTGCTCGTCCGTCATTGGCCCGGGCATGGGAAAGCAGTAGCGGGCGTCGGCGACCGCGTACTCGGCGTAGCCGCCATTGCGCTGATACCCGGTAAAGACGGCGTGGTCACAAAGATTCTCCTGGCCGTCAAGGCAGTAGCGGCAACGGCCGCAAGTGTGTCCGAGCCAGGGGATGCCCACGCGCTGACCCTTCTCGAGGCCGTGCACTCCCGCGCCGAGGCGCGTGACCTCGCCGACGATCTCGTGCCCCATGATGAGGGGCAGATCCGGCCGTGGCAGGTCACCATCAAAGATATGGAGATCCGTCCGGCAGATACCGCAGGCGCCCACCTTGAGCAAGACCTGTCCCGGCCCCGGCTTGGGAACCGGAATGTCCTGGAGTTGCAGGGGACGGCCGACGTTTTCGAGCACCATGGCGCGCATGGCGCGATCTTCTCGCATCCGGCTGGCTGGATCAAGCGAGAGCGGCCGGCGCGTATCATCCATAGGTTGCGTGAGCGCGACGAGCGCCGCAGAATGTGCGCAGTCGAAAATCCTGATCATCTTGGGGGCACCCTGGAGGCAGCCTGGAGGCACCCTGGGGGCACCCTGGAGGCAGCCTGGAGGCAGCCTGGAGGCTGTCTGTAGGCTGTCTGAGTACAGTCTGGAGGCAGTCGGATGGAGGCCAACCGAAAACGGCCGCAGGCATCGGCGCTCTTTCGCTGGAACCGGCAGAGTCGTCTCGTATTCGATACGGTCAATGCGCTCATCATCGTCCTCGATGAGAAGGGCCACCCCGTGTCGATGA
>CAZZIF010000412.1:0-3481 GCA_964654025.1 uncultured bacterium
AACCTTCGGTCCGATTGACCTTCGGCGCTAAGTAAAAGTGGCGTAAACGGATAGACGAACGAAGAAAATAACGACGATTGCTGGAACTTTAGTGTTCAAAAGCCGTTCAATATCTCGACAGTGACGCGAGAATGAAACGATGGGAACGCGACGACGAAGCGCGAGCGAGGCGGGATCGAGGCTGGATCGCGGCGAGAGCGATGCGGGAGCGAGGCGGGAGCGCGGGGAGAGCGAGGCAACAGCGAGCGGCAACTGAGTCGGATCGCACAAGATGGCAGGTGACTGGCAAGGGGGCCGGGCGTCAGAAGCCGATGGGATCCCCGGGTCGGCCACCATGGCCTTGAGATAGATGGCTTGAGATAGATGAGAGGGTGAGTGGTCGCGGGAGTACGTCGAAAGACCTCCGCAGGATCCACAGCCGGTGTCCCGCGGCCGCCACCCGGACTCGACATGAGGCAGCTCCGATGTCTTCAGATAGTGTGAAAGACGCGGGGCGAGGACATACGGGCTCGAGGCCCAGGAGGATGAGACAATGAAGATGCTCAAGGTTCTGATGGCGATTTCGATCAGCTCGGCGGTGGCGTTCTCACTCGCGCCCGCCATGGCGGGTGGCTGTTCCTCGAAGAGTTCCACGGACGCTTCGGCCTCGAAGGCCTCGGCGGTGATGTCGCAGGCCGCGACATCGCAAGATCTCGTCGATGTGGCGGTAGGGGCGGGTTCCTTTCAGACACTCGTCGCCGCCGTTCAGGCCGCCGGATTGGTGGACGTCCTGAAGAGTAAGGGACCCTTCACGATCTTCGCGCCCACGGACGAGGCGTTCGCGAAGCTGCCCGAAGGCACGCTAGAAGCGCTCTTGAAGGACCAAGACAAGTTGGCCGCGATTCTGACCTACCACGTCGTGCCTGGCAAGCTGATGGCCGCGGACGTGACGGGTCTGAGCAAGGCCAAGACGGTTCAGGGTCAGGAGATTCGGATTGAGACCGGGAAAGGTGTCATGATCAATCAGGCGAATGTGATCCAGACCGACATTGCTGCGTCGAACGGTGTGATTCACGTGATCGACTCGGTGATCCTACCGAGCTAGATGCGCGGGCAGAGATGCCCAGCCGGGCCCCTTCAGCCAGCGCGCTGGAGGGGCCTCCTTCATGTACTCGCCCGAGGTATCCCGCAGGTCCCGGCCGGACAAAATCTGTTCATAATCTGAACATAATGGAAGCGTTCCCGGCGGATCTGATATACAATCGAAAGCGTAAGCCGGCCCGTGGCGAAGAGCGTCTCTGGAAGCGCGAGTTCGCATGCGGCGCCGATCCCGGCTTGAACCCATAGCTTGAACCCACGGCTTGAACCCACAAGGAGTGCGTGATGAACCCGCGCCATGATCATAGAGACGAGCCCGCCCCGGCTTCCAGGGAGCCTGAGCACGCTGGAGGGATGCTCTCCATTGGAGCGCTCTCCCGCGCCACGGGCATCCCGATCGAGACGCTTCGTACCTGGGAACGCCGCTATGGATTCCCCGTCCCGGAGCGCAAGCCCTCGGGGCACCGGCTGTATCCGATCGAGAGCGTTCCGCGTCTGCGGCGCATCGGCCAGGCGCTGGCCGAAGGTCATCGCGCCGGCGAGGTCGTACCGGCCAGTGACGAGGATCTGGCGCGCTTGATCGAGGCGATTCCCCAGGCGAGTGAATTTCCGGGCCCGCGCTCTCGCGGCAGCGAGAGTTTGACCGATGAGGAGCTCATCGAGGCCGTTCTGGAGTTCAAAGGCGAGCGGCTCATGCGAGCGCTCCTACTCGACTGGGCTCGCATGAGACCGGTCGACTTCCTGGCCGAACGCGTCGCCCCGCTCATCCGTTCCGTTGGTCAGGGGTGGGCCGAGAAGCGGCTGGACGTGAGGCACGAGCACTTCCTCTCCGAACGCCTGGGCGATCTGCTGCGCTCGTTGCGCATGCCCTTCGAGGAGCGGGCCAATGGACCGCTCGTGGTCATGGCCACCCTTCCTGGGGAACTCCACGGTCTCGGATTACAGATGACGGCGCTGCTCTTTGCCTCACACGGTTTCCGTCTGCTGTATTTGGGGACCGACACGCCGGTCGATCAGATCGCCAGTTTGGCGAAGGATCTCGGGGCGGCCCACGTGGCGCTCAGCGTCTCGGTGGCCACCGGGGGCGCCGGCAGCACGCGTGCGATCAACCGGCTTCGCCAGAGTTTGCCCGATAAGTTGACCATTCTCGTTGGAGGTGAAGGGGCGCGCCCGAAGGAGGGCATCGTCTACTTGCGCGATCTGCGCGACCTGCACGAGTGGTGTCGGAGCCACGGCGGGGTCGGCTAGGGATGATACAGGGGGGCAGCCTCGGGGCGGGTCAGGCGGCTTGAGCCTCGTCCTGCTCATTCTCGCTCGCGCGCAGCATGAGAACGAGTTCGCGCAGGATTCGACCGTCGAAGCAGGCCAGCATCTCGGTCTGCATCATGTGCAGGGCCGGGAAGGATGGGAGCGCCTCCTTGTAACTACGCCGGGTGGTCAATGCATCAAACACGTCGGCCACCTTGGCGAGCTTGGCGAACTGATGGATGCGCTCGCCCGTGAGATCTTGGGGATAGCCGCCTCCGCATACGTTCTCGTGATGCTGGTGCACCACCGTGGCGACCTCCGGCGCTACGCGGTCGGTGCTCAGCAGGTGCACACCCAGCTTGGGGTGCTGCCGCATGATGATCCACTCCTCGGGGGTGAGGGGACCCCGCTTGCGAAGGATCTCACCTGGAATCTCGACCTTTCCTAGATCATGCAGCAATAGACCCGAGGCCAGCTTGCGCAGCGGATCTATGGGTAGCCCCATGCGCTGCCCCAAGGCCACCCCGAGAATGCACACATTGACCGAATGAGTGTAGGTGCCGTAATCGAAGGCCATCACCCTGAGCAGGGGGGCGAGACTGCGGGTGCCCGACTGGATCAAGCTCACCAGATCGGTCGCCAGCGCCTCGGTTCGCCGGATGGCGGTGGGGCTGGCCGGATCGGCGTAGATCTCGGCCAGCTCGTGATGGGCAGCGGCATAGACGATGCGGGATTTCTCGAGGGCCGGCAGATCAGGATCGCTCAGCAGCTCCGGAGCGTGAGCAGCCAGGTAGAGCTGGTAGGCGTCCCGATCTCCGTCGGTGATCAGCAGACTGCGGATGCCGTTCTGACGAAGCGTTTCGTAGTGGTCCCACGTGAAGGCCAGGTCGGTTCGCCGGTAGAGAACTGGTTGTTCCGCCGACCGTGGCGGCAGGTACAGGTCGAATCCAATGATGGCGTCCCGTTGCAGGGTCTCCAGGCAGATCCAGAAGAAACCCTCGATCGGCCGCTCGACCGCATCCCGGCTCTCCAGAGGCGATTTCTGAGATGCCATGTTCCTCCGCGCGCATTCTGGTGCTGTCGACTTGCCGAGTCCAAGATTCAGTTATCGGCACGGAACACCGGCGGCCTTAGCCAGTGCGCCCACCAAGGCTGA
>CAZZIF010000413.1:0-3471 GCA_964654025.1 uncultured bacterium
GCAGCGCCCGGTAGGTGTGGGGTAGATCGTCGACGCTGGTGGTGTAGAGCACCTGGACGTCGTCGATCGAACGCGGCCGCACCTTGTAATCGTAGTCGTACGTCAGGATGCCGGTGACCTGGATGCTGTCACCCGGCGTGAAGGCCGGGTACTCCATGAAGTCATTCATGTCGGAGGTGAAATCGACGATGGCGGTGTCCGGGCCGGCCATCAGGTACCACTCGCCAAACTGTTCGGAAATCAGCGGGATGCTGTCGAGCACCGCCGGCTCCAAACGCATCAGAGCCCACTCGTAGGGCTCGGCGCGGTTGTCCTGCGGGCCGATTTCATCGTCGTCATCGCAGTTGTAGACGATATCATAGACGGTGAGATCGGTCACAACGACCTCGTCCTGCGCCGGACCCAGGTTCTCGTAGTACTGAACCCCAGGTGTGAAGCGCAGGTTCGTGCTACCAAAGTACTCCTCGACCCGTCCGGCCACCTTCACGCTGTCGCCGACAGCCATGTCGCCGGACTTGGCGACCCGAACGTAGAGGTGCTGGAACGGACCCGCGTCGCCTTGCTGCAGGTAGTAGTACTGATTCTCGAGGGCGGTGACGCGGCCGGTGGTCGTGACCACGATGTCGAGGTACATCGAGTCGTCCAGGACCAGGTCGGGAACGGTCTGGATCTGCTCGATGGTGGTGATCCCCTGCGAGAAGGTGAACTCGCCGTCGGGCATCATGACCAGGTCGCCCTCGGAAAGCACGCCCTCGACGTAGGCGATGTCGACCAGCCCGGGGATCATCTCCTCGGTGGTCAGGTGCACGACGCGATGATTGTCTGCGTCGCGCTCGGCCGAGAGGCAGAAGAGTCCCGAATCGAAGTAATAGGCGTCGGGGTTCTCGGCGCTGGCCTCGTCGACGTCTACGGCAAAGAGAACGTCGATCGTGTTGTTGCTCGTGGCGCACAGGCCGCGCAACTCGGGCGGGCAGTCGATACCCAGATCATCGATGCAGTTACGCGGGGCGATCTTGTAGCTGCCGTAGTCGTAGATGAGCGCACCCGCGGCGTACTCGATGATGTCGCCCTCGTCGGGAAGCGGATAGTCGAACTCGCCCTCGGGGTCGGATGAGTAGGCCGTCATCCAGATGAAGTCACCCAAACCCACGCCGTCGGTCCAGAGCTGCCAGTCGTCGTACTGGTTGGGCTGTCCGGCGAAAAGCTCGTCGTCATTGATGTCCACCCGCACTATCACGCCTTCGTAGGCCTCGTTGTAGAGGCCGCTGTCATTGATATCGGTGATGGCCAGCTCCACCGGCTCGGGAACGGTCCCGGTGCCGACCACCTCCCAGCCGCAGGCGCTGCTGCAGTTGTCATGGGTGATATCGATCTCGGAAAAATCGTAATACTCTTGGTAGATCCCGGTCACGTTGACCAGGTCACCCTTGCGGACCAGCCCCAGATGATCGCCGTAGGTGAACACCCAGATACCGGTGTATTGCCACCCGGTCGTGGGACGCGGATCGGTTTCCTGGATGAAGAAACCGAAGCGGCCCGAAGCGGTCACGACCACGTTCTCGACCGTGACCTCGTCCTGATCGGGCGTGAAGCCGCCGAACCCCGACTGGATGTCGAAGATGGTAGTCAGTTCAGCGAACGCCGGTCCGCTCAGGCAGACCAGTAGGAGCAAGGGCACAACAAGACTGCGCATAAACATCGGGTGTCCCTCCCTTGGAGACGGAATGCAATGGCTGGTGACGAACCCAGGGGTCTCTCCATGGGCATGTTTCTCAATCCGCCGGGATTATAGCGTGACAGACAAGTCAGGTCAAGGCGCGGATAGTGTAAGGCTCTGTTGTGAAGCAAGTTAGCGCGAAAGACTCGCTTAGGGGCCGAACAGTTCACCTAGCAAAGCGTTTACGGCGTCCTCTGGACTGCCGGCTTCGCCCGCCCGGAACCGCGTTATGATCGAGGTGCACAGTGCGACTTGCCCCGCGCCGAAGTGACGCCGGGCGCCGAAGTAGACCTGTTCAGGGGATCCCACCGTGTCGGGCTCGGGATAGAGGTTCACCTCGAGCAAGCTGGGGTCCAGCCAGAGAAGTGGTTCGAGCTCCGGGGTGGGGCGGAAGAACTCGCTCATCTTGACGGTGGTGGAGGTCCTTAGCGAATCCACTCCACCCAGGTCGGGCCCGCAATGAACGAACACGCTGCGGGGGAGCTGGATGTCGGTGACATAGACTTCGCCGTCGAACTGCGTGAAGAAGAACTCGATGCCGAACTGGTCTTGCCAGAACGCGCGCGTCAGACCGCCGCCGGTACCGGCGAGGTTGTGCCCGGTGACGAGGAGCGCGCCTCCGGAAGAGGCGTAGTCTACTATCGCCGACTGGGCTAGACGAAGATTCTCCACCATCTGGTCATCGCTTTGCGCGCTTCCATCGTAGTTGACGCTGCCGTACCAGACGACGCCCTTGAAGAGCTGGAAGAGCGGCAGTACCTCCTGGCGACTGCGGAAGACGCCCTCCTCCCACACGTCGTAGACGTGGTAGTTGCCGCCGGTGACCTCGTCGAGGCGCTCACGCCAGAAGGTGTCGTCCACCCGGGCCGGACTCAGGGGCACCGCCGATCCAGCGTTGTCGATCAAGAGGTACTCGCCGGATGGTTCCACGACGGTCCACGTCCAGGAAATCGTGTCCGAGCCCGCGGCAGCCTTGTCGAAGAGCTGGAGGTAGACGGTGCGCTCGCCATAGCGGCCTTGGAAATGCTCGGGGAAGAACGCGCCCACCGTGTCGGGAGCGACGATGACTCTGGAGAGCGAGGGATCCTCGCCGGGAATCGTGTCGAGCCACATCTCGGCAAAGGCGACCGTTTCGCGCCCATCGAAATCCTCCGGCGTGAATGCGAAAGAAACCGCGGGCAGGCTGGGCTTCAGATGGGTGGGGTGACGTGTGATGTCGCTCCAGGTTACGCGGGGCACGGCGTTGGTGAGACCGAAGGTCTGCGAGCGCCCGACCGGATCGGCGGCCAGGTCGTTGTCGATGGCACGGACCTCGAAGGTGCGCTCCGCGAAACTCCCGCCGACCGGCACGTCGAAGGTATCGGTGGTGGCGGTCGTGAAGGCCCAGGACGGGTTCTCCCACCAAAGACTGTCGTCAGCGGCCGGTGTCCAGGGATCACTCCAACGGTAGGCATAGCCGACGATCCGGCCATCGACGTCCGAACCCCACCAGGACAGGATCGTGTGGTAGTTGGTTACCCGCAAGCTGTCGCCCAGAACGGCCAAGTGCGTCGTCGGGAGCTGGTTGGCCGGATAGCTCTCCTCGTCTACCAGGCATCCGCTCCAGGCGAGCGCCATGACCAGCGCGGCTGTCGCCAGGCTTGCCAGCCGGGTGGCCGCCCGTCTCGCCTCTCCCTGCGGAAGAAGGCCACCTAAGAGTCGGTGCGCACTACGAAGACAGAGGCGTCCAGCGCGCGCGGACTCAGCGCGGGCGG
>CAZZIF010000414.1:0-3467 GCA_964654025.1 uncultured bacterium
CGAAGGTCTCCTCCTTCGTGTCGATCTTCCCTGCATAGCTCGCATCGACGAACCCACTGACACTCGTGTCCGCTCCCGCCGTTCCCCAGGCGAGCCAGCCGGCCAGTGCGAACACCCATACCACATCCTTGACTCTTCGCATGAGACAACCTCCTTGCCCCGCACCATACGGCCACCGGCGCGATCAGAGGGATGGCGTGACCTTCCCCCTCAACGGACACCGACTAGACCCCATGGACGTAGGCCGATTCGCCGTGCAGCGACTCATCCAGCGTCCCTTCCTCGACCTCGGTGGTCTTCACTATGGTGACCATGTTGATAATCCAAAGCATGGCGTATGTAAAGACAAACGCGTAGATCGAGGAAGCCCCAATGGCGACGATCTGCTTGACAAAGAAGACGCTGCCGCCGCGAAAGAGCCCATCCGCCCCGGCGGGATTGACGGCCGAGCTGCCGAGGAGGCCCAGCATCACGATGCCCAGCGCGCCGCCCACACCGTGGACACCCCAGACATCCAGAGCATCATCCCAGCCCAGGCGGTTCTTGAGGTTGACCGCTGCGTAGCAGACGATTCCAGCGACCAGCCCAATGAGGGCCGCACTGGCAGTGCTGACGAAAGCCGCCGCCGGGGTGATCGTCGCCAAGCCGGCCACCGCACCCGTGAGGAGACCCACGAACTTGGGCCTGCGCTCAATGATCCAAGCCAGCGCCAGCCAGGAGATCGCCGCGAAGGAAGCCGCGATGTCGGTATTGATGAAGGCAAGGGCCGTGATCGAATCCACCTGCAGTTCACTGCCCGCGTTGAACCCGTACCAGCCAAACCACAGCAAGCCGGTTCCCAGGGCCACGAGAGGAATGCTATGCGGCACGGAGTCGTCAACACGGCGGCGGCCCACGTAGAGGACCGAGGCCAGCGCGGCCATGCCCGCGATGTTATGCACCGCAATGCCCCCGGCGAAGTCGAGGACCCCCCACTTGGCCAGCAGTCCGCCTCCCCAGATCATATGCACGAACGGGAAGTAGACGAACAGCAACCAGGCCACCAAGAAGATCAGATAGGCCGGGAATCGAACGCGATTGGAGAAGGCCCCCGTAATGAGTGCTGGAGTGATGATGGCAAACATCATCTGATAGGCGATGAAGACATACATCGGAATCTGCCCGTCCCCGAAGGGGGTCAGGGGATCGACGCCTCTCAGAAACGCCATGTCGAGATTGCCGATGATCCCGCCTTCTCCTCCGCTGAAGCAGAGCGAGAAACCCACTGCGTACCAGAGGATCGTCGTGACTCCCATGGAGACGAAGCTCTGAATCATGATCGACAGCACATTGCGCCGGCCGACCAGACCACCATAGAAAAACGCCAGCCCCGGCGTCATCAACATGACAAGGCTTGTCGCCACGAGCATGAAACCGGTATTGCCAGTATCGAACATGACCCACCCCCCAAAACGTCCATGAACCGACACGAGAAACGCAATGGCTCGATTCTCGGCCATGGCCAGTGGGGTTGAAATCAGGCGGATCCTGACATCCGGCTTCGAAAAACCTGAGGACCGCCCCTACTCGAGACTGGTCAGCCCCTCTCGAATGGCGTACTTGGTGAGCTCGGCCACCGTATGGAGGTTCAGCTTCTCCATCACTTGCCGGCGGTGGGTTTCAACCGTCTTGACGCTGACACCCAGCTGGGCGGCCATCTGCTTGGTCGATTGTCCCTCGGCCAGACGCTGTAGGACCTCACGTTCCCGCGGACTGAGTATGGTGAAGACCGAGTCCTCTTCGTCGTGCAGAGAAGCGACATAGTCGTTGAGAACCTCGTCCTGAATGCGCGCGGAAAGGTAGATACGGCCTCTCATCACACCTTCGATGGCGACCACGAGTTCGGAGAATGCCGAGTCCTTCAGCAAGTAGCCGCGCGCTCCGGCCCGCAAAGCCTCGGACACATAGCGCCGATCGCTGTGCATCGATAGCATGATCACACGGCAGGAACTGTCCACCTGGGTGAGTTGCCGCGTAGCCTCAATGCCGTTGAGCCGCGGCATGGCGACATCCATCACCACCACATCCGCACCATGCGCCTGAACGAACGCCACTGCCTCGGCGCCGTCGCGGGCTTCGCCGGCCACCACGAGCCCTGCCGTGCGCTGCAGCAAAGGGCGCAGGCCATCGAGAAACATGCGGTGATCGTCGACCAGCAGCACCCGTGCCCTCATGCCGGTTTCCCCTCATCGCTTGGCAAGACCAGTCTCGCCCGGGTGCCGCGTCCCGGAGAGGACGATATGCTCAAGGCACCGCCCAGGTGGTGCATTCGCTCCTGTAGGCTGAACAACCCGAACCCCACGGTTTGCTCACCCCACGACATGGCCGCGGCAGCATCGAATCCCTGTCCATCATCGGTGACCTGGGCATATCGCAGTCCGTCGCCGTCGTCCAGGACTACGGAGATGTGTTGACAGCTCGCGTGCTTGACGGCATTGGTCAGCAGCTCGCCAACCGCCTTGTAGAGCGTCACCTGGATCTCCTCGCCCAGCACCGTCCGGCCGGCAGTCCAGCGGTTCTCGAATCGAACCTGCACGTCGTGCTTGGAAGTAAACTGCTCGCACAGCCACTCGAGACCCGACGCCAGGCCGAACTCGTAGAGGACCGGAGGGCTGATCTCGAACGTGAGATCACGTGTCGATCGAATCGTCTGATCGAGCAGCCGAAAGATGTCGTCGAAGCTCTGCTCGAATCCACAGAATGCCGCGTTGCTGCGCAACTCGAGCAATTTCAGTTTGATGAAGGCCAGCGCCTGACCGATGTGGTCGTGCAAATCTCCTGCGATTGCCCGACGCTCCCGCTCCTCGGCCAAGCAGAGCTCGCTGGCAAGCTGGCGCAACTGCCTCTGGTAGACCTCGACCTGCTTCCGGGTGCGGCGATGCTCGGCCACCTCAGCTTCGAGTGCGCGATTGGCCGACTGGAGGGCCGCAGTCCGAGCCACAACCTGGCACTCCAGATTGCGGTGGGCCTGCTCGAGCGTCTGGTCCGCCATCCGATGCTGGAAGTGCGAGCGAAGCATTTCGGCCAAAGAGTCGATCAGCTGTCGTTCTTCGAGAAGAAAGGGGCCCTCATCAGCATCGGGACGGGGTTGCTCATAGGACACCTCGATCGCCCCCCGTTCCCCGCTGGCAACCTCGAAGCGGGCGGTCAGGATCTGGGCCCTGGGGTCGAAGCGATCGGTTGAGTAGGATTCAGCATCAAAGGAAAGCCGGGCACCGGTGATCTCGGGGAACTGCCAGGCCGGGGGAAGCAACCGGGCTACGGCGGCGAGAACGTCTCCGGTGGGCCGGGTCGAGTCTTGGAGGATCCTGGCGGTCTTGTGCAGCGCGGTGAGTTCTTTGATGCGCTCTTGCAGCCGGTGCAGGACGTCTCTGTCCATCATCAACGGCTCCCGACCTGGGAGCCGAGCCCCCGCATTTTGAAGCCAC
>CAZZIF010000415.1:0-3465 GCA_964654025.1 uncultured bacterium
TCCGCGTGGCCGCGATCCCGATCGAGCGGCTGCGCCGGCGTTTCCACGCCAGGACGGTCCGATGACCGGGTCTGCAACATATTTGTATGATTCAATTTAGGGGATTCGCCGGGTCACAAGCGCGAGCAAGATGTGTTTGGCTGGGTAGCAAGGCCAGCGGCAGATTGCCGAAACGCGAAAGGAGTCGACATGCCTAGATACAAGATCCCGATCGGAATGCTCTTCTTGCTGGCGACCGCGGCAGTGGTCTTGGCGCCAGCAGCACACGCGGCTCGAACCACTCTCGTGGCCGACAATCTCGAGCGCCCCAACCTGGTGACCGCCCCGCCGTGGGACTTGCGGCTGTTCATCGTGGAGCAGCGCGGGGTGATTCGGATTCTCGAAGGCGGCGAACTGCTCGAGACGCCCTTTCTCGACATCGATGACCTGGTCGTGGACATCGGGGGTTTCGACGAGCGGGGCCTCCTGGGCCTTGCCTTCCACCCCGACTACGACAACAACGGCCAGTTCTTCGTCTACTACACGAACAACGAGAGCAACAGCGTGGTGGCTCGCTACGAGGTGTCGGCTGACCCGGACGTGGCGGATCCGGCTTCGGCCGAGATCGTGCTCACGGTCGATCAACCCTTCGAGAATCACAACGGTGGAATGCTGACCTTCGGGCCGGAGGGCTACCTCTACATTGGCCTGGGTGACGGCGGCAGCGCGGGCGATCCGGGCAATCGGGCACAGGATCTGACGACGCTGCTGGGGAAGATGCTGCGCATCGATGTCGACGGGGGGGCGCCCTACGCGATTCCGCCCGACAACCCGTTCGTGGGTACCCCCGACGCGCTCGATGAGATCTGGGCCTATGGGTTACGCAATCCCTGGCGGTACAGCTTCGACCGCGAGACGAGCGACCTGTGGATCGGTGATGTGGGCCAGTCGTCCTGGGAAGAGATCGACTTCCAGCCTGCCGAGAGTCCCGGAGGTGAGAACTACGGCTGGCGGTTGATGGAAGGCAGTCACTGCTACAATCCGCCCGTCGACTGCGACGACGGCACCTTGACCCATCCGATCTACGAATACGACCACGAGTCCGGGCGCTGTTCGGTGACCGGCGGCTACGTCTACCGAGGGGCGGCGTTGCCGGAGCTGCAAGGCCACTACTTCTTCGGCGACTTCTGCACGGGCGAGATCTGGTCGTTTCGTGAGGAAGGCGGCGAGGCGGTCGACGTCCAGGACCGCACGGCCGAACTCAGTCCCGGCGGCGGGCTCTCGATCGACTTCATCGCCAGCTTTGGAGAAGATGGCTTCGGGGAACTCTACGTGATCGATCGCGGAGACGGCACCAACGGCGAGGTCTTCAAGATCGTGCCCGAGACGGCCGATGTCGGCGGCGCCGAAGGAGGTAGCGGCGGAGGACCCGGCGGTGTTGGGGGCACCGAACAAGGAACGAATCGGCTCTTCATCGAACCGCCGGTTCCCAATCCCTCCGGCGGCAGCGTGCTGTTCGCCGTGGAGGTGGGCCGGGCCGGCCCCCTGACGGTGGAGATCACGGATGTGGCCGGGCGGATCGTCCGTACGGCTCGTGAGGGCGAGGTTTCCGCCAGCCGACAGGAGTTTCGTTGGGACGGCCGCGACGCACAAGGGCGCGAGGCCGGCCCTGGGGTCTACTTCATCCGCGCGCGGATGGGTGAGGACGTCGCTACGCGCTCGGTACGGTTGTTGCGTTAGTTCGGTACGGTTGCTGCGCTGTTCGTACGATTGTTCCGGCAGACGGAAGCGGCCGCTTGTTTCCGCACCTACCCTCCGGCATCCTCGAGGGGTCATGGCGTGTGAGGCCAGCACCTGCAGGCGTCATGGCGTGTGAGGCCAGCGCCTGCCGGGCCTGCGCATCTAGATCGAGGGCTGACTCCGGCCGGAAGGGGGGAAACCATGAGTGCGATCGACCGTCCCATCGACCGTTCGATCGACCGTTCGATCGAGCGCGCGATCGTTCATTCGATCGTCCGGGAGAAGTCTGAGCAAGCCGGCGCGATTCTCGAGGAACTCGGAATCGACTGCTGGCTCACCTTCGTGCGGGAAACCACCGAGTCGGGTGACCCGGTGCTGCCCTTGATACTGGGGCAGGCGCTGACCTGGCAAAGCGCGTTGCTGATCACTCGCGCGGGAGACCGCATAGCCATCGTCGGCAAGTTCGACGACGGGGCGGTCCGCTCCACGGGCGTCTGGACGGAGGTGACCGGCTACGTTCAGAGCATCCGCGATCCCTTGCTCGAGGCGCTCTCTCGCATCGACCCCGAACAGGTCGCCATCAACTACTCGAAAAACGATGTGAAGGCCGACGGGCTGACCCACGGCATGTTCGAGATTCTGTGCAGGCATCTCGAGGGGACCCCATGGCGTGACCGGCTATGCAGCGCCGAAGGGGTGATCGGGGCATTGCGCGGACGCAAGACGCCCGGTGAGATCGATCGCATTCGCCAGGCGATCGCCACGACCAGCGAGATCTTCCGGCACGTGGCGCAAACTGTGAAGCCGGGTTGGACCGAGCGGGCGGTGTCGGACTTCATGCACGAAGAGATCCTCCGCCGGCGCTTAGAGCCCGCTTGGGAATGGGACGGTTGCCCCATCGTCACGACCGGACCCGACTCGATGGTAGGGCATGGTCGGCCCTCGGAGGAGCTGACCGTCCATCCGGGCGGCATCTTCCATCTCGATTTCGGGGTTCGAGAAGAGGAGTACTGCGCCGACCTGCAGCGCTGCTGGTGGGTACCGGAAGTATTGGCCAAGAACGCGTCGGCCCAGAACCCGTCGGCCCAGAACCGGTCGGCTCAGAACCGGTCGGTCCAGAACCCGTCGGTCCAGAACCCGTCGGCTGAGATTCCCCCTGAGGTTCAGCGGGGATTCGGCGCCGTCCAGGGCGCCATCGCGGCGGCTTTTGAGGCGGTGCGCCCCGGCGTGGAGGCGTGGACGGTCGATGCGGCGGCGCGGCAGCACCTGATCTCAGCGGGCTATGACGAGTACCAGCATGCCACCGGCCACCAGGTGGGCCGCGCGGCGCACGACGGCGCGACGGTGCTGGGGCCCAAGTGGGAACGCTACGGGCGCGCGCCGTACAACCGAGTGGAAGTCGGCAACGTGTTCACCCTCGAACTCGGGATCGAGAATCTTGACGGCCGCGGCTACCTCGGCCTGGAGGAGATGATCGTGGTCACCCCGGACGGCGCGCAGTGGCTCAGCGAGCCGCAAAGCGAGATGTGGATTTTGGGAGCATAGAGCCCGCATCGGCAGGCGTCTGTGAGCTTGAAGTGTGAGCTTGAAGTGAGCCTGGAAGATCAAGTCCCTGAATCCGGAGAACCCAGACGTCTGCGAGCCCTAAGGTGAGCCGAGAGATCAGGGCTCTGAAGCCAGAGAGCCTCCTTACGCTGAGCGATGTCGGGTCGAACCGGTCGGGGCGAGAGGTGTTTGTAGTAGAGG
>CAZZIF010000416.1:0-3448 GCA_964654025.1 uncultured bacterium
TGCCCGCTGGTGCAAATCGTGCAGGGTCCAGAGGCGGAACCACTCGAGATCGGCGGCCAGGGTCTCGAGGGCCGGGCTGAGCACCTTGCGGGCGGCCGCTACGGTCCCGGCATCCCAGGCTCGTTCGAGCAGCGCGGGCCATTCGCGGCCGATCACCTCGGCGCTCTCTTCGATACGCGCGCACCGGTCGGGGGCGACCCCGAGCGCTCGGGCCAACGAAAGCGCTTCGTCAATCTGCATCCAGCCCACCCAGTCGAGCTGCTCCCAGTTTGCCAGGAGGTGGCTGCGATAGAGGGCCTGAGGGCGTTCGTCCTCCGCCGCGTTCTCCAGATTGCCCCAGGCCATCTTCAGGATCGTGATCGCACAGGAGGACCCGTGGTGCATCTTGTGCATGTGACGCTCGAACTCGACCCGGAGCACGCGGGTGCGGACGGGCGTCGGGCTCGTCTGCTGCCGCCGTGACCACGTCTCCAGCAGCTGCCGCCATTTGTCGCGCAGACGCCGCGCGGCCGAAAGCGCCGCCATCGCCGCACCCGCCAGCAAGGCGCCGCCTGGCCACCAGATGCCCGGCAGTGCCAGGAACGCGCTGGCGAGCCGGTAGGTTTGCCCGCGGACGACTCGCGGGGCGAAGGTGACCGTATAGGGGCCGGCCCCCACCAGCAGCAGCGGCGGCGTATCAGGACGCACTTGCAGGAACGAGACGCGCGCGCTGCCGTAGCTCATCGTATCGAGCAGCTTGCGTCCGCGCAGGCGAAGCCCTTGATCGACCAGAAGCAGCTCCACGCCATCGGTGCCGCGCCCCAAGACGGCGATCTCGCACCGGCCATCGCCGTCGAGATCAGAGGCGCTGAGCCGTTCGGCGCCCACCACGAAGGAGTCGGCAGCGGTACGCGCAAGCTGTCCGTCGGCTCCGACCGCATAGGTCTCGAAGGTGCCGTCGTAGTGGGTCAGCAGGAGATGAGTGTTCGAGAAGCGCGCCAGACCACAGGGCTGGCGGTCGAGTGGCCGGTAGGCAGTCGGACGACCTTTGTCGGCAGTGACGACGAACAACGTGTCGGCCGCAAGGAACTGACCTGTGTCCCCGGAATGAAAGCGTTTCGCGACCGCCGCCACGTAGCTGGTTTCGGGTACCGGCGTCACGGCCTCCGCCCAGGCCGGCGATCCGTAGGCACCGCTCAGCCGGTGGGCCCACAGCTCCTGGCCATCCGGTTCGAGCGCGACGACCCAGGAGTGGCGGTCATCGGTCGAGCCGGCGCTGCGGCCCTGCATCGACGTGGGTAGACAGAACAGAATCTCGTGCTCGCCATCGTGGTCGAGGTCCTCGAATCGGAACGACCACTGGTAGGGATTGGGACCGGTGGGATAGAACCAGGCCGGTTCCAAACGGTCCAGATCGATGGCCTGGACGCCGCGGCGACCCGCGTCGGCGCCCGCGTTCCAGGCAATCAGCAAGAGGGGCGGATGGGACTCGTTCTCGAGGATGCCCAGAGGGACGAGGCGACGTTCGATACGACCATCCCCGCTCGTGTCCCGGTAGCCGGCACCGGCGATGTCGACGTATCGCTCGTTGCCGAAAAGCCGTACCAGCAGCGTGTCGGGTTGTGTCACCGGTACGGCGAGTTCGAACGACCCAGGCTCGATCCGATCCCGGATGCCGACGGGCCGACCCCAGTCGTGGGTGACCCAGCCGCCGCCCACGTGCCACTGACGGACCCGCCAGGTGCTCTCGTGCATCCACCGGGCCTGGTACTCACCGGGGCCGATACGATAGGCGTGCAGGCCGGGGCGATTGCCCCGCGCGTTCTCGATGCCCCAGGTGTGATGGATGGAACTGCGCTCCTCCTGGTGGATCATGTCGAAGACGACGTGCCAGTGCTCGGCAGCCCAGTTCCGTACACCGAACGCGATCAGACCCAGGAGACCTGCTAGGAGAAGTGACAGCCCTGCCCAGCACAAGATGGTCTTGCGCGTGATGCGGCGATGGCGCCCGCGGCGCCCAGAAAGCGGCATCTTCATCAACGCGTATTCTCCGACCAAACGCGGATCGACTGATGGAAACGGATAATAGTTCTACAAGTATACAACATCAACAGGGGGTTGGGCAATGATGCGATCCATCCCAGTACCCTGCATTTCCGACGGTTAGTTCCTAACACTCCGCAAATGAACACTAAGGACAGATCCCCACCCGTCCGATTTCCCATCGAAGAGAGGAAGCCGAATCGTGCCTCAGGGCAAACCAACAGAAAGCGAGGTGGGGTATTGTCCATGCCGCCGATCCATCGCACGATCAAGGACACTGACAGACGAAGCTATCCGCAACGCATGCTGGTCGCTCTCTTGGGAGCGGTGGCGCTCATGACGGCCACAGCCTGGGTGCTACCACCGTGGGCCGGCGGCGAATTGCCGCAAGCGCTCCGCGACGAGCCCATCGAGCGCACCGAGCGCACCGAGCCCATGGTGCCCACCGAGCCCATGGTGCCCATCGAGCGCACCGAGCGCGCTGAGTCCAAGGTGCCCACCGAGCTGGTTTGGCTACCGGTCTGTGCGGATCCGCCCCCCTCGGGGATCCCGGATCCGGAGGTTTTCGAAGAACTGGAGCCCACCTGGGAGCTTCCCGCCGGCCGCGCGGGTCTGGTGCCGTGCACCTCTCTACTCAATCCGCGGCCGCTTCCGCCGGTCGGCAGCCGCGGTGACCGGCCGCTCCCCGAGCAGCCGCCGGTCTTGATCGAGCAGGTCGAACCGCGCTATCCGCCTCAGGCGTTGTTCTCAGGCTTGGGAGGCCCCATCGACGTCCTGGTCCACATCGATGCTCGCGGCGAGGTCGTGGAGGCGGCGATTGTTCGAAGCGAGGCCGACCGCCTGCTCGAGCAAGCGGCGCTGACCGCCTCGCTCCGGTTCCGGTTCCGGCCGGCGATGCAGGGCAATCTGCCCGTGGCGACCTCGATGGTGATCCCGTTCCGTTTCGCGGTCGACTGAGGCTTCCGCGCGCAAGGAACCTCTCTCTGGGGCCGATCCAAATAGTATGGGGTCACAGCTGGAGACGCGCTCTATGTGGCCTGTCCGCTGGGCAGTCGAGCAATCCGGACCCCATGGCATTCCGGGCGGCGGGCAGCCCGGAAGTCGGGACGTCGGATGTCGGGACGCCGGGAAATCGGACGCAACCGGGAGCACAGGTGAGTACCACGCTGCAAATCGCGGGTTTGCTCGGTTTCGGCCTGTTGGCCTTGATTCTCTACGCCGTCTACCGCCACGCTCAGGCGGGATCCGAATCGGAGGGATCTGCGCGAAGACCGCCCCAGTCCCCGGCCGACGGCAGTTCACGGCGGTCATCGGGGTCGCCCGAGCAGGGCGGGTCACGTCGGTCATCGGGGTCGCCCGAGCAGGGCGGATCACGTCGGTCATCGGGGTCGCCCGAGCGGGGCGGATCACGGCGGTCATCCCCATC
>CAZZIF010000417.1:0-3416 GCA_964654025.1 uncultured bacterium
ACCCACGCTGAATCCATGGAACAGGCGCCGTCCCCGGATGCTGGCGACCCCTTCAGGCAAGCGCCGTCCCCGGATCCAGGTGATACCCCCACGCCCGCGGCCCCAGAACAGGCCCAGAACGGGGATTCGCGCCCGCGCGCCGATGCGTTCTCGTTCCCGAGCGGGTCCGACGTGCCGCGGCGCAAGCGGGGTACGGCGTGGCCCGTGATCGCCGTCGCGATCGTGCTCTTCGCACTCGCGGCGCTCCTGCTGGGAGGCGCCGGTTGGCCCGGCGTAGGCAAGACCATTCGGGGTATGCTCGGCCTCACGGATACGAGTGCTGCGCGCGGCGTGACCGAGGCGCATTTGACCGCAACCTCGAGTCCCGAGGGTGCCGTCGTGGCGATCGACGGGATCAAGCTGCCGGGTAAGACCCCGCTGCAGGGCGTGCGGATCGCGGGGGGCGTGCATTTGGTGACGATGCATCTGGGTGCGGCCGGGGTCTGGGCCGACACGTTGAAGATCAGCGCGAACGAGACGCTGCAGATTCATGCCGATTTCACGGGCGGGCTGGACATCACGGCCGAAGACCTGTCGGGTTCACCTCGGGCATGGCTGGCGGGTCAGACCACGAAGTACTCCCTGCCTGCCTCAATCGACAGCCTGCCGGCTGGTTGGTACCGGGTCTTCTTCGAAGACGAGAAGATCCCGCTGTGGGAGCGCAAGGTGCTCGTTCGCCACGGCGACCGGGCCGAGGTGCGCGTCAACAACGCCTTCGCTTCCGATAAGGTGCTCTTGCGAGTCGAGAGCATGCGCATGCTCGCCGCAGAAGGACTCCGCCCCGTGGAGGGCGACAGCGTTTTCGTCGATGGGGCGTTCGCCGGATTGACACCCGTTGAGTTGGAGCTGAGCCCTGAACTGCATGGGGTCGATGTCGTCGGTGCGGGCGAGACTTACTCGGAGATTCTCCAGGTACCGGCTGGCTCAAGCCGGTTCATCACGCCCATGTTCGGTCTGCGTGAGCGTCCGCAGTTCGATCACCTTCCGCCCGGTGAGGCCGTAGTCCAGGACGGTGAGTTGCTGTTGGCTGTCCAGATCGCAGCGTTGTCGGGGAGCCAGGTCCGGCCTCGGCTGCACTTCCCCGGTAGCGCGGCGCCCAGTGACGGCGTTCCGATGGTCAGTGTCGAGCCCGGTGAGAATACGTTCATCGCGCGTGTCAAGGGCGATTGGCTCCTGCCGGGAACCGAGATGCCCTATTACTTCTCGGTCTTGACGCCCGAGGGCGAGGAGGTCGTCTCGAGCCTGTATCGGGTGATCTTGCGGGCAGACCCGCAACAGATGACCGCCGAGCGGGCGGCAAGCTAGGCCCGCCCCGCCCGGCGCGGATTCGAGGTGGCTGTCTGCGGCGGGAAGCACCCGAACCCGATGCACTGCAGGCGGTTGCGGAAGCGATCGTTGACTTCCCGAGCCGTTGCGCGTATCCTTCTCATGGAGACGTTCCATGGTGCGTAACCAGGAGGGTGCGGGCAGCATGTCGGCGGAGCCCACATGGGCGCGTGTTTCGCGCGTTGCGGTCGCGCTAACGCTGTGCCTGGCTTTCGCGTTTGGGTTGGGCGCCGGCGCAATGACCCCGGCGATCGCCAATGACGTCCCGTCGCTCCCTGCCTTTCACCAGCCTTCCGATTTCACCCTCAGTGCATGCTTGGCCCGGCATGAGAGCCTCGGCGATGCCGGTCAAGCCGGTAGTGCAACCCTGATCCTGAATGCCCTAAAGGCGGGCGAAGTGGATACCGGTGCGGCCGAGAGATTCGGGCAGTATCTGGAACGGCCTTCCCATCTGACCGCACACCAGGACGTCGGCCCGCGTTTTCGCATTCACTATGCGCCGAGTGGTCCCGATACGCCGGCTGGGCCCACGGCCTCCGACTATCTCGAAATCGCCGGCGCTGCCCTCCAGCAGGTTGCCAACACCTATCATGCTGACGAACAGAAGTGGCCGGAGCCGCTTGCCGATCGTGCCGGCGGTGATGAGCGCATCGATCTCTATGTGGTGGACCTGGGTCCCGGTGTCTACGGGTACAGCCTTCACGAGGATCTACCCGCCGGGCCGGGCAAGACCGGCTTCATGGTCATCGACAACGACTTCGCGGGCCTGGCGGGAAGTGACCTTCGCGCGATGCTGCAGCTGACGATCGCACATGAGTACCACCACCTGATCCAGTTTGGCTATGGCTATGACAGCGAAGCCGGCTGGTTCATGGAACAGCTTGCGACGATGGAGGAGGGGTACGCCTATCCGCAGTACCGCGATCGCGAACGCTACCTGCCGGCCTTGCTGGAAGAGCCGTACCGCCCACTGGATCTGGCAAACGGGTCGCACGAGTATGGCTCATGGCTGTGGCCGGAGTTCTTGCAACGGCGGTTTGGGTGGGATCTCCTGCGTCGCGCATGGGAGATCTGGCGCGCCGACTCGGGGCCCATGATCGATGCGCTGGACCGGGCGCTCGAGGCTGAAGGCAGTCGACTGGACGAGGCCTTCCTCGAATGGACTCTGTGGAACGCCGGACTTGGACGTGCGGCGGGCAGTACGGGCTATGGCGATGCTCTCGCCAGCGAAGACCGCGTCGGGTTCGAAGCCAGTTTGGACCGGTATCCCGTGCTGGATGTCGATCCGGATCTGACCCGTCAACCCGATCGTTTGGGCGCCAGTTACCTGCGTCTTCGTCCTCAGGCTGGGTCGGCGGACAACGTGTTGCAGGTCGAGATGACCGGTTGCGCGTCTCTGTGCGGTGTTCGCCTGTTGGTCTGGTCGGATACGGAACCGGTCGCGGAGGTCCTGGTCCCGGAGGTCAAGGGTGGCCAGTATTCCTTCACGGTCCAGTCGTGGGGGGACCAGGAAGAGGCGGTGCTGGTGATCGCCAATGGCGCCGCGGCTCGTTATGGGTGTGACTACTCGGTCACGGCGGTGACCCGATACGAGACCGCAACCGTCCCGGACCGGAACGAGTCGGTGGTCTTGTTCCGCAACACCCCGAATCCGTTTGAACCGTTCACGCTGATCGAATTCGAGTTCCCCGAAACGCGTCCCGTTCGCCTTAGCGTCTACGACGCTCAGGGGCGCCGTGTGGTCGACCTCTTCGAGGGGGAGGCCTCCGCGGGACGCCATGCGCTGTTCTGGCGCGGCACCGACGAGCGTGGCATGCCCATGCCCGCGGGTCTCTACTATGGCCGCCTCGAGAGCGGTGATTCGCGCCGGCAGCTCAAGCTGGTCCTCATGCGCTAGTCCTCATGCGCTGTACGTCCATCTGATCCCGCACACGAGTCGCGCTGCCGCCTCCCGCACACGAGTCGCGCTGTCGCCTCCCGCACCGAGTCGCGCTGTCGCCTCCCGCACACGAGTCGCGCTGTCGCCTCCCGCACCGAGTCGCGCTGTCGCC
>CAZZIF010000418.1:0-3392 GCA_964654025.1 uncultured bacterium
CCGCGCTCCCACACCGTAGAGCACCGCGGCGACGTGCTTGCACATTGTGGCCCAATCCGGACAGCTGCAGCTCATCTCGATCTCGCCCGGCAGGGGATAGAGACCCTCGTGGCGGTCGGTGATGACGCCCATGACATTCTCGGAGAGCTTGCCCGCCAATAGCTCCAGCAGAGATCCGATCTCGCCGGCGCAGCGCTCCTTCACATGGGACCATTTCTTCGCGGGCAGTTGTTTGAAGCCGATCCGTACCGTGTAGAGCGATGAGCCACTCACCAGTGCGCTGACAACGCCTTTCTGAATGTCGAGATGGCAAACCGAACCGTTGCGCACATAGGTCCGCCCCCGCGGAAGCCGATTGGAGTAATCGCTGAAGCCTTCGAGATGGCGGCACCACGACGCGCCCCAGAAGGTGCGGGCAATCACCCGGCCGGCGATCTCGACCGGCTGGGGATCCATTCCCTGCTTGCGCATCGCAGCGAGCTTGCGCTGCGCCTGATTACGCCTCACGTGCACGGGCACATACGGCCGCCACCCGAATCCCCGCATCTCCTTGCCACCCTCCCCTTACAGCTTGGCCCGATCGACATCCAGCGCCACGATCCGCAGCAGTTCGGTGTCGTCCAGCTCGGTGAGCACCGCCGCGCCGCCGGCTTTCAAGATGCTGCTGGCCAGCTCGGTCTTCTCCTCGATGAGCAGATCGATTCGCTCCTCGACCGTACCCCGGCACACGAACTTGTGCACCAGCACATTGCGCTTCTGACCGATTCGGAAGGCGCGATCGGTGGCCTGGTTCTCCACGGCCGGATTCCACCAGCGATCGAAGTGGATCACATGCGACGCCGACGTCAGGTTGAGTCCGGTCCCGCCCGCCTTGAGCGACAGCACGAAGAAGGGCGGTCCATCCTCGGACTGAAACGCGTCCACGAGCGCCTTGCGCTTGCGAACCGGCACGCCGCCGTGCAGGACGAGCCCTGCCCGCCCGAACATGGTCTCGAGGTAGTCGGCCAACGGATCGGTCATTTCTCGGAACTGGGTGAATACCAAGACCTTCTCTTGGCGCGATGCGATCTCCTCGCACAGCGCGCGCAGCCGGTCGAACTTGCCGCTCTCGCGAGGGTCATAGCCGCCGTCGCCCAAGAAGTGACTGGGGTGATTGCAGATCTGCTTGAAGCGCATGAGCGCGCTCAGGATCAGGCCGCGGCGATCCATGCCTTGGGCGCCCTGCAGAGCGCGGGTGAGCTGGCGGACCTCGCGCTCATAGAGCGCGGCCTGCCCGCGCGAGAGGCCGCAGAAGGCCTTCATCTCGCTCTTCTCGGGGAGGTCGGCAATGATCGTCCGGTCGGTCTTGAGCCGGCGGAGAATGTAGGGCTGCACCAGATTGCGAAGGGGGGCGTAGCGGTCGGTCTCGCTCTCCTCGAGCCGCTTGACAAAGCCTTTGAATCTCGCCGCCGAACCCAGGAGCCCCGGGCAGAGGAAATCGAACAGCGACCAGAGGTCGCCCAGTCGGTTCTCGACCGGTGTGCCGGTAAGGGCGATCCGCGCGTCACACGCCACCTTCTTGACCGCCCTGGTTTGCCGCGCCGCGGGATTCTTGATCGCCTGGGCTTCATCGAGGATCACCAGGTGCCAGCGGACCTCTGCCAGCCAGGACTGTCGCATCACCATGCCGTAGGTGGTCATCACCAGATCGACGCCCTCGAGCGCTCGCTCGGGGTCTCTGCCCATCTGGGCCAGCTCGGCCGGGGTGGTTTCCGAACCATGAACGAAGCGCGTCTCGAGGGAGGGAGCGAAGCGTTCGATCTCGCTCTTCCAGTTCCCGAGCAATGACGCCGGCATGACGAGCAGGGAGGGCGCGTGCTCCTTCTTCTCCCTCTTGATCGACAGAAGCAGAGCGAGCACCTGAATGGTCTTGCCCAGTCCCATGTCGTCGGCCAAGCAGGCGCCCAGGCCGAGGTTCGTGAGAAACCACAGCCACTTGTGGCCGGCCTCTTGATAGGGACGCAACGTTCCGCGCAGCGCGCGGCCGGGATGGATCGCCTTGATGGCGGCCGGATCGTTCAGCCGCGCGAGCACCTCTCCGAACCAGCGTCCCGCGGTGACCGAGGACCAGTCCTTCAGCTCCTCGGCCTCGTCCGACTCCGCCGTCAGGTCGCCGGAGGTACCGGCCAACAGGCGCATCCCCTCGGCGAAACTGAGGCCACCGCTCTCCGCCGCCGCCTCGAGCTTCTTCCAGTGAGCGAGGGCCTCGGCCAGCTTACTCTGATCCACCTCGACCCACCGCCCCCCGATGCGGATGAGTCCATCGCCCGACTCGCTGATCGCCCGCCATTGCTCTTCGGTGAACTCCTCGCCGCCGAAGGCCAGGGAAAGGTTGAAGTCGAGGATCGCATCGGTGTCCAGGCGGTTGACCTTCTTGTCGCCGATCGTGACCTTGACCTGCGGCCGTGAGCGCTGCCGCCACCAATCGGGCAGGCGCAAGACGAGCCCGCTCTCCTCGAGGAGCGGCGCTGCTTTGAGGAACCGGTAAGCCTCATCCGCATCCCACAGGAGCGGGTGGAACAGATCACCCGAATCGAGCAGCTCCTTCACCCACGGGCTGCGCTGGGACGCTGCGTGAACCGGCGCCAAGAGAGTCATGAGGGCCTTGCGATCCCTGGCGCCGGCGCTCTTCTCCAAAGCCTGGCCGAGCGGCACGTACTGGATCCGCCCCATCGAGGAGAGCCGGGGGGCGTAGGTTGCCAGGAAAGCGAAGGGGTACTCGGGGTCGTCCTTGTTCTCGGCCAGATGAAAGCAGACGCGGCCCACCTGGTGCCAGATCGGCGCGTGCCGCTTGAGGTAGCCGGCCAGTCCGCCGCCGGCAGCCTTGACCGCTTCCGTGAGCCACTCGTCCAACTCGCGCCAGATGCTCTCGAGCGTCTCGGACTGGAGGTATTCGGCCCCCTGCATCGGCGGCGCGGTCAGCAGCAGGGTCCCCAGTTCAGCGGCCGAGGGGGGATCGGCCGGGTCGAGGGCCCCGCCTTCGGGTGTGCGGCAGCGCTCTGTGAGATAACGACCGGCGAAGTCGCGCCAGTAGGCCAGTGAGCGCGAGGGGGGCAGCTCGGGCCGGGTGGCGGCCAGTGCGAAGAGACCCGCCGGCGGCGAGTCTGCGAATCCCCGGACGACCCGCTTGAGCCAGCCCTCCCGCGCCAGTGTGGCCGGCTCCTCGGCCTTTGCGGTGTTCGCGGTTGTGGCGGGCCTCGCGGTCGTGGCCGTCCGCTCAGTCGTGGTGGTCCGCGCGGTCGTGGCCGTCCTCGCGGTCGTGGCGGTCGTCGCGGCGCCATTCTGGTACCTCAGCACCAGCCGGCCCCTGGGGCTGACCGCTATGTGATAGTCACTTGCGTCCACGTGGCCGG
>CAZZIF010000419.1:0-3391 GCA_964654025.1 uncultured bacterium
CACAGATGCGGGAATGACCTCAACCCCGTCATCGGTCTTCCGCATCTTGCTCTCCAGACAGACCACAAGGCGACGCTTCACGCGCGGATGGTCCTGGGACAGCTTGCGCAGGCCCTTCAGGTGGTCGGTTGTGATCCTGGCGGCCGATTTGGCCTCGATGGCCAGTTCCATGTCATTGATGATGAAGTCGACCTCGGCGCCCGTGGTCAGGCGCCAGTAGGAAAGCTCAGCATCGCACTCCGAATAGGCGCAATACGCCCGCAGCTCGTGATGGCACCAGTTCTCGAAAGCCTTTCCATAGAGTTCGGAACCGGGCTGAAGGTCCGAACGCTTGGCCAGGAAGTTCACAACGCCAACGTCGGCGAAGTAGAACTTCGGTGATGCGACGACACGTCGTTTGGGGCGCTTACGGTAGGCCGGCAGCCAGCTCGCGAGAAGGGTATCCTCGAGGATTTCGAAGTAGCCTCTGACCGTCTCGCTCGAGACGCCGCACTCCCGTGCGATCGTGGAGAAGTTGACCGGCTCGGTGTCAGACAAAGAGGCGATGCTCAGGAACTGAGAGAAGACCGGTAGGTTGCGGACCAGACCCTCGGCCGCGATTTCTTCTTTCAGGTAGTCGGCCACGTAGGCTCGCAGTAGTCGCTTGGGCCGTGCGGACTCGTACATGCGCGGAAGGTATCCGTGGTTGACCATCCGCGTGAGATCCCAGGACGTGCTTAGCTCGGAGGAGGTCAGGCCGCGGAGTTCGTACCGGATGGCCCTGCCACCCAGGAGATTGGCATGCCCCTTCCGAACCTTGCGGGCACTCGATCCGCACAGGACGAATCGTACGCCGCGATTCTCGTGCAGCCAGTGAACCTCATCGAGCAGGACGGGGAGCTTCTGGATCTCGTCGATGACGACGAAGGGCATCGGACCATCTTCCGGCAACTCGGCGCGAAGCCATTCGGGATGCTCGAGGTAGCGGCGAAACTCCTCGGACTTGAGGAGGTCCAGCCAGTGGGCCTTCGGGTAGGTGGCCTGCAGAAGTGTGCTCTTGCCGGTCTGCCTTGGCCCCCAAAGGAAGAAGGTCTCCGTTCCCGGTTTGGGCAGGGTGATTCCGCGCTCAATCATAGATTGAAATATACATGAAATTTCCAAGTTTTCAATGGAAACTGCATGACGGCCTAGGCGGGTTTGTCAGACGGCTGAAGGGCAGCACTTCGGAGGCATTCGGGGTTGACCGCTCGCCACCACGAGCAGACGCCCCGGCATGACCATCTGCGCCGGAGTGTTGGGTCCAGCCCCGTTCAAGGTGCACCGCGCTGGAAGCTGCCCCCTCGGATTGGCCGAAAAGAAAGATACCTTTGCTCTTGTTTCGAGGCGAATGCACTGGAGATGGGAGTTCTTACGGGACAGGCGAGTCAATGCCACTCCTTGGCCTGGAGAAGTGAGAGTCCACCGGGTGTCAGCCATGTTTACAAATGGTGCCCTGTAGTTGGTGGTGTTCGTCAACAGTTGGAACGTAACGATCTATTCCTCAGTATCTTACGTCCATTAACTCTGGTGGCACAGCCTATGCATCTCTCCTGCAGGAACGTCTGTGTTTTTTGCACCTGTTGGCAACGCCTTGTGCGATGCAACTTCCGCTGGAGGTCTCAGAATGGGTCGGTTGATCGTCCCCTGCATCTTCTGTTTGGCACT
Source organism: uncultured bacterium (assembly GCA_964654025.1). GTDB lineage: Bacteria > Eisenbacteria > RBG-16-71-46 > CAIMUX01 > WJJG01 > CAYQJL01. The sequence continues at coordinate 1,684 of CAZZIF010000419.1, forward strand.
TCTTTGCACTACCGCCTCGGCGCAATACCTGAATGTCGCCTTCACGGCAGACAACATTGTCTCTGCTTGGTATCAGAATGGATCGGACCCCATAGAACTCACCGATCAGGCACTCCCAAACCTGGACGACTGGCGCGTCGCCACCGAGACGCAAGTCAACCTCGGCGGCTGGGGACACTACCGCCTCATTTTCGAAGTTCAGAACGAAGGAGTCGGAACCTCTGGCAATCCGGCTGGCTTTCTTGCGGAAGTGAGTGGCCCTGGGGTCTCGGGTGATCTGCTGAGCCAGGGCATTCCCACTGGGTCGGGAAACCCTCTTCAGGAATCCATGTGGGAATGGGCGCCCAAGCCAGGAGAAACAGAGGGAGGACCGGATTTCGGATCGATGGACTGGAATACCGCGACATCCTACGGGACCAATGGCGACAATGACATTTGGAACTCGAACGGCGGTCCCGTGGAGGGAATCAGCCTCGATGCAGAGTGGATCTGGAACGGGGACAACTATCAGTGGGAGCAGGGTGCCCCAATCTATGTCCGGGGCGACTTCCATGTCGTTCCCGAACCTGCAACGCTGGCGATCCTGGGCCTGAGTTTGGCGCTGTTCGGAGTGGCACGGCTTCGCAGACGGTAAGCTCAAGGTCAGTGCCGATGCTGGCTGCGATCCTCGTTCACTGGGGGGCCAGTGAATACAGTATTCTGATCAACCCGTCGCATGTAGACGTCAAAAAGATCAAGATCGTGAAGGTTCAGTTGAGAAGCATCGTTTCGACCCCGGCTGTTGAGGTCGACGCGCTTTGAATAGTTGGGGATCACTACACTCACCAGATATGCGGGCTGGCGGGGCCTCCGGGGCGTCATCCATTGTGCCGGCCTCCTAGTCTCCGGTTGTCAAGGCATCCGTCCTTTCTTGTCAGGTTCCCACGACCGCCCGAAGTTCCTTGGGATCGATGTTGAGCTGATTGCGCCAGTGACGCAGGTGTTTCCCTTCGGCCGGGAGAGCAGAAGCAGCTGAGCGCGCTCGTGGCATGCGTACAGACGCTATCTGGACATCCTCGGAGAGGGCACGGATCTGACCGGGTAGGCGGCGGGATCGACTCCCGCGTCTCAAGCACTGCGCCGCAAAGGGCTCTGGGCCGATTCGGCCACGGATTCCTCGGAAACCACCACCGACTGCGCCTTGCCCGTGGGGTCACGGATCAGGTGTTTCGCGGGCTACCAAGAGCTTGAGCATCTCGGGGGGACTATGCACGGGCAGGGGGCTTTTCTGTAGTCCCCAGGTTCCTGGTGACAACGGCGTCAGCACTGACCTGCAAGGCGGATTGGCATACGACCGAATCTTCATAGTCCGCGACCTTTGATTCCAGGGCCCCCTCCAAGACAACTCGGTTTGCCGGCGCAACCTCGACCAGTGATAGGAGCCTCTCCAAGAGACGCCGGGACCTCGCGCGGCCAACTGCCTTCGTGGCCAGGTAGTGAATCGGCGTCACGGTCGTGGCGCAAACATGCACAGCCACGTCCCCCCGTTCGACGTGGGCGAACAGGCGGACCGCACCCTTTCAACGATCCTCGGAGACGACGCACCGTCGGCGGCAACGCTTCGTCGGCTTCCAGGTCTCGCCCTACGAGGAGCAGGAAGTACTCAGCCACCATCTGGGATACCGACTTGCCCGAACGTCGGGCATAGGCCTTCGCGCGTCGTACCAAC
>CAZZIF010000420.1:0-3383 GCA_964654025.1 uncultured bacterium
TGGCAGCTTCGCAAGGGACGAAGCCGGTCCAGAGAGCGACCTGGATCTCCTCGTCTCCTTCGAGCCTGGCACAAGAATCGGCCTGGAGTTCATTGCCCTCGCACACACGGTACCTCTGTATGAAGCCGCGTGATCGCTTTCAACCCAATCGCTCTTCTAGCTGGCGCAGTTCCTCCTGCGCCTTTTCGTATTCCGTTGCATTGGTGATCATAGTCTGATCTCCACTAGGCCCTTGCACCAACAATCTGCTTCCCGCGTGCGGCCGAAAAACTCAACCCACTCTTCCCAGTCGCTCTCATCTACCGATCCGACGCCAGAAGTACCCGGCGTATTCGGGCAGCTAGAGGTTGCGCGCCCCGGACCAACCCTTCAAACGCTCTCCTCACGCCAATCAACCCGGCACGCCCCTCACCGACGGCGCAGCGCCCCTCCGCCATCGGCGGGATCCACCTGGCCGAGCAGCTTCCGGAGTTGATCGAACGGTACGGCTGATCCCTTGCCTGGAGGAGAAGGCACGGATGAGAAGGCACGCGATCTTGCCCGTCGAGTTCTACGGGGCCTTGCAGGTTTCGCCAGCGCCACAGCCCCAAAGAAGACTCCCCACGCGTCCGATACCAGGAGGGACAGGTCTGGTCGTGAGCAAGAGCCTGCCGGCGGGACGCCCCCCGGCGCTCGTGGCATGAGGAGGTTTCCGCGATGAGAGTGATGAGCCAGGTTGCATGGATGGTGGTGCTGGGTTGCCTGATCGCCGCGCCGGCGCAGGCCGGGCAGTTCAGCTTTGGCCTCAAGGCCGGGGCGAACCTGGCCAGGTTCGATACCGACGGAGGCTACTCCGATGCCGAGTACGGTTCGCTCACCCGCATGGGTGGAGGAGTGGTGCTCTCCGTGGGGTTGAGCCCGGTCCTGAGCCTCGACACCGATCTCCTCTACATGCAGAAGGGCCTCCAATGGGATGCCGGCTACGAGCAGAGCGGCGTCTACTATAGCTCCGAAGAGGAGTTGAAACTGGCCTATGCCGTGATTTCCCCGATGCTGAAGATTGGGGGCCGCCGGGATGCGGTGTCGCCATACTTCCTGGCCGGTGGGGAAGTGGGTTATCTACTCGATGCGAGGTCCAACTCGGTGTCGTGGATGGCGAACCCGGAGAATGCGTCGACCAACGAGTACGACATCAAGGACATGCTCGAAGAGGTCGCCCTGGGCCTCGTCTTCGGGGGCGGGATCGACATTCCCACCAGCGGCGCGACGGTCTTCGTCGAAGGACGGTATGTGCTCGGCCTATCGAACATCTGGCCGTCGGACTACCAGACGATGGGCGATCAGAAATCCCGGGACGTCTATCTGCTCGGGGGGTGCGCTTCTAGGCCGCGGCCTCTGACGCGATTGGCACCGCCCAAGGTGGGCACCCGGTCTTGGGACTCGGCCGTCCAGCTCAATCGACTGGGAGCCCACCGATAAGGGCAATGCGCGGGTCAAGGATGACACCGCGGACGTCTTGTCGCTTCTTCGATATCTTGCCGACCTACGGCGATTCCCGTGCCGGCCTCCCGGACATCGCCGAGCTGCCCAACCGCCCCCCGGAACTACTCTTGCGCCTCATTCGTCAGAATCAGAGACCGCTGTCGACCCAAGCACGACAGCCGGGGTAGGCTCAACTCGCCGACGAGGTGGTGACCCCGGTCGAGCAACGCTATGATGCGCTCGTCGGGTAAGCAGAAATCGGCAGCAAGCCGGTTGATCAACGAACACGAGGAGGAACCGCGCGGTGGCCAAGACGAACCTCTACTGCGACACGCTTCGCATCCCCGTTCCGAGCATGGAGCAGGTTGCCGGCCACCGGGAGGCTGGGCCCTATGCGCTGCTGCTGGTCGCCTTGCTCGAGCGCGGCGGTCCGGTCACGCTCGAGGAGGTCGCATCGCGCATGGAAGAGCTTGGGATCGCCCCCCGCGCCTCGGCCCTGGCCTCGCTCAAGAAGTGCAAGCCGGCCAGGCCCCCCATCCATCGCGACGGCGACCACTATGTCCTCGACCCCCACGATGACGAAGCCGACATGTGGGCCTTCCGGCTCGGCATCAGGCCGTCGCGCACTCCCAAGCTCAGCGTGGTCCGCCCGCCCGAGCGGCCGCTGCCGTCACCGGATGAGCCCCTGGAGGTTGCCGACCTCGAAGAGGCCTGGCGGTACGAGACCCCGTGGAGCTGGTCCAGCCAGCGCCTGGCCATCTGCGTCCTGGATGCCCACGGCGGACGCCTGGCGCCGGAGGCGGTGGTTCGCTTCATCGCGGACCGGGCCCGCGGTGGGCGGACCGTGCAGGCCGAGGACGCCCGGTACTGGAGGCGAGGCGCACCGATCCAAACCGCCGAGGATGGCGCGTGGGTCCTCGACCGCAACCACAAGGCCGTTCGCCCGGCACGCATCGCGGTGCGGGAGAAGATCGAGGTGGTGAGGCGCAATGTCAGGCTACGCCCGGATCCGGCGGTCCAGGAGGCACTAGTCAAGGCAAGCGAGCGCCGCCGTCGGGCCAAGGCCGAGGCCTTCGCGAGAGAACGCCGCGTGCTCGTGCACGCGTTTCCCGTGAAGAGTCCCCAAGCGGTCGTGCTCCTGGACATCACGGCCCACACGATCGAGACCCTCATGGGGGAGGATCTCGCCGGGATCGGCGGGCGGCTGGCCGCCTACGACTACATCTGCGGCCTCGAGATTCGCCCGCTCCTGCGCGAGCTGGACTTCGATCCTGAGGCGCGGCGGGTCATGGACCTGGGACCGCCGCAGAAGACCGTGCGGCTCAACCGGCGGGGACGCACGCTCAAGATCACGACCGAGCTGCTCATCGGGAGCAGCTGCAACATCAGCCGCCCGCTCGGCGATCCGAAGAAGATGAGCGACTACCTTCGCCGTGGCGCCACCACCAAGCTGCGGCGCCGATTGGAGTCCGATGCCAAGTCCCTGCACGCCCTCCACGAGTACGGCCGGCTGCACGGGAGCGTGCGGCTCAGGTGGGGGTTCCTCGACACTGATCTCACGGTCCCCTGGCGGCACCTGGAGGAGCCGATACTCCTCCGGGTGATGCACGAGGCGGCCGAGAAGGGACGGATGCTCGAGGTCGTCGCCGGCACCGCCCCCGGGTGGGAGGATCCCTGGGCCCGCGGTCAGCTCGTGCGGGTCGGTGATGGCGTGCGCCGGTTCGAGCACGTCCTGGTCGCCGAGGATGGGGTTCTGATCGACCCCCGGGACGTGCAGCGGGCGAGGGAGGTGGATGGGAAGGCCCGGCCCGGTGAGGTGGGCCCTACCGAAGCGACAGACCCTCCGCACTCAGTCCGGCGGGCGCCGATCAGAACGGCGGGCCGTGGCCGCGAGAGGATCAGCGAGGACACGCGCGTGCCCA
>CAZZIF010000421.1:0-3374 GCA_964654025.1 uncultured bacterium
GCAGCGTCCGCACCTCGCGCAGCGTCCGCAACTCGCGCAGCGTCCGTCATGCCGCCATCGCTCACCAGACGCGCCCGTCTCGAACCCACCGGGGCTCGGTATCCCCGGACCACCAGCAGCGGGTGCCAGCCGGCGGCATGCAAGTGGTTCCCCAGCATGGCAAGCAATGGCGTCTTACCCGTGCCGCCTGCTGTCAGGCTACCAACACTGACCACCGGGACCCCGGCCGTCCGTACCGGCAAGAGCCCGGCATCGTAGGCGGCATTGCGACTTGCGGCATACCCTCGGTACAGCCAGGACAGGGGCCGCAGCACCAGCGACCACACATGGTCGCTGCCGGTCTCTTCCCCACGCGATAGGCGCCTGTGCCGCTCGGGCCAGTTCATCAACGCGTCTCCTGGTCGGTCTTCCGAGTCGTCTCCAGATCGGTCTCCCGGTAGGCGTCCCCATCCGGTCCCTGCCGCGTGCGCTGCTCTCCCACAGGGAACCCCCAGGCGGCGAGTGCCCCCAGGGTGCGTTCGGCTGATCCCCCGAGCTCGCGAGCGGCCTCCAGAGCGGCCGCCGCCGCTTCCCGCCGCATGGCGGGATCCGTCATCCAGGCCGTCCACGCCTCGGCGAGTGCCTCCGCGCTGTGAACGCGACGCCCTCCGCCTCGCGCCTCCAGAGCCGCAGCAACATCGGCCACCTGTTCGACGTGCGGTCCGTAGAGCACGGGAACACCCCACTCGGCCACCTCATAGAGGCTGTGCCCCCCGATAGGAGCCAGGGTGCCGCCCACGAAAGCGGCGTCGGCGAGAGCGTAGAGGTCGCGCAGCTCCCCGATCGTATGCACGGCGAGCAATGTCGGCGTCGAGTCCCGTTGCTCCACCGCACCCGGTGCCGGCAGGAGCTGGCCCTTCCGGGCGCGCCGCTCGATCACCGGCATCCCCAGCCGCCCCAGCCCGTCCCACAGGTCTCCGGCGCGTTCCGGATGCCGGGGCACCACAACCACGAGAACATTGCCCGGCGCACGAATCACGTTCTCCGGCGTACGACTCGCGTTCTCGGGCGTACGACTCGCGTTCTCGGGCGTACGACTCGCGTTCTCCGGCGTACGACTCGCGCTCTCCGGCGTACGACTCGCGCTCTCGGGCGTACGACTCGCGCTCTCCGGCGCTCGACTCACCCGCTCGGCGGTTCGGGCCACGGCGCTGACAACCGCCTCGAACTCACCCGAACGCACACTGCCGAGCACGAACACGCGATTCCATCCTCGCCGGCCCGCCTCGCGTTCGGCCGGCGCCAGGGGCCCCGCCGGATGGTGGTACTTCAGGTTCCCGGTCACAGCCACACAGGCAGCCCCGGCACCGATGGCACGCCACCGCTCAGCGTCAGCCCCCGACTGCGCCGCCACGGGGACTCCCCGCATCAGTTCGCGCACAAGCGGTTGCCAGAGGCGCTGACGCCGGGCACCCCGATCGGTCAGGCGCGCGCTCACGAACGCCACCGGTACCTGGCTGCGCCGTGCCTCGGCCAGCAGACCCGGCCAGATTTCGGTCTCGCAGATCAGCAGGGCCCGCGGTTCGATCCCCTCCAGCACCCGCCGCACGTAGGGACCCACATCCAGCGGGACGAAACGCAGCGCCTCACAACCGGCCGCGCGCGCCGCAGACTCGAGTTCACGGGCGGCCGGCGTCATGACGCTCATCACCGTCCTGACGCCACGGGCACTCAGGGCCTCCACGAGCGTCAGCGCACCCCGGGCCTCCCCCATGCTGGCGGCGTGAATCCAGACCGCCCCGCGCGCCGTATCCGGCAGCGGCCCCCATTGTCCGCGCCGTTCGCGCATCTCACGAGGGGCGGATCGTCCACGGCGCGCGAGATAGGGGCTCGCCAGCGCCAGGCCGCCCGCAGCGGCGGCCTGATAGAGACGGTAGCCCCACAGCGCCCGGCCCTCGAGATCCAGGCCACGGCGTCCGCCGGCGCGGGGCTCGCTGCCCAGCGCTTCCTGGTGCCGCCTGGTACCCCGTGCTGCCGAAGACTCGCGCTCAGTCATGCCAGCCCCTGTTGGCACCGCTCCAGCGTGCCAGTTCGTCGCTGGCCGTCCGCGAGACCGAACCGAGCGCATCGGCCAGGCGGGGGCTGTATTGCCGGACCGCCTCCTGCGGATCCAACTCGGCGGGCACCCAGAGGGGCGGGCCGGTCACGACGACGAGCTTGGCAAATGGAAGCGGAATCTGGAACCGGTCCCAGGAATCAAGACGCTTCTCGGGATGGGCGTAGGCTGCGAGCGGAATCATCGGGATTCCCGCGCGTTGCGCCACGATCAGCGCGCCGGGCTGCACCTCGTGGCGTGGTCCGCGCGGCCCATCCGGGGTGATTCCCAGTGGCACCCCGGCCCGGCCGCGGCGCACCATCTCCAGGAGCGCGCGATACCCACCCCGGGTGGTCGAGCCACGCACGGTGCCGCATCCGAGCCGTTCGAGGATCTGGCTGATGATCTCGCCGTCGCGATGCTCACTCACCAAAGTGTGGGGGTGCATGTGGCTCATCAGGCAGGCCAGGTGCAGCAGATGCCCGTGCCAGAACGTGAGGAGAAAACTCCGCCCCTGTTCGAGAAACGGGCGTGTGTGCTCCTCTCCCAAACGACGTACTCGGAAGGTCAGCCGCAAAGCTCGCAGCAGCAGGGCGCCGGCGATACCCATCGCCCAGACATCGCGCCCGTGTGGTTTCGGTGTCTTCTCGGTCATGCTCGGTCATGGTTCCCGCGGTTGGAGATGAGCCAGCACGCGCTCGGCAGCTCGGTCGTAGGCACCTGGGGAACCGAACCGTTCCCGCAGCCCCAGCAAGTCCTCGCGTATCTGGACACGTCGCGCCGGATCATCCAGCAGTCGCCCAACCTCCGATGCGATTCTCTCCGGGCTGCAGTCCGCCTGCAAGAGTTCGGGGACGATCTCCCGGCCCGCGGTGAGATTGGCCATGGCGGCAAACGGCACGCGCACCAGGCGCTGTGCCAGAGCCCAGCTGAGCGCGTTCATGCGATAGACAACCACCACCGGCGTTCCGGTGATCGCGACCTCGAAGGAAGCGGTCCCCGACACACACACCGCCACCTGGGCTTCCCGGGCCAACTCGAAGAGCGGTCGGCGCGACAGGCGGATGCCGGCCTCCTGCGCCCAGGGCTGGTAGACCTCGTCGTCCAGCTCGCCGGCCACGCGGATCGACCATTCTATCTCATGATGGCGCGCGACCCTACTGGCCGCCTCGGCCAGAATGGGAAGATGACGCGCGATCTCGCCCCGCCGACTGCCCGGAAGCAGGAGTCCCCGAACGGGTGAATCGTCCTCGCAGCGATCGCTGTTTTGGGCGCTCGCGTCGGAGGCGGTGTGGGAAGC
>CAZZIF010000422.1:0-3365 GCA_964654025.1 uncultured bacterium
TATAATCACATACATTTCAGGTAGTTACATGAGACATTCCTGCGGTCACGCCCGACTGGTTATGCACGCATCGGACCCATGGCAGCTCCAGACACGAGGGCAACGATGACCGTCTCCGAAGTTCTGATCCGGTGGCTCGCCGAGTACGCGGAGCATCGTGTCTGCGGGCTGACATTTGAGTCCTACGAGCGAATTGTCCGGCGTCACCTGATACCGGCCTTAGGCGAACAGGACCTGACCGAACTCACCTCCGCGCAGATCCAAACCTACCTGCATGAGAAGCGGTGCCGCGGCCGGCTGGATGGTGGGGGCCTTTCGGCCTGTATGGTGGCCCAGCACCACCGCGTACTTCACAAGGCGCTGGTTTGCGCGGTCGAACCGTTCATCGAGCCCGCCCTGCCGCTCATTGAGAAGCGGATGGTGACCTTGCCGGCGTGCATTTCGCGTGTGGGCTTGTCGGTCACGACCTGGAAGACCATGGGCTGGTGATGGGACGCGCCGTGGATCGTCGCGGCGCTGAGCAGTCCCACGTAGTAGGGCTGATCGAGGTGGTGCATGAGATCGTCGATGAACCAGCTCGCCGGTGGATGCCGAACTTGGCAACCAGTTCCTCGGCGATCTTGTCCTCACCCCAGCCGGGCTGGCCGGCGGAGATGCACTTGATGAAGGCGATGCCAGGCAATAGCCGTGGCAGGCTTTGCAGATAGTGGCGTTCTGATCATGGGTAAGATTGTACCTGGGTAAGATTGCACCATTGAGGGAGAGATGGCGGATTGTGAGAGAGTTACGGACTTTTCGCGTAGCCTGCCCGTCTTCACGGCGCTGCTGTGAACGTCTTACGGCAGATTCGGCAACCACCAGGCCGCCGGCGCGACGAGCAGCTTCCGGCCATCTTGATCCAGGAGTCGGTAGCCTTCATCCTCATCCACGAGCTGGACAGCCGGAATGGACAGAGCCGTCTGAAATCGCTTTAGATTCACGTCCGGATCATGGGCCCGAAGCTTGGCCTCGACCAGGAGCAACGGCCTTTCCTTCTCGACCAGCACGAAATCGACCTCCCGGCCCTCTTTGGTGCGAATGTAATGAAGACCGAAGCGCCCGAGCCCCAGATCATTCCAGTTCGAGACAGCGCGAAACAACTCGAGCGCGATCATGTTTTCAAACCGCTTCGCGGGGTCTTCGATCAGTGCGCAGTCGAACACGTAGACCTTGCGCTCCTTCTGAATTGCGCGGCTCACCTGGCGCGCCCAGGGCGTGAGCGTGAAGGTCAGATAGAACTTCTCGAAGGCATCCAGCCAGCTCTTCACGGTGTTGTAGGCCACCTTCAAATCGGTGCTCAGGCTGGGAATCGACAGCGGCGCTCCCACCCTCGCAGGCAGAAGCGCAAAGAGCGTCTCGAGGTCATCCACGCTCCTGATTCCCGTCAAGTCTCGGATGTCTTCGCGAATGAGCTGGCGATGGTACGCGGTCGACCAAGGCCGGTACGTGGTCGGCCTCGCGGCCAAGTAGGGTTCCGGAAAGCCGCTGAAAGACGAGAGGCGGCGCCATGTCGCTTGGGACTCCTCGCGGTCGTCCGTGTCGACAAGCAAAGGGTCGGCTCGAAACTCATCGAGCGTGTTGCCGCGGCCGTGAAGCTCTCCGAGCGTGAGCGGCCACAGATGAAACGAGTAGTAGCGACCCGCCAGGGAATCCCCGCCCTTCTGGTAGAGATCGAGCCGGCCGCTTCCGGAGACCAGGAACCGGTACGTGTCATGGAACCGGTCATAGACTCCTTTGAGGTAGTTCTTCCAGTCCTTGTACTTGTGGATCTCATCCAGTAGGACGAGCGGCGTGGACTGATCTCGTCTCAACATGGTCTGGAAGAAGTAGGGATCGTCGATGAGCTTCCGCCGGTCGGTGATGATGTCCCAGTTGAAGTAGAGGCTGTTGGTGAACTGCGTGGCGATCATCTTGGCCAGTGTGGTCTTGCCGCATTGGCGCGGTCCGGCGAGAAGCACCATGCGCTTCTCGGAGGATAGGTCTTCCCAGATATGGATGTAGGGCTCGCGCTTCAGCATGCGACCATAATAACGTGAACTGCAATATAGTCAAGATTATTTTTCAGTAGACTGAAATGTCAGACGTGGGGGGGCATCCCTCCGCCCTCAGCTTGCTCCGAGGCCCGTTGTCCGCGAAACGTCCGTAACTCCCTCACAGTCGGTCATCTCTCTCACAATGGTAAAGGTCGGCTAGTCGCCGGTTCCATCCGCCCGGACCAGGTATGTCTCTCCTTGCGCCAGGCCGCAAAGCCACATGGCGGCCATCGAAAGAACGAAGAAGCTGCGCATCGTATGACCTCCTAATGCCTGCTGTTCGGGCGCTCCAGCCAGCCTAACTGGCGAAATCCCAAGCGCTTGGCCCTCGAACGTCGCTGATACTGTCCCGTTATCTCACCAGGACAATCGTCCGCTAGGAATAGGCGAGCTCCGCACTCGCTTGGTGGCCGTCGCGATGTCTGAGCGCCTCATCTTGGCCCGACGGGCCTGCTTGCGAGCCTCAGACACCAACTCATCGAACTCCACCATCGACGGTGCGGTAAGTGTCTTCAGGATTACCACATCGCGCTCTGCGACGACGACGAACTGCACCCCGGGTTCGAGGCCCAGGCGCTTGCGGATCTCCTCGGGGATGACCACCTGGCCCTTCGAGGACATCTTTGTGGTCGCGGGTTCAGGCATGGCACCTCCGATGTCAAGTCATCTTACTGGTAAGACGCTGCCGATGCCCCCGCTGAGTTGCAAGAAGACATGTCCGCATCCTTGGGAAGCTAACGTGGCGTTGAGCTGCGGGGGCGCGTGGCCCGCAGTGGCCGTGACAGGGCAGACCATCCGCTGCAGCAGATCGTTAGCTGCTTCAGCTCTTTCGAGGAATCCACGCATCTGGTTGGCAGGCCGGAACGGAATGAGAACGACGCGATCTCCATCGACCCGATTCGACTCTTCCGCACAGGGGAAAGCTCCAGTTTGTCCCGGACATCCTCTGGGATACACACCTGGTACGCACCGACTGGCCTAGCTGCCGGAACCTACTTCTTTGCCCGTCGAGCCTGTCGCCGTGCCAGTTCAGCCAGAAGCCGCAACGCACGATTCACAGACTCGGAATCCGGATAGAGCTCGGCAAGATCAGGCTCCAAGACAACCACATTGGTGCCATCGGCGAATCGGTCCGCGTACTTGCCGCGAGTGCCCTTGGAGAAGTCGTACTCGTCCCTCATGTCGAGATCGGGCGGCTGATGCTCAGGCTTCTTCATAGGTCTTCTTCTCCTGACGCGTCGCGCGCCTCGCGCTGATGATCCGAATATGATCGTTGACTTCCGTATGCACCAC
>CAZZIF010000423.1:0-3354 GCA_964654025.1 uncultured bacterium
ACACTCGACTCCGCGAAGCGTCCGCGGCAGGATCGCGATTCAGTGCCGTTGCCTAGCCCCATGCGCAATGCGAACAGCCCAGATAACGTGGATCGGGCTCGCTTCGCCTGGCACGCCGAGGGGGGGATCTCATGCACAAGTTTCCGTTCGTTGGGCGGTCGCTTCTGCTTGCCACGTTCATGCTCCTGCTGGCTGGGTTCTCGCTCTGCGCTCTGGTTCCGTCCTCGGCCCTGGCGGAGCAGTGGGTGGTCGATCCATCCGGCGGCGGTGACTTCACCCACATTCAATCCGCCATCGAAGCGGCAACGCCCGGAGACGAGATCGAGGTTCTGGCAGGCACGTATGCGGAGGAACTCGATTACCTGGGCAAGGATTTGCGCATCTTCGCCGCTGAAGGTCCAGATGTGACCGTACTCACCCCTCCCGTCCCAATCTCCCGCTCGACCCATCTGGTCACGTTCGCATCGGGTGAGGGTTCGGGAGCCAGTCTCGAAGGCTTCACGCTCACCGCTTCCTCGGGGCCTCTCGTCGCGAGCCTGGGCGGTACGGGCGGCGGGGCGATCGGCTGCTACGGTAGCGAGCCGCAGATCCTCGGCTGCGTCTTCCTGCAGAACGAGGCGGATTACGGCGGCGGTATTCTGCTGATCGACGCCAGCCCGACCATCGCAGGATGCACGTTTCTCGAGAATCTCGCACACATCAGCGGTTCGGCGATCGCGGGTCCCAACTCGGCGCCGAGCATTCTCGAATGCCGTTTCGAGGATAATGAGGCTGTGACCGGTTCGGGCACGGTGCAGCTAGCCCTTCCCTGCGACATCGTGGCCTGCGAGTTCATCAACAACCGCGCGCACAGCGGGGGTGCGATCAGCTGTCCGTATGATACCGCCAACCTCCTCATCAAAGGGTGCACCTTCGAATCGAACCAGTCGACCGTCACCCACGGCGGCGCCATCCGCATTCACGAGGCCAGCCCAACGATCGAATCCTGCACCTTCGTCGACAACCGGGCGGCCCTCGACGGCGGCGCCATCTTCACAGTCGATGGCGGTTCGGCCGAGGTGCGCCACTGCACCTTCCACTTCAACCTGGCCCAGCGCAGTGGGGCCCACCTGGCGGTGCTCAACGGGGCGACGCCTGTGATCGAGAACTGCATTCTCTCCGAGGCCCTGGGCGGCTACGGCGTTTTCGTCGATAGCGCCCTGCCTGCTTTCGTGTGCAACGCGTTCTGGAACAACCACCCCTTGAACTTCCTGAACTTCGAGGATCCCTCGGGCACCGACGGCAACTTCACGGCCGATCCTCTGTTCTGTGATGTGTTCAGCTACGACTTCACAATCGATACAAACTCACCCTGCGCCGAAGAGAACAATCCGTCCTGCGGCCAGATCGGCCGCTTCGGCGTGGGGTGTGGCGGCGTCCGCTGCCATTGCATCAGCTGGGGCCACCTGCGAACGCGGTTCGATCCGCAGCCCTAGCCCGAACACTGCTCGGGCACCAACGGTCGAGGAGACGAAATGCACCCAGCCCTCCATCCCTATCAATCGGCACACCAACACGCCGGTCGCCGCGCGCCGGCATCCATCCTCGGGACCTTGGTTCCTCTGGTTCCTCTGGCTCCCTTGGCTCTCTTGGCTCTCTTAACTCTTCTGACTCTCGCGGCCCTCTGGACGCCAAACGCCACGGCTCAGGTCGAGCCCGCTGACCCTGTCGCCGGGAGCGCATCCGCCCAAGGCGAGGCCGCCGACCCTCTCACCGAAAGCGCAATCGCCCAGGGCGAGCCCGCTGAGCCTGTCGCCGGGAGCGCATCCGAAGCAGGAGGTTCCAGCAGCAGCACCACGGCTGATTCTCTGTTCATCCAGGTTCGTAACGTGATCGAGCCCAGCGATGGCACGACAGTGCTCCATTTCCACGCCACCGAGCGTTGCGCCGACTGCATCCTGATCGAAACCTACGCCCGAGACGCGATCGAAGAGGAGTTCGTCTCAGAACTCGAGGATGGCCAGCTGACATTCCGGCTGATCAACATCGACGAACCACGAAACGCTCCTTTGCGCGAGTACTACGATATCGACGACACCATGGTCGTGCTGACCCGCTGGCGGGACGGCCAGCAACTCGAGTGGATGGCTCTTTGGGAGGTCTGGGATTATGTAGAGGACCCTCTCTCGATGGGCTTGTATGTCACCGACGAAGTCTTCAGCTATCTCGAGAAGGACGAGCGCGAGCGGGAGGAAGCCGCCGTCTCGGGTCATGACTGACCCCCTGCGAAGGCTGATACGGAAAACGCCCTGGCGGGGAGTAGACGCTGGAAGGCTTACGGCTGAGACGGACGGCATGCGCTGGAAGGCATCCACCGTAGGCGGACGGCACACGCTGGAAGGCAAACGCTGATGATCCCTAGAGTCCTGCTCGATCGGGCCCCGGTTCCCCTGAGTTCCGAAGAGCTGCGCCTCTACCAGCGCGGCTCGGAGTACTCGATCTGGATCGGCCAGACCCAGCTCATGACCAGCCAGACACACGGCTCCGAAGAGCGGCTGGGGGAGCTGGCCTGCGAATCGCTGGCCACCAGACGGAAACCCCAGCTCCTGATCGGCGGGCTGGGCATGGGTTTCACCCTGGCGGCAGCCCTGCGCCGACTGCCGCCCGGGGCGCAGGTCACCGTAGCCGAGCTGATCCCCGCGGTCGTGGCTTGGAACCACGGTCCGTTGGCCCATCTCGCCGGTCACCCCCTCGCGGATCCTCGAGTCACGGTTCGCGAGATGGACGTCGCTGTCCTCCTGAGGACCCCCGACCGGCCGTTCGATGCGATTATCATGGACGTCGACAACGGCCCGGAAGGATTGACCCGTGAGGAAAACGACTGGCTCTACGACTTCTCTGGCCTTGGCATCGCCTACGCAGCCCTCAAGCCCGGTGGCTTGCTCACCGTGTGGTCCTCCCACCGGGACCAAGCGTTCACCCGTCGTCTGCGCCAGGTAGGCTTCGTTGTGGAGGAGCTGACGGTGCGAGCGACTGGCCGAGGCAAGGGCGCGCGGCACCTGATCTGGGTGGCAAAACGAGCAAGTCAGAATGTCGTCACGGCAAAACGCCGCAACTCATTGTAAATCAATGACTTAACATTGGATCCCGGGATCGAGGCCTAAATCCTTGCAAGATAATGAGTTCCGCTGTTCATCCTTGTCAATTTTAGAGTTCGCTAAATTAGACTGTCGTTTCGACGCGCGATCTCATGTTGGCCAGGGCTGACCTCGTGCCCGCCAGGGCTCACCTCGTGCCCGCCAGGGCTCACCTCTGCCCGCCAGGGCTGACCTCGTGCCCGCCAGGGCCTTCACCGCTTGCGAGGATGGACCCGCC
>CAZZIF010000424.1:0-1251 GCA_964654025.1 uncultured bacterium
CTTCCGAGCCTCGCCTGAGACGGATTGGCGCCTGGACGTCTAGCTTCTGGTGGGATCAAGATTGCGGGTTTCGGCCTTCTTGGCGGCCTGCCACGCCTGCTCCATTGTATCGAGGTCCGCATCCTTCAGGGAGTGCCCCTTGGACTCCAAGATGGTTTCCATCCCCGCGAACCGGTTGCGGAAGCGATCGATCGTTCCACGCAGGGCTACCTCCGGATCGGCCCCGATGTGCCTGGCGAGATTGACCGCCGCGAAGAGCAGATCACCGAGTTCATGTAGAGAGGCAGGGCCCGCTACGCGTCTGCCGGCTGAAGGCTTGTCCTCCAACAACTGCTTTCCTTCAGCCCTGTGGGATCTGGCATCGCGGTCGGATGCCAGCGCCCCTTCAGAGCACAGCGCGTCGGTCAGCTCCTCGCGTTCTTCGTCCAGCTTCGCGAGTACGGGCGACAAGTCCGGCCAGTCGAACCCGAAGCTGGCGGCCTTCTCTTGAACCCGGTAGGCAGCCAGGAGCGCGGGTAAGCCGGGGGCCCCGCACGCCAGCCGCGTCCGGGTGGATGATGGGGGGGCGGCAGCTTCCGCACCGGTTGTGTCGCCTGGCTTGCCTGCTACCATTGTTCCGTCGGCCGCTATCCCGTCGGCCCCCGTTCCGTCGGCCGCTATCCCGTCGGCCGCTATCCCGTTGGCCCCTGTCCCGTCGGCCCCCGTTCCGTCGGCCGTGGTCCCGTCGTCCCCTGTCCCGTCCGCCGTTGTCCCGTCGGCCCCTGTCCCGTCCGCTGGAGTTCCTTCCGCTGCTGCCTCATCATGATCGCGACGCTCCCGGGCCTTGATCACCTCCCATTGCTCGCGGACGGCTTCGGGCGCCAGCACTTGGGGCGAATCGCCAAAGACGTGCGGGTGGCGGCGAATCAGCTTGGACGTAATGCCCAGCGCCACGTCCTCGAAGCCGAAGCGTTTCTCTTCCTCGGCAATGGTGACCAAGAAGACGACCAGGTACAGCAGGTCGCCCAACTCTTCTACCGTGGCTGCGTTGTCGCGACGACCGATGGCATCGAGCAGCTCGTGTGTTTCTTCGAGCAGGTAGGGCGTGACCGTCTCGAGAGTCTGGCCCCGATCCCAGTTGCATCCCCCGGGAGCGCGCAGCCGGCGGCAGATCTCCCTCAGGCCTTCCCAGTCCTTTGATGGTTGTGTACTCATGACGGCACGCTACCATGATGATTCTCGGACAGGCAAGGAGCGCTACCACCGGCGCCA
>CAZZIF010000424.1:1351-3353 GCA_964654025.1 uncultured bacterium
CGGGCGTGCCGCTGGGAGCGCGCCACCGGCGCCAACGGGTGCGCTGGCGGGAGCGCGCCATAGGCAACGCGGTTGGGATCGCCAACTGGGGAGGAGCCGATGAACTCTGCCTCGCGCGAGGTCAGCGAGCAGGAACTGCTCGCCGTGGCTATACGGGCGCGGGACCGCGCCCATGCGATCTACTCGCGGTTTCCGGTCGGGGCTGCGCTCGAGAGCGAGCGAGGCGAGATCATCCCGGGCTGCAATCTGGAGAATGCTTCATTGGGGCTGGGAATCTGCGCCGAACGCGTTGCGCTGTTTGCCCTGCTTGGACGCGGACTCCGGCCGGGGCGCCGCCTCGTGATTGCCACCCGGGCGCCGGATCCGACCCCCCCATGCGGCGCTTGTCGGGACGTCATCGCAGAGCTGGCACCTCAGATCGAGGTCATCTCGGTCGCGTCCAATGGACGCCAGCTGCGCTGGCACGCCGGCGACCTGTTGCCCGATGCCCTTCCAGTTGCCGGGCGCCAGGCGTACGACCCCCGCAGTGTGATTGCCCGCAAGCGCGATGGCGAGGAACTGGGGGCTGAGGAGATCCGAGCCCTACTCAGAGGTTTGCTCGAGGGACAGGTGGCCGACTATCAGATGACCGCCTTCATGATGGCCACCTGCCTGCGCGGGATGACGGTCCGCGAAACCCGCGACCTCACGCGGACGATGCTGGACTCCGGACAGCGCCTACGCTGGGATGAGGTGCCAGGTCCCAAGGTGGACAAGCACTCGACCGGGGGGGTGGGGGATAAGGTCTCGATCCCGCTCTTGCCGATCTGTCTGGCGGCGGGGCTCACTGTCCCGATGCTATCCGGCCGTGGTCTGGGCGACACGGGTGGTACCCTGGACAAGCTGGATTCGATTCCTGGATACCGTTCACGCGTGCCGATCGAGAGGCTTCGCGAACTCATTCGCGAACAGGGCGGGTTCATCGCGGGACAGACGAACGAGCTGGTGCCGGCCGACCGGATCATGTACGCGTTACGCGATGTCTCGGCCACGATCGAGTCGGTGCCGCTCATTGTCGGCAGCATCCTCAGCAAGAAGCTCTCCGCTGGCGTGACCGCACTGGCGCTGGATGTCAAGCTGGGCCGCGGCGCCTTCATGCGCGGAAGGGAGCAGGCCGCCGACTTGGCGCAGAACCTCGTCTCGGTTGCCCATGACCTTGGACTGCCCGCGGTCGCGCTCCTGACCCGGATGGACGCGCCGCTAGGTGCAGCGGTTGGGAATGCCCTCGAGATTCACGAGTCGATGCAGTTGCTGCGCGGCGATCCGGTGCGGCCGGACCTGCTCGAGCTGACCCTGACCTTCGCAGGACTCCTGTGGGCGCTTGCAAACCCGGGACACCCGCTATCGGAGGGGGCCCGTCAAGTGCGCGAGCTCATTGCCAGCGGCGCAGCGGCGCGGGCGGCCGAGCGCTGGATTGAGGCCCAAGGCGGTGACCCACGCGTCGTGACCGCGTCGGACCTCCCGGCGGTGTCGAGCAACCGGCGTACGGTGGAGTCTCAAGTGGATGGATTCGTGTGCGACATCGATGCTCGCCGCGCGGGACGCCTCTGCACGCTGCTTGGTGGGGGAAGGCTGCGCAGCGAGGACCGCATCGATCCGTCAGTGGGTATCTGGTTCCATGTCCGGCCCGGGGAGGCCGTTCGTCGCGGCCAACCTCTCTACACGCTGTACTTGGCGGCGGGCGCCGCGTCTGAGCAACCGTACGCGGACGAACAGGCGATGCTGACACTGGCCGAGGAGCCACCCGGCGACCGGCCGCTCATCGAGGCGATGGTCGCCCGCTCGGGTGGGGAAGTGGGGGTGTTCCCGTTTGATTGTGGTCGCACAAGCCCCGGTGGGGCCGGGATAGAGTTCTGAGGAACCTGACGATACCGGGGCGGTGGGATCTGGAGTCTCACTGCCCCGGCACGCGTTGGCCCCGGGTTGGCTATCCCGCTGGGCATGAACGCACCCAGCTCCATAT
>CAZZIF010000425.1:0-3332 GCA_964654025.1 uncultured bacterium
GTACGCCTGGACGACGGTCCACCATCGCTTCCTTCCTGCAGACTCACCGGCGCTGGCACGGACGCTGGCGTCCTACGCCTTCCCGGCCGAGTGCTCTTCCGGCAAGCGTTTCTCCGTGGCCACGATCTCAACCTGATACGGGCCCTGATCGCTCTCGAGTTCGATCGTATCGCCCACACGATGGCCCAGCAGCTTCTTCGCGGCCGGGGCCGTGCAGGAGATCACCTCTTCGCTGTCGCCGGAGTCGCCCTCGCCCAGAAGCCAGTAGCGCAGGCTCTTGATGCCGTTGGGGCCGGCGCTCGAGATGACCTTCAGGTCGACCAACGATCCGGGACCGACGACCCCCTCGGGCACATCGACCGTCTCGATGAGGTTGGCGCGGCTCAGCTGCGCGTCGATCTGATGGATCCGCGCGTGGTAGTTCGCCTGCTTCTCCTTGGCGGCATCGTACTCGGCGTTCTCACTGAGATCACCATGTTCGCGTGCCTTCTGAATGGCCTGCGCGACGGTGGTCTTCAGTTCGAAGGCGAGTTGGTTGCGCTCTTCCTCCAGGCGGTGGTAGGTGGCGCGGGTCAGGTAATAGCCATCGAACGCCTGGCCCTCATGCTGCTGTTGCATGAGCAGGCGATTGGTGGCCAGCGAGCGGCTGTCACGAACGGCGCTCACCGTTTCTTCGAGCCCGGCGCTTTCGAAGAAATCGAGGATGGGGAAGAGGTAGTTCTCCGATTGGCGCCAGCGCTTCAGCGCATCCTCGAGCAAGAAGGGGATGTCGTCTGGAACCGGCGCATCGCGAAGCGCATCGGCGAGCTGGCTGTTCGGCTTGAAGAGACGCATGATCTGCTCGCGGAACGAATCCCGTCCGGTGCGCTCGACGAGACGGGCGAGCGAGAGCGCCCCCCGCCAGACCGACGGGAAGAATGGCTCGCGTTCGGACTCGTCGGCCATGACGTTCTGGATGAGCGACTGCGCCGTGTTCGGCCGTTCCTCGGGCCGGGCGAGCAGCTCGGTCAGCAGCCGGTTGCCTTCCTCGGGCTGCGCGCGAAGCTTGGTCAGTGCAACCTCACGGATGGAACCGTATCGCGATCCCATCGCGAAGTAGATGGCGTCGCGTTCGTAGCCCTCGAGTTCCATCGCGCGGGTGGCCAGCAGGCGCTGGCTGTCTTCGTCGGCGAAGGAGCTGGCCTCGGCCCCGGATTCCAAGAGGCGCTTCAGGCTGCGGTCGAGGTCGGCAACATCCAGACGCTTCCAGCGATCCAGCGTGAGGCAGACAGCCACGGCCGCCTCGGGATGCGTGCGCTCCTCGCGCATCCAACGGATGAGCACCGGCGTGTACATGCGCACGGCCGTCTCGGTGTGCTGCGGGTGTTGATCCAGGAAGCGGCGGAGCAGGTTCAGGTTGGCGCGGATGCCGCGTCGCCGGTCCAGCCGCGGCAGCTCGAATTCGTGATCGTTGGCGCCCGGGAGGCGGATGCCGTAGGTTTGCTTGAAGCTCTCGCTGAAGTCGAAGCGGTCGTCTTCCTCCATCAACGTGCGGGCGTCCTTCCACCATGTGCTCCAACTCGAGGTGCTGATGATGTCGGGGGTCAGACGCCGGCGCAGCTCCTGGGTGGTGGTCTTGCCTCCGAGTTCGCGGATGGCCAGAAAGGCCAAGCCGGCCTTATCCGAACGCGCCATGGCCTTGACCTTCTTTGGTTCGTTGGCCCACAGGACGCGCAAGTCGTCGGCGGGGATCACCTGCAGAGCATTGCGCGCGATCTTCATCGACATGCGATGCCCAGGCTTGTCGGGAAAGTCGATGATCAGGGCGTCGTCCTCGCGCACCTGGATCTGGCCAGGCCCCCAGCTGCTGTGCAGCACGTAGTAGCCAGGCGCGAACTCCAGGAGCTGATCCAGCTTCTTGAGCGCCTGGTCGACCTTGACCGATGGATCGAGCAAGCCGCTACGGGTGAGCAGATCGGCGATACCGTCGACGCCGGGGAAGGCATCGGGCGCAACCGCGAGCAGGTGCTTGCGCAGGTTGTTCTCGGGAGCCGCCTTCGGGAGCAGTTTGGTCAGCATGCGCCAGGCCTCGCCCGCCAGACCGACGGACTTGATCTTCGGAAATAGCGGTTCCAGGTAGGAGTCGCCGAGCTTGTACTCCTTGATCCCGAAGAGCCGCATGCAGGCGTGCATCATCGTCTGGAGGGTCTCGCTGTCCTCACAATCCTCCAGACGGAGGAAGACCTCCTCGACCTTCTCGCGCTCCCGGGCGTCGATCAGGGCCGGGAGACAGCCGGTGAAGAGACCCAGGGCCTTCTCGGTCTCGCCGGCATCCTCGAGCTTCTCGGCCACCAGCCAGCAGAGGCGATGCTCGTCGGGGAACAGGTCCAGCGCGTGCTCGAGGGTTCCCTCGGGCACCTCACTGACGCCGCCTTCCTCGGCGGCCTTGGCCAGGTAGCGGGCCAGTTCGATGTGGGGCTGCAACGCCAGCGCCTCGGAGGCCAGCGCGTTCAGCACGGCCCACTTCCCCTCCTGCTCGATCTTCTCGCACAGCGGCAGCAACGTGAGCAATGCCTCCTCGCTGCGATCGAGCCGCATCATGATGTGGCTTCGCAGGTAGGCCGGCAGGGGCTGTAGATGTCCCTGCTGGCTGCGGAGCGGATACCTCGTGTCGAGCTCTTGCAGTAAGGCCTCCGTTTCGTTAGAAGCGGAGGCCTCGTCGAGGATATCTTGGGCGGCTGTGCGCGCCTCGGCGTCCAGTCCGGACGCCGAGGCGTTTTCCGGATTCAGCAGTTCCTCCAAGCGGGCTTTCCAGTCTGACATGGCCCCCCCTTGTCCCCGAAAACGGGGATGAAGTCAATTTCGAGATAGAACCGTCCCATCATAGCGCCCTTGGCGGCCGGTTTCAACGGTGGGTTGGACGCTTCCTGAAAGGCAGACGATCCGGTTGAGGGTCGGCCTTGCCCTCCAGCGCTCGCCGAGCGCCTCGGGGCAGCGTGCCGGCCGCGGGCCTCAGGGCAGCGTGCCAGCCGCGCGCCCTCTCGGTAGCCGAAGAGTCTAAGTCATTGAAGAAGGGAAAGTTAAGAAGACCATCCCTTGCCGCCAGAAAGCGGTGGATGGGGCAATGGCGGCGTGCGGGCAGGAAGCCGCGGTGGCGGGGGAGACCGGTGGACGGTCTCCCCGCGATCCTCCCAGGAGAGGGAGACTTAGAAGAGGTAGGAGATCGTGGCGCCGGCGCTCAACAGAGCGAAGCGGGTCGCATCCCCTCCGCTCGCGATCTGGAACGGGTAGATCCGCGCGCTCACGCTCATATTCGGGGCCACCTCGACCATGCCTTCCGCGAAGCCTCCGAA
>CAZZIF010000426.1:0-3309 GCA_964654025.1 uncultured bacterium
GGTGGGCGCGCGCTGGCAGCGCATCTTGTCAGTGACCCACACGAAGCAGTAGACTTGTAAGGAGATACACATTCAGCGGTCGGCCGCGTGGGTCGGGGTCCCCGGTGCCGAAGCCAATGTCGAGTGCCGATCGGCCTACCGGTGTCAGGTGATGGAGGTCTCCATGAGGGCGCACCCAGGTTGCTTTTCGCATTTTCTGCTGCTTGCCATGCTACTGGCCGCGCCCGGCCCGGCGCGGGGTGTGCAGTTCATCGATGTCTCTCCTTCCGGAGCGCAGTTTCCCGAGTGGGATGGCGGCGACACGGGCCTGTGCTTCGCCGACATCAATCAGGACGGCCACGTCGACTTCCTCTCCATTGGTGACCACGGGAGCCCCTACGTCGGGACCAGCCAGCACGGCGTCATGGTCTACTTCGGTGACGGCGTAGGCGGTTGGTCCATCCACATGGAGGGCAACTTCGGCTACGGCGGCATTGCGGTGGGGGATGTGAACGGGGACGGGCACCTGGACGTCGGCTACGGGATGCACCACGACTACTCCGGCAATGACTTCGGCGATCAGCTGATCGAGGTGGCTCTGGGTGATGGGACCGGTCAGAGCTGGACACCGTGGGATGACGGCCTTGCCACGAGCGGCGAGGACTGGGGCATGTTCGCCACCGACTTCGCCGACATCGATCACGACGGCGACTTGGATCTGGCCTCGAACTCGTTTGGCTGCTGCAACGGCGTGCACGTCTACCGCAACGAGGGTGATGGTACCTGGACGCAGACCTGGGCTCTCTCAGGTGGCAACGCATCCGGTCACCTGTGTTTCGGTGACGTGAACGGTGACGGGCACCCGGATCTGGCGGCCAGCTTTCAGTACGGAACCGTGTTCCTGGGAGACGGAACGGGCGGATTCACCGGCGCCGACGATGGGCTTCCGGCCACGGGCGGCTACGGCTTCGCCTCGGTTTGCCTGGGGGACATCAACCAGGACGGGTGCGATGATCTTGCCTTCACCTACCTGGGGGGCGTGTATGTCTACGTGTGGGCGGCCGACCACTGGGAGAACGCATCCGGCGGGCTCACCGGCGGCGACCACGAGGTCGTCCGCCTGGCCGATCTCGACGCGGATGGATTCATGGACGTGATCACTCACGGCGACGGCGCGCTTTCGGGCTGGCTCGGGGACGGAAACGGCCAGTGGACGGCCGCCGGAACCCAGCAGGTCGGACAGGCCATCGACACGGCGGCCTTCGAGTGCGGCGGCGACATCGATCACAACGGCCGGCCTGATGTGGTGCTGGTGCAGGAGGAGGGGAGCTGGCCGAGCTATCAGAACGAGTTGTATGTGCTCATCGAGAGCACGATCCCAACCGAGCGCTTCGTCCGGGTGACCGCCCCGGGACCGGCGGCGCGGCTGCTCGGCGGCTCGGTACACACCGCTGCCTGGCTGGCGGCGCAGCTGGGGAGTGAGCCGGCGACAGTCGATGTCGAACTCTCCGTATCCGGTCCATCGGGCCCCTGGATGGCGCTGGCGCAAAACCGGCCGGACAGCGGTCGCCACCAGTGGCTCGTGCCGCAGGCTTCGAGCGAGCAGGCCTATGTGCGCGTGATCCTCCACCAGGGCGGGGAATCCGTCAGTGGCGTTGGCGGTCCCTTCACCATCGAGCCTACCGGTACCGCCTCCGTGCCGGACGAAGGGGAACGCGCGCACAGGTGGGAACGGATGAGCCTGCGGGTTCACCCCAATCCGGCCGCGACACACCTCGTTTTGTCATGGCGGGACGAGGCCGGCTCCGAATCGCCGCTTTCCGGCGGGGACCTCTCCGGCGGGTGGGTGTCTCTGTTTGGCGCCGACGGCCGGCGTCTCGCCGGCCTTCCCGTTGGCGCCGGCGGAAGCGTGGACCTGAGCGCTTCTCCGGTCACGCGCTCGTTGCCGGATGGGATCTACTGGCTGCAATACCGAGCGGCGGGGCAGCACCGAGCAGGAGGGCAGCACCGAGCGGCGGGGCAGCACCGGACGGAGGGGCAGTCCCCGGCAGCGGATGTGACTGCACGATCAGAGCGATTCCTCCTGCTGCGATAGGTTCGAACGACGGTCTACCGGTCGCCCAGATAGACCCGCGATGTCTTCTCGGTCATGATCGCCGCGGTGAACCGTTCTTCGTACCTCCGCCTGCCCGCCTCGCCCAGCCGGTGCCGCAGCTCCGGGTCCCGGATCAATTGAAGCAGGCGCTTGCGCAGCTCGCCAACGTCTCCGGCTTGGATCAAAAATCCGGTCTCCTCGTGCTCGATCAGCTCCGGGATGCCGAAGATGGCGCTGGCCACGACGGGCAGACCGGCGGCCATCCCCTCGATGATGGCGAAGGGCATGGTCTCGATGGTCGATGGCAGGGCCAGGCAGTCGAAGGCGTACATCAGGCGGGTGGCGTCCTCCCTGTGGCCCAGGAAGTGGACCCGGTCGGATAGGCCATACCGTGACGCGAGTTCTCGCAGGGCGCTGTCCTCATCCCCGTCGCCGGCCACCACGAGGACCCAGGCCGGCAGTTCGTCTTCCGGCTGAGACAGAGCTTCCAGCAGAAAGTGGTGCCCTTTGCGCCGGGTCAGTCTTCCCACGATTCCGATGACCACGGTCTCCTCACCGGCGCCGAAGGAGGCGCGGACTTGTTCCCGCTCTGCCGCCGACAAGGCCGGGGCCTCCTCGACCCCGTTGTCGATCACCGTGATCTTGCTGCCCGGCATGCGGTGCCGCTTGACCAGGAATTCGCGGTTCGATCTGGTGTTCACCACGATGCTGTCGATGTAGCGGGAAAAGAAAAGCTTCACCGGGAACCGGCGGTACTTTCGGTCGATCATCGGAAGGTGTTCCGTGCTGACCACCCGGCTGTAGCCCGCCCGCCGGGCAGCCAGAGCCACCGAGGAGAGCCCGGCGTCGTAGCTGCTGGGCAGGTTGATGTGCAGCACGTCCCCGCCGATCTGGCGGAAGAGGGCGGTGGCCGCGGGCAGGAACTGGCGCCACCGGAAGCCGGGCCGTGGGAGATGATGCACCTCCACGTCCAGGGCCCGCATGCGGGCTTCCAGCACACCGACCCCGGGGACGTCGGGCAGGATGATGCTCGGACGAAACCGTTCCCGGTCCAGATGCGCGGCCAGCACAGCCATGTATCCCTCGGCGCCTCCGAAGTACTCCGCGTCGGAGTAGAAGGTCAGGCCGATGGGACCAGACGGGACACTCACAGGACACCTCCTCGTCGCATACCTCGAATCCTGGCAGTGCGAGTAGTCGATACTACCACGTTCAGGACAGGAAGGCTCTCGATT
>CAZZIF010000427.1:0-3308 GCA_964654025.1 uncultured bacterium
GGGCCAGGGCATCGCCTACCTGAAGGCGAAGTTCATCCGCGAACGCGGCGCCGATCCGGCCTTCTTGAAGGACATCGGCATGGAGGTCAAGGGGCTCGAGTTCTCCGAGTACGTCTCGAAGGAATCCCTGGCGCAGCAGGCCGGTTACTCGATGGCCGTCAAGGGGCCCCAGCACGACGAGGCCTGGCTGATCTTCATGGACATGGTCAACAACCAGATCCCCACCTTCGAAGACAAGGCCGAGGCTCTCTACTACTTTCCGCTCTGGCGGACCTGGTTCGGACTGCTGGGCCTGTGCAAGCTGCCCTGGAACGATGTGGTGCCGTCGGACAACAGCAAGCATCCACCGCTCCTCGCGGCGAAGATTCCCGATCACACGAACAACTACTACAAGTTCTTCGAGGGCATGACCGGCAAGAAGCTCGATGAAGCGGGCATGCTCGAGCAGTCGGCCCGCGTGCACAACCTGCAGCGGATCATGTCCTTCATGCTGGGCAAGGGCACGCGTGAGCACGACCTGCCGCCCTACCGTGCGATGGGTCCGGTGACGACGGCCGAGTACGAGTCACGCGCCGAGCGCTACGACAAGCAGCTCAAGGAGATCGTCGGCTACGACCCCGAGGGCAAGTCTACCGACGAGAAGCTGAAGGTGCTGCGCGAGTATCGCGAGAACCAGTACGAGAACGTGCTCGAGGTCGCCTACGAGCGCCGCGGCTGGTCGAAGAAGGGACTTCCTACGCCCGATCGCCTCAAGGAGCTGGGCATCGATTTGCCCGAGTTGCTCGAGGCGATCAAGGACGCCTGATCGAGCAAGCGATACACGCACCCACTGTCGCGCGGCCGTAGTGGCCGTCCGCTGCGACGACAGCAGCAACGACGGCGACGACCGCAGCAGCAGCGGTGGCGGCGACGGCCGCACCGGCGGCGGCAGGAGCAGTGCCGGCAGCTGCGGCGACGGCGACGGCCGCAGCAGCAGCGACGACGGTGACGGCAGCAGCGGCGGCGACGGGATGAAGAGCATGAACGCAGCGCAGGAGCCGAACGAGCCGGGTGACCTCTTCGCCCGCAACGTGCCCGGGACCACCGCGCGCCTCGCGCGGGCCACGGTGGGGGTTGCCGGCTGCGGCGGGATCGGCTCGAATGCCGCCGTCTCGCTCGTGCGCGCCGGTGTGGGCCGTTTGATTCTGGTCGATCATGACCGCGTGGAGCTGTCGAATCTGAACCGCCAGGCCTTCTTCCGCGCGGACATCGGCCGGCGCAAGGTCGCCGCCCTGGCCGACCACCTGCGGGCGATTCACCCGGGGGTCCATCTCGTCTGCCATGAGCTGCGCCTGGAGGCCCTGCAGGTAGCCGAATTGTTCGCCGACGCCGACGTTCTCGTCGAAGCCTTCGACGATGCCGCGGCCAAGCAGTGGCTCATCGAGGCCTGGTGCCGCGCCTATCCACAGAGACCGATCGTGGTCGGTAGCGGTCTGGCGGGCTACGGTCGCACCGAACTGCTGACGGTGCGCGCCGCCGGCACGATCCACGTCTGCGGTGACCAGGCAAGCGACATGGCCGGGGGGCTCTGCGCTCCCCGGGTGGCCGCCGTGGCCAACATGGAAGCCAACGTCGCGATCGAGTTGCTGCTCGATCGCGATCCGCAGGAGTAAAGGTAGAGGGCATGCTGACGATCAACAATCGCGACAAGCTCGACTGGCGAGCAGGCATGACCGTCCAGGACGTGCTCGATGCGATGGGCTACACCTACACGCTCATCACCGTAACCGTCGATGGCACGCTGGTGCCCAAGGAGGACTACGCCACCTGCGCGGTGCCTGACGAGGCCGACCTCTCCATCTTCCACCTCGCCCATGGAGGCTAGGGCCGCCGGAGCGCTGGGGACATCGATCCCAGGGACCATGTGTACCCCGTTCTACCCTCTTTCCACCTCAAAGAGGCCCAGATGCGCCACTCAATCGATCCAGGCTCATCTATGCGCTTATCTCTTTGCAGTGGAATAAGATAGCCAATCTGCCCCGGGGTTGTTGGGCCCAGGTCCTCAGGCTCCTGCGGAACCCAACCGGCGTTCCTGAAAGCCTCTTCCTCCCGCGATCACGCGATCACCACACGTCACGCCCACTACAGTAGCAGCCCGCCAAGTCCCTCAAGTCCCTCCCATGAAGGAGAATGAGTATTGGGTCGGATCCAAAGACTTGGCCAGGGGAAGGCTTAGGATCCGCTGGTCAGGTCGAGCCAGGGGCGCGGGGAGACGCAAAAAAACGGCTTTGAGCGCACTGACCCTTGGCGGTATGATTGGTATGGGTGAGTAGCTTCCGTACCCGCCTCTGGGCCTTGGGCGCGGCGCGGTTCTCTACTGGCCCAAGCAGCATAGTTCTTCGCAGCAAGGCAGCCTATGCACCGAAGGAGGAAAGCAATGAAGAGAGTGCTCGTTATGCTGAGCCTCATGGCTCTCGCTGGCACCGCCTATGCGGGCGATCCTCCCATCGAGTCCGTCGAATGGGAGCGTGCCAACGATTCGTGCGAGTTGACCGTCGTCACCTACGACTGGGATTTCTCCCAGGGTGATCAGGGCTTCACGCACGCCGTCTGTGAGGCCGGTGGTATCGATGACTGGGCGTACGGGGTTCCGACGAATCCGGAAGTTCCGATCAACGTCGCCGTCTGGGGCACGGGCCTCGCCGGTGACTACAGCAACAGCAGCGGTTCCGGTCTCTACGCGCCTGCGTTCACGGTGACCGAGGATGCGTACCTCATGGAGGTTTCGCATTGGTTCGACATCGAGAACAACTACGATGGTTGCAATGTCTCGGTGAATGGTGAGGTCATCCAGCCTTACACGGTCTATCCGGCCGTGATCAACACCAGCGCCAGCTACTACGCGTATTGCGTGGACAATGAGCCGGGCTGGACCGATGGCCCGACCGAGTCGCTCGACTGCTTCGACCTCTCCCCCTGGATGGGTCAGGAGGTCGAGATCGAGTTCGCGATGGGCTCGGACGACATCGTCTCCTACCCTGGCTGGTTCATCTACTACGTCAAGGTCGGCGGTCAGGGCGGCACGCCCACCGAGGGCTCGACGTGGGGCTCCATCAAGGGGCTGTTCCAGTAGAGCTGGATTCAGAGTCAAGGCCCACCTAGGCCCATGCAAAGCCCGGAGGCGCATACCTCCGGGCTTTGTCGACCTCCCCACCGAAACCACACTGCATCCGCTCGAGCATGCGCATACGCAACTGCATCCGCTCGGGCATGCGCATACGCAACTGCATCCGCCCGCGCATGCGCATACGCGGGCGCATACGCATACC
>CAZZIF010000428.1:0-3291 GCA_964654025.1 uncultured bacterium
CTCGAAGCGGGCCGCCTCGGAAAGCGAGACGCTCAGGTTCGGGCGCGGCGTCCAGGTCAAACGGTGCGCCGCCAGGTAGCGGTGCTGGTGGACGCTGGTGGCGCCGTAGATCGCGATGGCCCGTAGACGCGAGCCCAGGCGCACCTGGTACTCCGCGAAGTTGAACGGATCGGCGGCCTCCGAAAGCAGCAGCGTGCCGCTGATCCCCGGGCCCCAGCGGTGCCGGTCACGGCCGGCCCGCAGCCGGAACGGCCCCCAGCGCAGCGACGCGGTGAGTTCCTCCTCCTGAAGGATGAGATCGGTGCCGGCCACGAGGGGATCGGCGAAGGTGCGGCCCGCGGCGACCTCGGCCGCGAAGAGCCCCGCCTGGACGGTGAATCGGGAACCGTAGGTGTAAGCCGCGCGGAAGCCCGCCCGCGTCGAGTCGGTCCAGTGGGGAGACCGGCCTTCGCCGAACCGCGGCATGATCCGGACATAGGGCGCCACCCACAGGTGCTGCCTCTGATCGCCACCGTGGTTCCCGCGCCTCCCGCCCATATGCTCGATGCGCTCATCGTAGAGGTACAGCTTGGCAGGGTGACGGTAGGGCTTTGTGTCAAGCAGCTGGGGGCGGAGATAGCGTTCGATCTCCTCACGCAGCACTCGCGCGACACGGACATGAGCCACCGAGACCGGCTTCGGGCCGGTCAGAAGCCACGCGGCCACCTCCCCACGGTCGACCGGGCGGAAGCTGTGGGCTTCGATGGGCAGCTCACCACGCGTTGCAAGACGGAGGATCTCATCGTCGATCCCGGCCCAGGACGACAGAGGCGCCGGAGGCGTATAGCGAAGCGCAAGACGGGTTGCCCGGCCGAAGGGATCTTGCTCCCGCGCTCGTGCGGATCCGGTCCCTGCGTCGGCCACGGCCCAAGCAGCAGTCCCCTGAGTGGTCCATCCTGGACCGGTGACCAGCAGGCCAAACACGAACAACGTTACGAATCGGCTGCGCATGGGCGTTACTCTAGCCGCTCGAACGTCCGGCGTCGATCCCGAAGCGAATGGGCACAAATGGGCACCGACGGGCACCGAGAGGCTCTGGCGAACCCACACGTGCCGCGGCGAGCGTCGGCCGGTCGCGGGCAACCGGCTAACGAGCCCGCTTCTGGAAACGCCAGACCGCGGCCGAGAAGGTCACCGCACCCAGGGCGAGCAGGGCCGATAGCTGGGGCAGCACGTCGACCAGGGTTGCTCCGCGCAGGAAGATGCCACGCACGATCGTCATCATGTAGTACAAGGGATTCGCATAGGTCATCCAGCGGATGCCCGGCGGCATGTTTTCGACCGGGTAGAAGAACCCGCTCATCAGGATCATGAAGATGAGGTAGAACCACAGCGTGAACATCGCCTGCTGTTGCGTGACAGAGACCGTCGAGGCCAGCAGACCGAGTCCCAGGGTCACGAGAAGATAGGCCAGTGCGCAGCCGGCCAGCAGGAGCACCGACCCCTCGAACGGCAACCGGAACCAGAGCACGGCCACCAGGGTTGCGAAGCCAAGATCCAGGAAGCTTAACATCGCAAACGGGATCGTCTTGCCCGCGATGAGCTGGCCCGAGCTCAAGGGGCTGACCATCAGTTGCTCCAGCGTCCCGATCTCGCGCTCGCGCACCACGGCCATGCCGGTCAACAGGGCCGAGATGATCGTGACGACGAGCACCACGATACCGGGGACCATGTAGAATCGGCTTCGAAGCTCGGGATTGTACAGGATCCGGCTATGGACCTCCAGGGGGCGCACGTCCCCGTCCCCGCCCCGGACCACTTGGCGCCCTACGATTCGAGAAGCGTAGGCGGCCGCGCGGCCGGCCACGCTGCTGTTGGTCCCATCCACGCTGACGCCAACCGGTACGACCTCGCCGCGCAGCTGTCCTTCGGCGAATCCCCTGGGAATCCACAGCGACAGTTCCGCCTCGCCACGCACGAGATACGCCTGCACGTCGTCGGCCGAGTGGGCGACAGGGCCAGGAGTGAAGACGTCCGATGCCATGAACGCCTCGGACAGGGCTCGCGAGGATGGCGTGCGATCTTGATCGAGGACGGCCACGCGGACGTTGGACAGATCGGTGTTCGCGGCGTACCCGAAGAGAAAGAGCTGCAGCAACGGCACGAAGATCACGATCCGCACCAGCGCGGGATCGCGGAAGATCTGACGGAATTCCTTCCGCACCAGAAACGGTATCGGCCGCAGAGCATCGATCACAACGTTACGCCTCCATCCGCGTGCCGAAGCGGCGGATCGCCACGACCAACACCAGAACGGCCATACCCGCCAGGATTCCTCCTTCGAAGGGGAACCAGGCGCGGCCGGTGAGCATGATGCTTCGGATCACCGGCAGATAGTAGGTGGCCGGGATGATGTGACTCAGCGCGCGAAGGGGCGCCGGCATGCTCGCGATGGGAAAGATAAAACCCGAGAGGATGATCGTGGGCAGCATCGTCGCCACCAGGGCCACGGTCATCGCGACGCGCTGCGTCCGGGCGATCGAGGAGATGGCAAGCCCCAGGCCCAGCGCCACCAAGAGGTAGATCACACTGTATCCGCCCAGGATCCACCAGGAACCCCGCATCGGCACGTCGAAGACGATCCGGCCCACGGTCAGAACCAGGATGGCATCAGCGATCGCAATCAGGAAGTAGGGCACGACCTTGCCCAGCACGAGCTGCGCGGGTGCAACCGGTGTGGTCAACACCTGTTCCATCGTGCCGGTCTCCTTCTCGCGGGTAATGGCGATCGAGGTCAAGAGTGCACAGATCATGATGAGGATGACCGCCACCAATCCCGGCACGATGAAGTGGGCGCTCTCGAGCGCGGGGTTGAACAGGATCCGCACGCGGGCCGCCCGCCCGTCGGGGTTCGTCACGAGCGGGTCCTGGATGAGTTCGCCCGCGGCCCGTTCCCGATCGATCCCGGCGAGCACCGACAACAGGTAGCTCTCCACCGTGGCGGCGGTGGTGGCATCCGCGCCGTCGATCAAGAGCTGCACCCGGGCGCCCGGCCAACGCGTCACTCCCGCCGGCACCGCGTCCGCGCCCGACCCGGCAAGCTGATCCTTGGAGAATCCCGCCGGAATCACCAGCACGGCACGGAACCGTTCCCGGCGGAATCCGGGTTCGATCTGGTCGCGGGAGGCAAGAGCGCCACCGTCGCGGATGAACTCGCTGGCCAGCACACGGCCGGCAAGCCGCCGACTGGCCTCGGTCTGATCCTGATCCAGGATGCCGAGCGGCAGATCCTTCAGTTCGGTATCGATGCCA
>CAZZIF010000429.1:0-3260 GCA_964654025.1 uncultured bacterium
GTGGCAGTGGCAGTGGCTTGACTTTGCCCGTCCGCCGGCGTACCGTCGCGGGCGTACGATAACCCTTCCGGTGCTGGCCCCGTGGGGCTGGTGAAAAGGGAAAACGGTTAGAAGCCGTTGCGGGCCCGCCGCTGTAGTCGGGGACAGGGATCGCACAAGGCCACTGCCGCCATTCGCGGTGGGAAGGCGCGATTCTCTGGATGATCCGAGAGCCAGAAGACCTGCCGGAAGATGATGGAGTGTCCCGTCAGGCTCGAGGTCGGCCGCACGCGCATATGCCCCCGGCCGTCTTCCTGGGTTGCGGGGGTTTTCTCTCCCCTCCTCCCAGGCCTTTCGAGGACCAGGTCGCCCATTGCAGGGTAATGGCCGGCTGCACCTACCTCTCCGCGAGGCTGGAGATGGTTGGTTCCTTGCGTCGAACGACAGGCTTCCTTCTTGTCCTTCTCCTCGGGGTGACTTGGGGGACAGCTTCAGGAGAAGCTTCGGGAACGGTTTCGGGAGAAGCTTCGGGGACGGCTTCGGGGACGGCTTCGGGGACGACTGCCGAGATCTCCGGCGCCGGTATCAGCCCCGTGGCGGGCCACTTACCTCACAAGACCATTCAGAAGACCATCCAACCGGTAGCCTCCATTGCGCGTCTGCCCGTGACCCGGGACAGCGCATCGGTAGAAGCCCGTGCCCGAGTGGACACGACGATCGTCACCGGCCGTCGGCCCAAACGCAGCGAGCGGCTCGAACGCGAGAGCAGCTTCGCCACCCGCATCGATCTGGACAGCCACCGCGGTCCCGGCACGGACCTGGGCGAGATCTTGCGTCGTAGCGTCGGCGTCATGATCCAGCGCTATGGAGGGCCCGGAGCTCTCTCGACCGTCTCGATCCGCGGCGCCGATCCAGGCGAGGTCGAGGTTTTCTTGGATCACGTGCCCCTACGCACAGCCGCACGCGGTATGGTCGATCTGAGCGCGCTCGACCTGGGCTCGCTCGCAGCGCTGGAGGTCTATCGCAGCGCGCCTCCCGACGGTCTCGGCGGCGAGTCGGCCGGCTCGGCCATCCGGCTGGTAACCCGCGAAGGCGGCCCTACGCGACTTTCGTGGCGCACCGATGGCGGCGCCTACGACACATGGCGACACGAAGCCGCCCTGAGCGGATCGTGGCGCGACGCCCGCTACCTGCTCACGCTTTCCCGGTTCGCCACCGAGGGCGACTTCGGCTACCGCGACGACAACGGCACGCCTGAGAACCCGGACGACGACCGAGACCTACTGTGGTCGAACGGGGACCTGGTGCGCGAGAACCTGATGGCCCGCTGGACTCAGAAGGTGGGCGGCGTGGGCTCGATCGACTATGCCGCCCAGATCTGGCACACGGACCAGGGTCTGCCCGGCAGTGACCGCCAGCCCACGGAACACAGCCGTCTGCGCAGCCGCGGAAGCTTGCAGCGCGTGGAACTCGAAACGACCCGCCGCCTGCTGCCGGTTCGCCTCACCGTGCGCGGATTCTACCAAGAAGATGACCTGCACTACCGTGACCCCGAGCGGGAACTCGCCGTTCCGGGTGCCTCCGCGACCAAAGCGGATCAAGCACTCGAGCGCTGGGGCTATACGGCTCTAGCCCGCAAGCCCTTCTTCTTCCGTGAACACTCGATGTGGGGCTATCACTCGGCAGAGGTGATGGCGCAGCGCCGCCACGAGCGGCTACGCAATCTGCCGCCACCCGGCCGGACCGAAGAGGATGAGCGGGAACGCCTCTCCACGGTCGTCTCGATTGGCGACCGCATCGAGTGGGCTGGCGGGCGCCTACACGCGGACCTCTTCTATCGGTGGAACCACGTCGCCGACAACTACACCGGCTCCAATCCCTACCAACCATTCACGGCGGGCCCGACGCAACGAACCCGCACGCATGGAGCCCATGCCGGGCTGCGCGCGAGCCTGGGCCGCGGGCACACGCTCAAGGCCAACTACGCTGATCAAGCGCGCTTTCCGACCTTCGTCGAACTCTTCGGCTACGCAGGGACCATCCAGCGCAATCCCGAGCTGCGCCCCGAGACCGGATGGCGGGCGGATCTGGGTTGGCAGTGGGACTGGCCGATGCATCTGCTCCGCGCCAACATCGAAACCGAGGCCGCCGTCTACACCAGCCGGCGTGAGCAGATGATTGTCTTGATCCGCATCTCCGAGCGGGAGACCAAGCCGGTCAACCTCGATCGGGCCAGCCTCTACGGGGCGGAGTTCTCCTGGCGCTGCACGGCGCGGGCCGCCCGCGTCGCGGACGCCCGCCCGGCGTTCTTCGGCCACGTGCACTGGCAACACACACGCGACGAGGGCCGGGCCGTGCTCTACCACGGCAAGGAACTCACCTACCACCCACCTTGGCAGATCCAGCTCGGAATCGAGTGGCCCCACGGCGCCTGGCGTCTAGCCTACCTGGCCCACTATCGCGATCAGGCCTACTGGTCGCGCTCGAATCTGCCCGACTACCGCACCGACGCGCTGTGGCTGCACGAAGCGCAACTCGGGTGGCGACCCGTCTCCCAGGGGGAAATCTCGCTGCGGATCGAAAACCTCTACGACGCCCGCGGCGAAGACATTCAGGGGTACCCGCTGCCAGGGAGGACCTGGTACGCAGGCATCACGTTCTACTTCGAGAAGGATACCGGCCAGTGAAGCACTCAAGACGTGACTCAATCATCGGTCCAGCAACCATCGCTCCCGCGGCTATCAATCCCGCAACCATTGGTCACGCAGCCATCGATCCTGCGACCGTCGATCCTGCGGCCATCGATCCTGCGGCCATCCGTCGCGTTGCCATGCGCCTCATCTCAGCGCTTGCCCTCGTTGTCGTATTCTCCGTTCCGGCATCGTCGGCGTTCGCGGACCGCGGCGATTGGGCAACCGACCGGGGAAGCTACGGCAACCGGGTGAACTACAGCGGCCAGGCAAACTACGGCACCCGGGTGAACTACAGCGGCCAGGCAAACTACGGCACCCGGGTGGACGACGGCGACCAGGCAAACCACGGCCACCGGGAGGACTACGGCGACCTGCTCTTCATCCTCACCAATGACTACGAGTTCACGGCCGGTAACTGTGCCACGATGGAGATGGGATCGCCGTGGGCGGCCGACGAGAACCTCGCCCCGCTGTGCGCTGACGCTGTCGCCCGCGAGTATCTCGATCTGGTCTACGTGGTCGGCCGGGCCGGATGCGATCACATCCAGGTGCTCGACCCGCAGCAGGGATTCAGCACGCTGTTGCAGT
>CAZZIF010000430.1:0-3257 GCA_964654025.1 uncultured bacterium
CTTTCATCGAAGGGCCTCGATGGCATCTTGAAGAAGGTCGTCGGGCAGGTGGTTCAGTGCCCGGGGTACGGCGAGCTTCATGGCGGTGCGCAGGATGAGGCCGGCCTGCCGGGGGCGCCCTTGACTGGCCATGCGCAGGATTTCCAGCCCGGAGTCGGACAGCAACCGCTGCTGGCAACCGACCTGGGCGAGGGCATGGTCGATGAGGGCGCGGAAGGCATCGCGCTCGTCGATGGGGTCGAGGTGGACCCGCACTTGGAGGCGGCTGGCCATGGGCTCGTAGAGGGCGCGGTCGAGGGTCTTGGCGAGGACGGGCTGGGCGACCAGCCAGACGGTCATGAGGTCGCGCGAGTCGAAGGCGAAGTTGAGGAAGGCGGGGAAGTCGCGGAAGAAGTCGTTGGGCAGGTTCTGGGCCTCGTCGATGATCCAGACCGGCAGAAGGTTTTTCTGGTCGACCAGTTCGATGAGGCGTGCCTTGATCTCCCGCCAGAGGGCGGCGCGCCGGTGGGGGGGTTCCAGGCCGATGGCCCAAGCGAGGGAGCGGTAGATGTCGAGGCGGCCGAAGTCGGTCTCGGCCAGGTAGATGGGCAGGTAGCGGTGGGGATTGAGCGGGGCCGTGAGCGCGCGTAGGGCCGCGGTCTTGCCCACGCCGGGCAGCCCGGTGAGCAACCCCACGCCAGGGGCGTGGAGGAGCCAGTCGAAGCGCTCCTTGAGGGCGGCGAGCCGACCGCCGTCGTAGAGTTCGGCGGTCTGCTTGCCCAAGGGGTGGTGGGTCAGTCCGAAATGCTGGCGGTACATTAGAGGGCCTCCTGGTCATCATCCAGGGCGAGGATCAGAGCGGCGTGCTGCTGGGCCAAGGCCAGCTCCACGGCATTGGGTCCCTGGCCGATGGGCTCGGGGGCCGGGGCCGAGGGCCGGCGGCGCTTGCGGGTGAGGTTGGCTTGGGCGTCCAACGGGGTGGCCCGGCCGAGCGCCTCGCCCTTGTCGTTCTCGACCCCGACCACCTGCCCGCGGTGGGGGTCGACCACCAGCACCACGCGCTCTCCGGCCAGTTCATAGGGCACCTCGAAGATCTGCCCATCGAGAGAGACGGTGCCGTCCTTGCGGACGGTGCGGGGGTGGCGGTGATGAAACAGCGCATCCAGGTGCGCGGTCAGCGCCCCCAGGGGGCGCACGCGAAGCAGGTCGCGCTGATAGCGCGCCAGCGGCGTCAGCCCCTCCAGGCCGCTGTGGGGCCTCACGTGGTAGCACTGGTCGAGCCAGGCCCAGAGGCGGGCGTTGAGGTCATCCAGATCACGCACCTGACGCAGGTCCAGCTCGCTCAGGAATTGATCCCGCACAGTGCGATGCCAGCGCTCGAGCTTGCCTTTGGCCTCGGGTTCGTAAGGGGCGCAGTAGATGAGTCGGATCTCCAGTCGGGCGCAGATCCCCTGGAGACTGGCGCTGCGATAGGCCGGGCCGTTGTCGATGAGCAGGCGTGCGGGCAGGCCCCGCTTCAGCAGAGCCTGCTTCAGCACCCCCTCGATGGCCAGCGCGCCCTCGTCGGTGCAGAAGGCACTGTGGGTGATGAGGCGGGAGGCGTCATCCATGAGCGAGACCAGGTAGACCTTGCGCAGGTGCCCAGCGACCGGGATTTTGGGTCCGTGCATGACATCGCCTTGCCACAGGTCGCCGGCGTGGGCGGCGACGAAGCGCCGTCGCTCGATAGCCTCGCTGGCGGCGCCGGTTGGCCGCGACAGGCCGTGCGCCTTGAGCAGGCGGTGGACACTGGAGCGCGGCAGGCTTCCCTTGGCCACCCGGCCCTGGCGCTCCATCAGATCGACCAGGGTATTGAGCGAGCGCCGGGGGTTTTCCCGCTTGGCGGCGAGCAGAGCGGTCTGGACCTCCAGGTCGATCTTGGAGTGGCCGCGGTCGACCCGGGGGCTGGGTTCCAGCGCCTGGATCCCTGCGCGGCGCCAGGCGTAGTACCAACTCTCGACGGTCTTCTCGGCCAGGCGGACGGGTTTGCCGCTGGGCGCCACGTAAGTGCGCGAGGCCAGCTCCCGAAGCAGCCGTTTCAGTTCGCCGCGCGCCAGTACCTCCCGTGCGGCCAGCGGCCCCAGCACCGAGAGGCGGAACAGGGCCATGGGATGGATGAGGGTCATTGAGCTCTCCTGAGCGTTGCACATGAGCCACTCAGGAAACCTGCCTTGCGCCTCACTGCGAAGTGGGCAAAGTGTGTGGAGTCGTCAAAACCCGGTGTTAACCCCGTCCCGCCGCCTCATGGATCCCGCCCATCACGGGATGGCGACCCCGTCCAAGTGAAGGCGGTGCATGGCCGCGCCCAGGGGTAGGCGTGCCAGCGTGGCCGGCCAGAACGTTGCCATGTCGGGGTGGCGCCCCAACTCGGGGAAGCGGTTGCGCAAGTGAAAGGCATGCCGGGGAAAGTCGGCGCGCCACTGCGCCATCCAGCGGCGCATCGTGTGCCGACCGGGAGCCACCACGCGGCTCAACCGGCGTAGCGACTCACCGGCCAGCGCCCCGACCAGGACCACCGCCTGCACCGCCCACAGATACCAGCGCCGGGGCGGGATGCACTCCGGCAACACCGAACAGGTGGCCCGGCAGTGTGGACACCGGAAACGGGGGATGACGATCGGATTCAGATGCCCGGTGTCGCGATCCGCCTTGCGCGGGTAATGACCGTGACACCAAGGCACGGCTCGGCCGCAATGCGGGCACCGGGCTGGCCGGTACGATTCGGGATCGATCTGGAGCCGCGAGACGTGTTGCTCCAGCGTGGTGCTTCCTGGCAGGATAAGGGCCATGGTCGGTCTCTTTTTCTGGTGAGTGATGTCCGTAAACACCACAATACCAGAGGGGGATCGGCCTTTTTTTTTGCTCCCCTTGTCTCACCCTCGTTGAGGCGTGTGACACCAAAGCCCCCTTCAGTACCTCGAGACGATTGGGCGGTTCAGTGCGGGATCAGGGCGGGACGTAACAAGTACTGATACAGTGGTGAGCTCCACGCAGCCCCACATGCACCGGGAATTCATTCACGATCTGAGCCTGGAACATCCAGCCATCCGTGGTTCAGCGCCTGGGGGTGCTGAAAAGGTGTATATGCTTGCGATACCAGCCGGGCAAGGAGGCCTCCCGGAAGGTACAGGCTCGTCCTGATCCATATCAACGATGCCTCGCGATGGAAGAACGAGACTGCACGCTTCCACCGCACGGATCCTTGGGAGACTTCCGATGCCAGTCACGTCGCGTTCCAC
>CAZZIF010000431.1:0-3254 GCA_964654025.1 uncultured bacterium
TCAGCCATGCGGCGTCCGACGCAGCTCGGGCACAGCCTGCCCTTGCACGAGAAGGAATGGGTCGCGCAATGCACCCTTTGTGTACGAACTGAAAGACCGTTTCCGTATCACCCATCCGTTCCATCCACGTTCTGGTCAGCAGTTCCATCTCCTCGGCTACCGCCGTAGCTGGGGCCGGGAGGTGGTGGACGGCCAGGATGCCGGTGGGCAGATCATCTCGATTCCCCTTCCATGGACCGATGCTGCGCAAGATAGCGACCCATTCGTCGTGACGGCCGCCGGCCGCTCCTACTTCCGCCCCCAGGATCTGTTGGAGCTGGCAACCCTGATCGAGAGGATCGTGCCATGAGGCCGGTGGGCACGGCTGCGCACGGCGTGCGCGCAGGGGCGCGTGGGTGTCAACGGAATTACGCCCATGTCGTAAAGGTAATTGCGTCCCCCAGCGGTGTTCCAGCACAGGTGCGGCCATGGCCAGGATCTCCATTACATTCTTCAAGCAAAGACTTCATGTCCAAGGAGCATCCGCACAAAGGTCTTGACAGGTGGAGCATATGGGACATAGTTATAGATACGCACGCGTCCCCCATACCCCCGGAGGTTTCCCATGGCAGGCGAGCGGTCCCCAGACCCAAAGATCGCCATCCTGCGCCGCGACGGCGCTTTGAACCGCCATCCCGAGCGCGTGGGCGATGCGCTCTTCGCGGAGGCGTTCTTCGACCCGCGCGACTTGGTCCAGGTCAAATACGAGATGCTGCGCCGGGTGCAGGTCGACGGAGCGTCGATCACGGCGGTCTGTGCGGCCTTCGGTTTCACCCGGCCGGTCTTCTACAAAGCGCAAGCAGCCTTCGCACACCAGGGGCTGCTGGGGTTGGTGCCCCAGAAGCGCGGGCCGCGTGGGGGACACAAGCTGACGGGCGAGATCATCGCGTGGCTCAAGGCCGTGGTCGCGGCCGATCCGTCGCTGCGGGCGCGCGACCTGGCCCAGCGCGTGGAGGAGCGCTATGGCTTCTCGGTTCACCCGCGCAGTGTTCGGCGCGCCCTGGTGCGGCGGGAAAAAAAACACCGCAACGCGAGTCGCTGAAGGCCAGCCCAGCCGGTGTGGGTTTGGTCTGTGCCTACGAGCAGCTGCGGCGGGAACGCCCATCGTGGCGCGGCAACGTGCCGGCGGGGGACCTGGGATGTGGGTTCTTGATTCAGGCGGGGCTCGCGACCTGGATGCAGGCCTGGCTACGCCGCACGCACCCGTCCGCGGCCCCGTGCCCCACACCTGCCTGGGCGAGCGGCCAGCTCACGCGCCGCGTGGCAGGGCCTGTGACCCTGCCCGCGAACCTGCAGGGTGCGCTGACCCGGTTGCTCGCGGGCATGGTGCTCCTATCGGCCTGAGGCGGGCGGGTGGTGCGTAGGGGATCGCGAAGAGGCGCCCATCTGTCCGCGCGGCCACGACCAAGGAAGGAGGACGGTGATGACCGAAGGATTGAGTGGCAAGATCACCGCCGAGCACCTACGGCGCAAGGCGTATATCTATGTGCGCCAGTCGACCGTGCGCCAGGTGTTCGAGAACACCGAGAGCACGGCGCGTCAATATGCCTTGAGCCAGCGTGCGCTGGTGCTGGGCTGGCCGGCAGAGCAGGTGGTGGTCATCGACAGCGATCTGGGCCAGTCGGGAGCCGAAGCCCGGGATCGCGCAGGGTTTCAGCAGTTGGTGGCCGAGGTGTCGCTGGGGCGGGTGGGCATCGTGATGGGGCTGGAGGTCTCGCGGCTGGCGCGCAATTCGAGCGACTGGCACCAGCTGCTGGAGATCTGCGCGTTGAGCAAGACGCTGATCCTCGATCAAGATGGCTTCTATGACCCGACCGACTTCAATGATCGCTTGGTGTTGGGGCTGAAGGGCACGATGTCGGAAGCGGAGCTTCACGTGATGCGCGGCCGGCTGCGGGGTGGCATTCTGAGCAAGGCCCGCCGCGGCGAGTTGCGCCAGCGCCTGCCGGCCGGATTGCTCTATGACGAGCAGGGGCGGGTGACCCTCGACCCGGACGAGCAAGTGCAGCGCAGCATCCGTCTTCTGTTCGCAACCTTTCAGCGCACCGGCGCCGCGTGCGCCACCGTGCGCGCGTTCGATGAACAGGGTCTCCGATTCCCCCTGCGCCTCCATTGTGGACCCTGCAAGGGGGAGCTGCATTGGAAGCCCTTGACCGACGGGCGGGCTGCGAACGTGTTGCACAATCCCCGCTATGCGGGCGCCTATGCCTACGGACGCCGGCAACAGCGGCGCAATGGAGTGGATGGGACCGTGACCATGGTGCCCTTGCCACGCGAACAGTGGCAGGTGCTGATTATCGATGCTCACGTGGGGTACATCACGTGGGAGCAGTACCAGGAGAACCAGCGGCAGATGGCTCGCAATGATCGTTGCCCAGCCGTGGCGCGCCCCTATCCGCCGCGCGAGGGTCCGGCGTTGCTGCAGGGGTTGGCGGTGTGCGGGATCTGTGGGGCCCACATGAGCGTGCGCTATCATGTACGCCGTGGCCGGGTGCATCCCTACTATACCTGCAAGGGGGCCGGCAACACGCAGTCGCGCCCGAGGTGTCAGAGCATTCCGGGAGTCAAGATCGACGCGGCCGTCGGCAAGCTGTTGTGTGAGGTGGTCACGCCCCTGGCACTGGATGTCGCGCTGGCCGTGCAGGAAGAGCTGCAGTCGCGGATCGCGGAGGCCGATCGGCTGCGTCTGAAGCAGGTCGAGCGGCATCAGTATGAGGCCGACCTGGCGCGCCAGCGATACATGCAGACCGATCCGAACAACCGGCTGGTGGCCGATGCCCTCGAGACCGACTGGAACGAGAAACTGCACCTGCTGGCTGTCTCGCAGGAGGAGTATGAGCGCCGGCGGCAAGAGGATCGGCTGCAGTTCGACGCCACGAAGCAAGCGCGCATTCGAGCCCTGGCGAACGACTTCCCCCGACTCTGGCACGATGAGAAAACGCCCGGGCGTGAACGCAAGCGCATGGCGCGGCTGATCATCGCGGATGTCACCCTGATCAAGGATGCCGCCATCGCCGTGCATGTCCGCTTCAAGGGAGGGGCTACGCGCTCACTCCACCTGCCGCCGCCACGCATGTCATGGGAGGATCGCAAGGTCTCTGCCGAAGTGGTCGAGGAAATCGACCGCCAGCTCGACGAGCACACCTACCGCGAGGTCGCTGCGATCTTGAACGGCAAGAAGATGGTCTCCGGAACCGGACAGCCCTTCGATGGCG
>CAZZIF010000432.1:0-3251 GCA_964654025.1 uncultured bacterium
GGCCGAATACGCCCGGCTGGCCATGGATGTCGAGATCCAGCAGAGTCTTCTGGCCCTCCTGGCCCAGCAGTACGAGCAGGCCAAGATCAACGAAGTGCGCGAGGTGAGCAGCTTTGAGGTCGTCGATCCGCCGCGCGATCCGCCCAAACCGACCCGCACGAAGAAGAAGATCGTCCTGGCGGGGTTCATCGTGGCGGTGATTCTGGCCGCGGCGTTACCGATCTTGATCGACAGCCTGGACCGCTACTTCCCTGGGGCGGCCCGCCGGGAAGCCCGTGATCTGTTGCGCAGCCTGCTGACACGCAGGTCGAGCTAGCCGCCGGTCGGCCCGCCTTGTCGAGGGGGGGCCTTCGGATCGGCCTGGGGGACAGCGGGATTGCCAGACCCCAAGCGTTACCTTGACACCGAGTCGCTCACGCCCCACCTCAAGCGCGCCACGGTGCGAGGCGGCGCCTACACCCTGCTGGCCCAGGCCGCCAAGTTCGTGCTCGGCTTCGGAGCCACCGTTGTGCTGGCTCGGCTGCTCACGCCGGCCGACTATGGTCTGGTGGCCATGGTGGCTGCCTTCATGTCGTTCGCGGCCATCTTCCGCGATCTCGGATTGTCGATGGCCACCGTTCAGCAGAGCAAGGTTACCCACGACCAAGTGAGCACCCTGTTCTGGGTCAATCAGGCCATTGGGTTGCTGTTGACCATCGTGGTGGCAGCCTGCGCTCCCTTGGTAGTCTGGTTCTACGATACTCCCGCGCTGCGTGACGTGACGCTTGCGCTGGCCACGACCTTCCTGCTCGGAGGCCTGACGATACAGCACCAAGCCCTTCTGCGACGGCAGATGCGATTTCGCGCGCTGGCGGCCATCGAGGTGGCCTCGCTCGCCGTGGGCACGGGGGTAGCGGTCTTGCTGGCCCTGTCGGGAGCGGGGTACTGGGCGCTGGTGTTACGCGAGATCACCGTTGCCTTCGTGATCGCCGTGGGCGTGTGGTTGTTTTGCGGATGGCGTCCCGGCCTGCCGCGGCGCCGCAGCGGTTCGAAGGCCATGCTCGCCTTCGGGAGCAATCTGACCGCGTACAACATCATCAACTACTTCTCGCGAAACATGGATCGGATCTTGATCGGCCGGCGCTGGGGCGATCAGCAGCTCGGCTTGTACAGCAAGGCTCACCGGCTTCTGATGCTGCCAATCCACCAGATCCAGATGCCCATGGCGAGCGTGGCGATTCCCGCCCTCAGCCGGATCAAGGACGACCCGGAGCGCTACAGGCGTTACTACTGCAGCGCGATGACCCTGATCGGCTACGTGACCACGCCGATGGTCGTGGCGATGGCGGTCCTTGCGACCGAGATCGTGGACCTGGCCCTGGGCGAGCAATGGCAAGAGGCCGGACCGATCTTCCGGGTGCTGGTCATTGCCGCCCTCGGGCGTCCCATCATGGATGCCAACTACTGGATCTACATCTCGCTGGGCCGCGCCCGGCGCATGCTCGTCTGGGGTGCGGTGAGCGCACCGCTCTTCGTTCTCGCCTTCGTGCTGGGATTGCCCAAGGGGGCCATGGGGGTGGCGCAAGGGTTTGCCGTATGCTCGCTCGTTCTTCGCGGACCGGCATTCCTGTGGGCGCTTCGCGGATCGCCGGTGGGTATTGGGGACCTGTGGCGAGCCACCTACCGGTCCACGGTGCTGAGCGCGGTGATGCTGATCGTCATGATTCCGGTCAGATGGGCCGTGCTCTCTCTGGGCCAGCCGGCGGTGTTTTTCGTTCCTGCGGTCGCCGGTGTGGCGGCTCTTGGCCTAGGCGTCTGGCTCTGGCCGGGAGCGCGGACCGAGGTCCGCAAGCTCATCGAGACCGCGCGGATGTTTCAGCTGGCGCCGCGGGCCTAGATCAGGTCTGGGGTGGAACCGTCCCCGGCCAGATCACGAGCAGCCTGCCGTTCGAAACGGACGAGGTCGGCGACCGTGTTGACATTCGCGTGCCAGGGAATGCCTCGGCCGGCGTGGGGGATCCACTCCTCGGGCGGCACCAGCCGGCTCCGGACTTCTTCGATGAGACGGGCGGGTTTCAGATGGTTGAGATCGATGGCCCGCACGATGGCAGCTAGGGCCGATCTTGCATAGATCGCGTGCAGAGGTTCAGGTGTCAGCCCGTGCTGGGGGCGTTCCCTCACCGGGGCCACGATGTCGAACCGATCGGTGACCAGCCCGGCCAGGTACTGCAACAGGCTGGCCGACGTGAACGGCATGTCGCAGGCGACGACGGCCAGCGTATCGTGACGGGCGTGTCGCAGCGAAGCCTCGATGCCGCCCAGGGGACCCGAATCCGTGTGGCGATCGGTCACCATCGGGCGGCCGAGGCATTCGAAGCGCTCGGGTTGATTGGTCGAGATGAAGACGTCCGCGCTGATTGAGTCCAGCACGGCGAGCTGGCGGGCGATGAGTGTTCTGCCGTTCAGCTCGGCGAAGGCCTTCTCCGCTCCGAAACGTCGCGAGCGGCCCCCACAGAGGACGACCGCGGAGAAGGCCTGAACCGCTCTTCGAGTTCTCCGGGGGGCGTTGGCTTCCGGCTGCGTCATGGTTGCCTTCGGCCTCCTTCTCTCCTTGGCCAGATTGCCGGCGATCGTCAGATTACGGGCGGCCTCCAGATTACGCGTGGCCGTCAAGTTACGGGTGGCCGTCAGATTCTGGGCGGCTGTCAGACAACCGGTGGCCGTAGTCGGCGGAGCGCGTGGACCAGGTCCAGGAGGACGGGCGTATCGTCCCGGACGGCCAGGACCTCCTCGAGCAGGCGGAGACCAGTGGGGATATGCTCGCGGAACCCCTGGCGCTCCATCCGGCAACCGAGCTTGGCAAACGCGCCCAGCGCTTGCATGAGCCGATTGGCGGCACTGGCCTGGAAGCGGAGCCGCCAGACCCGTTCCGCGGCCTGCATCTGATCGAGGGAGGATGAACTGCCCGTTGGCGCCTGTTTCGGCGCCCGTTGCTGATCTTGCGGTTCTCCGCGCTCGTGCAGACGGTCCCAGTAGAAGGAGACCAGGCGATTCCGCAGCGATGGAGGAAGATCGACGTAGGGGTCGAACAGCAACGAGGCCAGATCGTACTCCGGGGGACCGGGTCGGGCGCCTTGGTAGTCGATGACCACCAAGCGATCCGTGTCGGCCAGCATCAGATTGCGCGATTGATAGTCGCGGTGCATCAACACGCGGCGATCGAGACCGGTCAGCGCGGCCTCGGCGAGCAGGCCGCACTCGCCCTTGATTGC
>CAZZIF010000433.1:0-3249 GCA_964654025.1 uncultured bacterium
CCCTCCAGGCGCCCGTGGGATCGTGAGGGGGGCGCCAACGCCA
This sequence comes from uncultured bacterium, assembly GCA_964654025.1. Classification (GTDB taxonomy): domain Bacteria; phylum Eisenbacteria; class RBG-16-71-46; order CAIMUX01; family WJJG01; genus CAYQJL01. Next base: position 44 of record CAZZIF010000433.1, read on the forward strand.
ACGAATCACTAAGTTATTGCAATGCAATCGGTTGCGACACAGGTGCCCATTCGTGGCACGGCAATGGCGCTCATCATATGCAAGCCAAATGACTGTAGCAAATCCGGCCCGGTTCCGAGAAGTAGAAAGAACTGGCTGCGAGACCGATGCCCTATGGTATACTGTCGGCCATCTTTTTCGGGTGTGTGAGGAATGAGTGCGCGTGTCCCGGGTGGCTGGTTTCGCTAGGGTCGGTGCGCACGTGCGCGGCCCGTTGCAGGCTCACCTGGTGGGTTTTCATGGAGAATTCCTGGGGTCATGACTGTTGATGCCCCCATGGACTCCGGGTTCCGCGGCAAAGAGACTGGGACAGGATGAGACTCGATCTGCGCGACATTAGGCGCCTCCTGGGCGGCCGCCTTCGGAGCGGTGGTCTTCGGCGTGGCGGCCTTGCAGGCGGCAGCCTTCGGGGCGGCGTTTGCGGCGGCGGCCTTGCGGGCGGCAGCCTTCGGGGCGGCGTTTGCGGCGGCGGCCTTGCGGATCGCCGAACCGCGGCTGGTCTGCCCGACGGCCGCTCGGGTGCAGCGCCCTCGACGTTCTGGAGCGCGAGCGTCACCATCCCGCTCGTCTGGCTGACCGTGGCGCTGGTCGCAGCCGGAGGGGCCTATCTGTCGATCGAGCGGGCCAGTCGTGAGGTCGCCGGTGGTCCGGATGCCGGCGGGGATGCCGCCGGAGATGCCGGCGGGGATGCCGTGGTTGCCGTCACCGGCCCGGGGGCCAAGAGGCTGGTCACCGATCTCCCCGATTTCCATACGATTCAGAGCGTGGAGGAGCGCAAGAAGCGATTCTTCGACTTCATGCGTCCGATTGTCAGCGCGGAGAACGGGCGGATCCTGCGCGACCGGCTGCGCCTGCTCGGCCTGCACGAACGCTACGGGCAGACGGCGACCCTGGCGCCCGAGGACCAGATCTGGCTCCAAAGCCTGGCCGACCGGTATCGGGTTGGCCAGTTTGATTTGGATCAACCCGTTCACTGGGAGGCGTTGATCCGGCGGGTGGATATCGTGCCCACCCCGCTGGCCCTCGTTCAGGCCGCCAATGAATCCGGCTGGGGCACTTCGCGATTCGCCCGGCAGGGCAACAGCCTCTTCGGCCAGTGGAGCTTCAGGCCCGGCACCGGCATGGTGCCGCGCGAGCGGCCCGCGGGCTCAACCTACGAAGTCGCCCGCTTCGAGACGGTCAACGAGGCCGTCCGCAGCTACCTTCGCAACCTCAACACCCACCGGGCCTACCTGGATTTCCGCCGCATGCGCGCGCAGATGCGCGGCGAAGACGGGGATCTCGACGCCTACTCGTTGGCCGCCGGCCTGCTGAAGTACTCGCAGCGCCGCGAGGCGTACGTCGAGGACCTCCGGCTCATGATGCGGGTCAACCACGGTCTGCTTGGCCCGGCCTGAGCTTAGATCATGTATCTATCATTTGCCTTCCGGACATCGACCGCCATTCGCCTGCCTGGTGCACTTCTCGTCACGGCGCTTCTCGCCGGACCGGCCGGCGCGGCCGACTCGGCCGTGATCCTTCAGTATCATCATGTGGATGCCTCCACGCCGCCGAGCACGAGTGTGTCGCCGGAGGTCTTCGCCGCCCACCTGAACTATCTGGAGGAGCGCCGGTTCACGGTCCTGCCCGTGAGCGAGATCGTCGAGGCCCTCGGATCGGGCCGTGAATTGCCGGATCTGTGTGTGGGCATCACCTTCGACGACGCCTACAGCTCTGTCGGTGAATCGGCCTGGCCGCTACTGCGCGAGCGGGGATGGCCGGCCACGATCTTCGTGACGACGGGGGGTGTGGACGACGGGATCGCCAGCTACCTGACCTGGGATGAGATGAAGCAGATGGCGGCCGAAGGCGCCGAGTTCGGCGGCCACAGCGTGACGCACGACTACTTGATCCGCCGGCGCCCGGACGAGAGCGAATCCGAATGGCATCGCCGGGTCCGTGAGGACATTCGTGTCAGCTGTGAGCGCGTCGAGGAGCAACTCCTCTCGGGCGATGCGCGGTGCCGGCTATTCGCCTATCCCTATGGAGAGTACGACCGCGCCCTGCGCGAGATCGTCGCTGATCTGGGCCTGGTGGGTTTCGGGCAGCACTCGGGGCCGGTCGGCCCGTTGAGCGATACGCTGGCGCTGCCACGTTTCCCGGCCTCGGGACCGTACGCGGACCTGGGCGATTTGGCGACGAAGCTCTACACGCTGCCGCTCCCGGTGCGGCGGGCGGACCCGCTTGACCCGGTTCTTCCCGAGGACCTCGAGCGCCCGGTGTTGCGCTTGGAGCTGGCTGCCGGGGACTACCGCCTCCGCGAGCTGGCCGCCTACGCCAGTGGCCAGGGACGAATCGACATCCGAATCGTCCGTGAGGGGGATCCAGAGGCGACTGCGGGCGCGGCCGACCGTGAGCGGGATCCCACGGAGACCCCGGCTGGCGCGGTCATCGAGATCGTTCCGTCCGCCGATCTTCCCGAGGGCCGCAGCCGCTACAACATCACCGCGCCCCAGCGGGGGTCTGATCCGGCAACGCTGCCGGGCTTCCCCGAAGGCGTTCCGGGCGGCCTGCCCGGTGGTGTGCGTTACTACTGGTACAGCCATCTGTGGATCCGGTAGAATGCGCTTCCGAACCCACTGTCAGGAGTAGCATTCACCATGATCATCTCCAACGGTTCGATGAACCGGCTTGCCGGTCTCCTGTTCTTCTCTGCCGCTGTCGGTCTGATCACCGGCTGCGATGATTCGGCCTCGACGCAGCCCGCGCCCAGCGCGACCCCGCCAGCGGAGGACCAGTTGTTGTTCAGCTCCGAACGCACCGGCCACTCGCAGCTCTACACGATCGCCGCGAACGGAGCTTCCGGTACACTGGTCCGGCTCCTGGAGAGTGACGGGGATGCCCTGGATGCGGTGTGGTCGCCTGACGGCACCCGGATCGCCTTCACGATGAAGCGAGGAGACGCCCATACAATCTACTGGATCGAGGCATCCGGCGAGACGGTGACTCCCCGAGCGGTGACTTCGCTGGAAGACAACCAGGCCTACCCGTCTTGGTCGCCCGACGGACAGCGCATTCTCTTCACGTCCGACCGTTACGAGAACATCGATGTCAGCCGCCTGGCCGTCGACGGCGCTCCGGACTCGCGCGTCGATCTGACGGACGTCAAGTACCCGGGGGACGAGACC
>CAZZIF010000434.1:0-3245 GCA_964654025.1 uncultured bacterium
TCGGGTTGCAGGCGGAGAGCGTACGAGAAGCTGGCGATGGCTTCCTCGTCCTGCCCGAGTTTGAGCAGCGCGCTGCCCAGGCTCTGATGGGCCCAGGCCATGTTGGGCTTCACCCGCAGCGCTTCCCGGTAGTGCCTCACGCCTTCCTCCACGCGTCCCTGTTCCACCAACGCTTTCCCGAGGCTGGCATGGGCTTCGTGGAAGTTGGGTTTGAGACGTACCGCCTCTCGTAGATGCTCTTCGGCCTCCTCGACGTTTCCTGCGTCCAGGAGTAGGCCCCCCAGATTGCAGTGGGCAATGAAGGAGTCCTCGTTCTTCTCGAGCGTGTCGCGCCAGACCGTGGCGCGGTCGGCATAGATCTGCCCCTGTTGCCACGTGAGCGCGCCCAGGATGATCATGAGCAGGCCGCCGACCGCAACCGTGGCGGCAGCTGGCCGGCGGGTGGCGGGGGACCTCCTCGTCTGGCCGTCCGCCCGCCGGGGAAAGATCGTCATCAACCCGGCGGCCAGCAGCGCGAGAGGCCCGATGCTGGCCAGGTATTGAAAGTGATCGGCGACGAAGCTGTAGCGCATCGGATAGGTGTCGATGAAGCCCAGCGCCGGGAAGAGGGTGCCGCAGAAGAAGAGGAACGCGGCGAGGGGGCCGCGGCCGATGCGACGGCGCAGCAGCCACAACCCCGCGATGACGGCCACGACGGCGAGCGGGTACACGTATTGCCACAGCGCACCCGGGTCGATCGACCATCGCTCGTAGTTGAAGATGAGCGGATAGGGCACGACGAGCTTGCCCAAGTAGAACCAGACCGCCCGCCCCGCGATCAGGATACGATCGATCGTCGAGAAGGCCCAGTCGGGACCGACACAGCCGACCGAGGTACGTTCCATGTATACGGTGACGAGCCCCATCCCGGCGCCCAACACGAACATCGGCAGGGTGGGCAGGACCTCGCGCATCCGGATCCGCCCGTGCTTCCACCAGGCGATCAAGAGCAGGACCGCGGGCAGTGTGGACGTGACCGTCTTGCTCAGGAGAGCGAGCGCGAAGAACAGAAGCGTGAGCGCGTAGGCGCCCCAGCGTCGACGCTGCTCCTTGCCGGGGTAGGCGAAGCGCAACCAGGCCCAGAGCGCGGCCAGGTAGAAGAAGCCGGAGAGCACGTTCTTACGTTCGGTGATCCAGGCCACCGATTCCACGTGCACCGGATGGAGCGCGAAGAAGGCCGCCGCCAGGAAGGCGCCGGGGACGGCCAGCCGGCGGAGGATCCGCCATAACAGGAGCGCGCTCAGCAGATGCAGCATGACGTTGGTCAGGTGGAATCCCAGCGGGTCGAGACCCCACAACCGGTACTCGAGCCAGAAGGTTGTAAAGACCATCGGGTAGTACTGGATCGTCGCGCCGAGTTCGGTCCAGATCCTTACCAGGCCGTCATCCTGCGGGAGCACCGGATTCTCGGTGACGTACCGGTTGTCGTCCCAGATGTAGCCGCCCTCGATGGCTGGCAGGTAGGCGACCAGCACCGCGGCCGCCAGGAGGATCGCCGGCAGCACACCGTTGCGCCAGACGCGGATGCGCGCCGGCGCAGTGGCCGGCGCGGTGGCCGGTGGCGCTGCCGGAGGGACACCGGGTGGGGTGGCCGGTGGAACAGCCGGTGAGACGGCCGGTCGGTTGGATTGTTGCTCTGGAGCCATTCGGAAAGCCTAGCATCCACTTGGAACGTGGCCAAGCAGGCGTTACGATGGCAGGCGTTCCTATGGCAGGCGTTCCTATGGCAGCCGTTCCGATGGCAGCCGTAACGACAGCGTGCGACGTCAGCACGGCGGAGCATCATTCAAGAAGGAGGTAGCGGTGTCGTATTCGATAGATTCTCTCGAGCCCAAAGCGGTGTGGCAGTACTTCGACCGTATGCGGCAGATCCCGCACGCATCGAAGAAGGAAGAGGAGCTGGCGAAGGCCATCATCTCGTGGGCCAAGGAGGCCGGCTGTGAGACCCACCGCGACGAGGTGGGCAACGTCTTGATCCGCATTCCCGCCTCGCCCGGCCATGAGAAGGCGCCGGTCATCATCCTTCAAGGCCACATCGACATGGTCTGCGAGAAGAACACCGACACCGAGTTCGACTTCGACACCGATCCGATCGTCCTGGTCCGTGACGGTGACTGGATCCACGCCGACGGCACCACCTTGGGCGCGGACAACGGCATCGGCGTGGCCACGGCCTTGGCGTTCATGGATTCGCCCGGCGCCGTGCACGGTCCCCTGGAGGTCTTGCTCACCGTGGACGAGGAGACAGGCCTCAACGGCGCCCGCGGCCTCGAGGCCGGCTTCGTGAGCGGCCGCATGCTGTTCAACCTGGATTCGGAGGAGGATGGATACTTCTATGTGGGTTGCGCCGGCGGGCGGGACTCGAACCTGTCATTGCCGCTCGAGCGTACCGGGGCCCCGGCGGGCACCGATGCCTGGACGTTGACGGTCAAGGGCCTGCGTGGCGGTCACTCGGGCCAGGACATCGTCCACAACCGCGGGAACGCGATCCGGCTGGCCGCGCGCACGCTGCGGGCCATGCGGGCGGAGGCCCCCATCGAGGTCGTCTCGATCGACGGGGGCGACAAGCACAACGCCATCCCGCGGGAAGCCACCGCTGCCTTTGTGGCGAAGCCGGAGGAGAAGGCCAAGCTGGAAGCCGTTCTGGCTGCGCAGCTCGAAGGCTACCGTGACGAGTTCGCCTCGGCCGAGCCCGGCTTGACCGCCGAGTTGACCCCGGCGGACCGTCCCGCCCAGGTGCTGGCGCCGGCATCCCGCGACGCTGTGCTTCGCCTCGTGCTGGGTATGCCGAACGGCGTGCTGGCGATGATGAGGGACATGCCGGGCAAGGTGGAGACATCGAGCAATCTGGCGCGGGTGCGCACGGAAGAGGATGCGCTTACGGTCCTGGCCTCCACGCGATCCTCGATCGCCTCGGCGATCGACGGCGTACTGGCGCAGATCGAATCGATCGGTCTCGCCGTGGGCGCCCAGGTGGTCTTCGGCGAGGGTTACCCGGGCTGGAAGCCGAATCTCGAGTCGCCCATGCTCGGTAAGGCCAAGGAAACCTGGGTGCGCGTGCACGGCGAGGAGCCCAGGATCGAGGTCATCCACGCCGGCCTGGAATGCGGCATCATTGGTGAGAAGATTCCGGGAATCGACATGATCTCGCTGGGACCCACGATCGAGAATCCCCACTCGCCGGATGAGCGGGTGCACATCGAGAG
>CAZZIF010000435.1:0-3243 GCA_964654025.1 uncultured bacterium
GACAGTCGTCCAGGCAGTCGATCAGGCCACCTGTCCCGGCAGTCGTCCCGGCAGTCGTCGAGGGAGCTGTGCCGGCCGCTGTCCCGGCAGTCGTCGAGGGAGCTGTGCCGGCAGCTGTCCAAACAGTCGTCCAGACGGATTCCTTGCAGTTGGAAGAGAGTATTCGGCTTGTCGCAATCGAGAAAACGAACAGCATCACCGATCGGCATTTCGGGCGGTGATCTTCTTGCGCGAGGGTGGTGGATCCTCGCCCCGGCGCTGATCCTGATCGTGGGGCTGACGCTCTACGGAGGACGCCTCGACTCGCGGCCGGTCGTTGATGACACGGCCGTCTTCGCCGAGAACGCCGCCGTTCGCAATGCCTCCGCCGACTGGCTCACGGCCCCTTTCTACGCCGACACGTTTCGACCCATCTGGCGGCCTGTCAGCACCCTCAGCCTTCGGTGGAACTGGCAAGCGGCCCCCGGCCATCGCATTCCCGTTGTGCGCACGAATCTGATCCTGATGATGGCGGCGGGGTTCTTGCTTGCCTGGCTGCTGCGGCGGTTGCGATTGGCCCCGATTCTGGCGATTGCCGGGGGATTGCTGTTCGTGGTGCACGCCGGCTTGACCGATTCGGTCCTGCGCGTGGCCGGTCGAAGCGAGCTTCTGGCAGCGGTGTTTTCCTTTTCCGCGTTGATCGTCTTCACGTTTCTTGCCGCCGGCGATCGCGGGGGGACAGGCGTCAAGGAGCTGCGGGGGCCACTCTGGGTTCTGCTGGGCATCTTCCTTCTCCTGGCGCTGCTCTCGCACGAGATCGCTCTTCTTCTTCCGGTGTGGCTACTGGGCTTGGCCTTCTTCTACAAGCCCAGGTCTGACGCGCAGGGGTCCGCGGCGCAAGGGTCTTCCACGCAGGGGTCCGCGGCGCAAGGGTCTTCCACGCAGGGGTCCGCGGCGCAAGGCTCCGCCACGCAAGTGGCTGCGGCGAAGCGACTCCGTGCGCGAGCCGCCGCCGGCCAGAACCGATCCGGTCACGCGCCCTCGTTTCGAGGGATGCAGTGGATCGCACTTCTCATGGTTGTGCTGGCGGTGGGCTTGAGCTGGTACGGATTCCGCACGGGCGTGGTGCGTGGGTGGCCGCACGAGATGAAGATGGAACCCGCGCCGGACTACGTGGCCGCTCTCGAGGACGATGAACGCACCGAACTCGCGTTGGCGTTACCACTGTATTATGCCGAGATGCTCTTCGGGCAACACGTACTACCCAACCATGCCCATCTGATCGCACGACCGGAGGGGGCTCCGCCGATCCAGATTGGAAACCCTCGCACATTCGGCGTAGGGCGCCAGCCCATTGCCAGGGTGGCCGGCGGGATCGCGATCATGGGGGTTCTGTTGGCCGGCGTGTTGGTCTTCGCCCGCCGGGCTCCCCGCGTCGCGCTCGGCTGTTTCTGGACATTCACGGCCCTTGCTGCCGCATTGCCCTTGTTGTCATCGAATGGCCACGTGGCGACCACACGGCAAGTGGTCTGGCTCTTGCCGGGCGTGTTGATCCTCCTGTTGGCCGGCGCACAACACTGGATGACGAGGACGCGATCGAGCGACATGGAATCCAGCCCGCCGAAGACGAATGCGCCGGGTGTGATGGGCCGGAGGGCAGCGGCCATCAGTGTTTCTCCCGCTCGGCGCTGGATCGTCATGGTTGTGCTCGTGCTCTTGATGGGCGCGAGCTACGCCCGCGCCCGAGCAGTCAATGCGCACTGGCGTTCGCAGAACGACCTCATGAGCCATCTTGAGCGGGTGGCGCCCCGATCTCCCGAGGTGCCGCTGTATGAAGGCCTCATGGCCTTGCAACGCAGGGACGTCGAGCGCGGGGCCGCCCTCATGGAATTGAGCGTGGATCGCTTTCCGCGCAACCCCCGGGCGCTCCTCAATTTGGCGCTTCTCCGCCTGCAGCTGGGCGACACCGGTATGGGGGGACGCATCTTGTCTGATGCTGCGGTGGTTACCGATCAGATCATGCCGAACAGCGCCGTGGCGTGCCGCGTGTACCTGTCGATGGGGAGTTTCTTGATCGAACAAGATCTCAACGACGAGGCGACCGAAGCCTACCGGAAGGCCGTGAAGGCCGATTCATTGAACGCGCAAGCTCATGCACGCTTGGGCTTCATGGAAACCAACCACATTCCGACCATCGAGAGTGGCCTCGAGCACATCGACCGCGCCCTTGAACTGGATCCTACGGGCCGAACCCTGGGAGACCTGACGGATCAGATCATTGATCTGAAACAGCGCGCGATCGATTATCTGCGCGAGGAGGGTCTCCACCCTCAGTCTGCCGGTGATAGCACACTTCTCAAAGAGAGCTATGGCGCCCCGGAGTAGACACTCGGGGTGGGCGCCACGAAGTCCGATTGTCCCGATTGCGGCGGCTTTCCCGATTGCAGCGGAATTCTTGATTGCGGCGGCTTTTCTCGTCATTGGGCTCGCCGCGCTGGCAGCTGCGGGACTCAGGTCTCCGGCACTGGGTCAGGCCGTCGATCAGCCGTTGACCCAGCCATCGTCGCAGGCGTCGTCGTCGCAGCCGTCGGTCCAGCCCTTGCCCCAGCTGTCGCCGCAGCCGTCAACCCAGCCGTTGGCCCAGCTGTCGCCGCAGCCATCGCCTCAGCCGTTGCCCCAGGTAGATCCGGGACCACCCCGTGTCTATGAGGCGGGGCACTTGGCTCCGAGTAACGGCTGGCCTGTTTGGCTCAAGGACTATGAGCAGAGCAAGCGAACGATCCACACCTCGGCCGTCGCCTTTCTCGGCCGTGATGGTGCCGGACGTGCCTGTTTCTTCCTGGCCGATGATGTCGGCGAGCTTCACTTCTGCCGGGTCACCCAGGCCGGGGATACCGGCCGCGTGGAGCTTTCCCTGCAACGGGTGGGTTTGGACCGTAGCTTCGTGCAAGCTCTATACGAAAACGAGAAATGGGACTTCGAAGCGCTGGCCCTGGATCACTATGGCCATCGATCGGCTGCCATCCCCGATACGATCTACGCTTTCCTGTCCGTCGAAGGGCATGGACCCGACTACGTCGAGCAGACCAGAATCCTAAGGATCCGTTTCGCGCGGGAATCGAGCGGCGGAACGGACGCGGCCCGGCATCCGGATCGCGCGGCAGAGAAGGTCTCGGCTCCGTCTCGCGCGGCGGACGCGGCCCTGGCCCCGGATCACGCGGCGGAGGAGGTCCCGGCGCCAGCCCCGTCTCGCACGGCGGAGGC
>CAZZIF010000436.1:0-3238 GCA_964654025.1 uncultured bacterium
TCCGCCGGCGCCCTCGGCATGTTACGAGCGAGGCCGTCTTCTTCCGCATCAGGGCGCGAAGATCCGAAAGCTCTCTGGACCTGCCCACAAACATGGCCCCTCCCGCACTGAAGCGCGTAAGCCATTGCTATATTGCATCTTATAGGCAGAACACTCACGAGGACATTTCGGCACGAAATACGCACAATGTCGATTTCGTGCCCGGAGCGTGACGCTCCATTCGGGCACGAAATCGACAGGCCGCGGGACCCATGCTACCGGATCAGGGTCATCCTTCGCTGGACCGAGCCCTGGGGTGTCTCCAGCCGGTAGAAAAATACGCCGCTTCCAAGCGAACGGCCGAGCTGGTCCCGGCCGTCCCACTCCACGGCATGCGCGCCGGGGTTCCGGAGGCCTTCATCGAGGATCCGAACCACGCGGCCGTTCGAGTCGAAGACGGTCAGGCGCGCGTAGCCGGCCGTGTCCAGGTTGTAGGCCACCCGCGTGAAGCCGTGAAACGGATTCGGGTAGGCCGGCGACAGCCGCAGGGCGTCGTCCGACACCAACCCGGGCGCCGCATCCGAGGGGACATTGAACGGCACGGTGAGCACCGCGATCCCCCGGCTCTCACAGGCCAGCCAGATCTCGTAGGCGCCGGGGATCTCGCGCACCTCGGCATCGCAGATCTGCGCGTGCGGCAGGTCCTGGTCGCGGGTGATCGTGCCGAACTGCTCGCCGTCGAACCAGATCAGAGCCTCTTCCATGTTGTGGCTGTTGAAGTTGGTGCACCAGACGAGCCCGTCCGGCGACACGACCAGCGGCGTCACCTGGTCCGCGGGCAGCTCCGAGTTGCTCGCGTGCCACCACTGGTGGGTGCCGGTCGTGGCATCGAGGCGGAAGAGCCCCTCGGTGCTGCCGAGCCAGGCCACGCCGTTGGGAGCCGCCGCGACGGTGGTCAGCACATCGTGCATCGCGTTGAGTTCGGGAAGATCCACGTTCTCGCGGGCGAAGCGGTAGTCCCCGTCGGTCCGCACGACCTCGAGGTTGGCAGCAAGACCGTTCTCGCAGGGAGATCTGGACAGTCAGACACTGATCGCTAAGTTGAACGCTAGACCGGCATTCGAGTTTTCGGTAGGCACAGTCAACCAAGTGCAGCGAAAGTCTGCGGCATTGATGCGGCTCGATGCGATACACTTGTCATCAGCGATGGCGACCAGGAGTGATCATCCCTAGTCGCGAAGGAGAAGTTCCAGTGAGCAACCGCTCAGCAATGGCACTGGGCAGAGTACTCTGCTCTTGCATTCTGTTGGTCCCGAGCCTCGCCCTGATCTGGGTGGCTGGATCCGCGGAGGTGTACGTCGGCGGTTTCAACGAGCCACCCACGATTCAGGCTGGGTTCACGGTCGCAAACCCAGGCGACACGATCATCGTCCGAGACGGGCTCTATACACTGCAGAACTGGCATTGGACGGCGACCAATGACTCGATTCTGCTCATCAGCCTGAACGGGGCCGAGGCCTGCACCATCAATGCCGGGGGCGCAGCCTATCGTCACATCCTCGTAGACACATTGGTGCAGGGCGTGAAGATAGGAGCATCAGACAGCGGCTTCACGTTCATGGACGGTCATCCGAGTTCGTCGGAGAGCAGTGGCGGGAGCATCTTCGTCAATCGCGAAACCGACTTCGCCGTTGAGGCATGCGTGTTCGAGGGAAACTACACTGGCGTGAATGGAGGTGGCGGAGCGATTTTCATCGCGGGCGGAAGGCCATGGAATGGCAGTGTGAAGGACTGCCAGTTCGTGGAGAATCACGCAGGGCAGGCCAACACCACGGGCACGGGTGCCGGGCCATTTGGCGGTGGGGCCATCTGCATAGGCACTGGTACTGGAACCTGGGAGATCTCCGGATCTGAGTTTCTGCTGAACTACGCCACTTGGGAGGATGAGGATTACCACACTTGGGGTGGTGCTCTATGTTGCTTCTCAACAAGTGAGCACACAACGATCCACGAATGCGTCTTTGACAGCAACTACATCGCGGACGCGCCAACTGCGCCTACAGAGCGGACGGCTTGCGGGGGCGCCATCGCGACGCCGTCAGGATATGCGGGGAGCATATCTGATTGTACCTTCACGGGGAATTCCGCAACCCTTGGTGGCGCAATCTACACCTGGAATGGTCAGGGGGCGGCGTTTTCGGAATTCAGTAGGAATGCATTTAGGGGCAATACTGCATATCTACAAGGAGGTGCTCTGCGTACCGATCACAGGAGCTTCCCGATCACGGACTGCATCTTCGAAAGAAACTTCTCTGGGCAGTGCAGAGCTTGCCTTCTGCAGCCATGAGACCGAGCAACGGTCATGCAAGCTTGCAAGCGGGGCGTTTCGCGTGCGTGGGTTGGCTGTCCTGCTTTCGTCTAGCCCAAACGATATCTGCAATGAAGGGAGAAAGCAGTGAGAAAACTCGTCATAGTATCGTCTCTATTCGCCGTGGTGATTACTGCCAGCGCGTCCGATTTCCGGATTCTGGGGCCAACATCGGAGCCTGGTGATGTGAAATCGAGTGGCCCGGATGACTGCAAGGGGACCCTCGTATACAACCATGACATGACCTTCGAAGGTGCTTTTACCTGGCAATATGGCGGCGTCGAGCCTCCGTACTACGGCGCCTTCGGGGAAGGCTACCTATTGGATGGCGACACGGTTGTTGAGTGCATCGCTCTCTGGCTCACAGATATCACCCTCTATGCTGGCCAGACCTGCGACTGCTATATCTGGGAGGGGGGCGTCAGCGAAGAACCGGGTGGGGTCCTCACTGTCATGGTCGGCTTCGATCCCGGCACCCCGGCATACTGGCCGGATGTGAGCCAGCATAATGCCGATATTCCTGATTACACTGTCACTGGCGATGAGTTCACTATTGGATACTGGGGCAACTGGCCGGGTGCGCTTTGCGGCTGGTTTTGTGCCGCCGACGAGACTGGTCTTGCTGGGCATCCCTGGACATGCGTTAGCCCCGGCTCGGGCTACGGCACGGGCTGGATCGATCCATCGTACGTTTGGGGCACCACCTTTGCCATGGGTCTAGGCTTCTACCATGGCGATCCGGTCCGAGCAGAAAGCCCTACATGGGGATCGATCAAGGAACTCTTCAGATAGGTGACCGTAGTTCCGAAAAACCCTGGCTATGAGGCAGGGCGGGTTCGGCGGCAGCTGCAGGTGGAGTGGAAATGGTCTGAGAATGACAGGGAGCCGATC
>CAZZIF010000437.1:0-3236 GCA_964654025.1 uncultured bacterium
GTCCAGCTCACGCAGATTGTTGGCGTGGGCGCCTTCGATCATGAGTCCGGGCTGGAGTGCGCGGCGCCGGCGTTCGGCGCGCCCGCGCGCAGCGGAGCGCAGATGGAGCCCGGTGCGCGACTGCGGCGAATCCAGCAACGCCGCCGGCGGTCCGCTGAAGACCAAACGGCCGCCGTCCCGGCCGGCGCCGGGACCCAGGTCGAGCACATGGTCGGCGGCGCGGATGACCTCTTCGTCGTGCTCGACGACGACGACCGTATTGCCGGTCTCGCACAGGCGGCGTAGCACGCCCAGAAGCCGCCCGGTGTCACGCGGGTGAAGACCGGTGGTGGGTTCGTCGAGCACGTAGGTGATGCCGGTCAGCTCCGACCCCAGGTGTGTGGCCAGGCGGAGGCGCTGGGTCTCTCCGCCCGAGAGCGTGGTGGTGGCGCGGTCGAGTGTCAGGTAGCCCAGTCCGGCGGATTCAAGGGCGTCGAGCCGGCGGGCCACCTCGCGCGCGAGGTCAGCGGCCAGCGCCTGCTGGCGGGGCGTTACCTGGAGTGAGACGGGATCCTTTTGCAATGTCTGCCACCAGATCCGTGACGCGTCCACACTGAGGCGCGTCAACGAGACGATATCGGTTCCGGCGAACCGGACCGCTCGCACCTCGGGCGACAGGCGCGCTCCGTTGCACGCCGGGCACAGATCTTCGCGCATCAGAGGGCGCATGGCCTCGCCGCGATGGTCCGCGTGCTTGCGCCGGTACTCCTCGTCGACGTAACCGGCAAAGCCCTCCCACGTGGACTCGAAGCTGTGCGTGCCCTCTCGCCGGCCCCGCTTGTATGCCCAGGTCACCTGATAGCGCTGATCTGTGGTGCCGTGCATCGCGATCCGCCGCGCCTCCGGCGACAGCGACCGCCAGGGTCGGCCGAAGTCGATGCCGTGGGCCTGGCCGACTGCGGTCAGGATGGCCACGTGCTGGCCGGCCGGATCGCCGTAGAAACGGCCCGTCTTGTGCCCGTCCATGGCGCCGCCGGTGATCGGTCGTTCGGGGTCCGTGACCAGCGCCTGCGGATCGGGCATCATGATCGTGCCCAGGCCGCGGCAGCGCGGACAGGCACCCAGGTGCCGGTTGAAGGAGAAGAGCGTGGCGGTGAGGGGGTGCGTGCCTCGGAAGCCACATGACGGGCAGCGGCCCGACTCAAGCCGCGCGCCGCAGTCGGGACAGCGCGCTTCCCCCACGCGTGAGAAAAGGACGCGGTAGTAGTCGTAGATCTCGCTGGCTGTCCCCACCGTCGCTCGCGGGTTACGCCCCCCGCCCGCTTGTCCCAAGGCGATCGTGGGCGTCAGGCCTTCGGCGCTCCCCAGCTCGGCGCGGGTGCGCCGTCCGAGGTACCGGCGGGCGTGGGGCGAGAGGCTTTCCTGGAATCTGCGTTGTCCCTCGGCGAAGAGTGTATCGAACGCCAGCGAGGACTTGCCGCTGCCCGAGACGCCGGTGACGACGGTCAGACGTCCGGCCGGAATCGCCACATCGATGGCGCGCAGATTGTGGGTGGCCACTTGACGGAGGATGATGGGCGAGGCGTCCGGCTCCCGCAGCGGTTCTTCCCCCGGCGCATCGGCGCGATCTGCGGTGGCAGGCGCGCCGGACCCGCCCGGTTTCCCCAACGCCTGTCGAAGCGCTCGGCCGGTGTGCGACCCTTGCGCGGCCGCGACGGTCTCGGGCGTGCCCGCGGCCACGAGCCGGCCGCCGCGCGCTCCGCCCTCGGGCCCCAGATCCACCACCCAGTCGGCCATCTTGACGAACTCCAGGTCGTGTTCCACCGCCACGATCGTATGGCCGCGGTCGACCAGGCCGGTGAGGGCCCGCAACAAGACCTCGATGTCGGCCACGTGCAGGCCGGTGGTGGGCTCGTCCAGGATGTAGAGCGTGTGGCCGGCCATTGGCCGACCCAGCTCGGCGGCGAGCTTGATCCGCTGCGCTTCGCCGCCCGAGAAGGTCGTGGCCGGCTGGCCCAGACGGATGTAGCCCAGGCCCACCGCCTGCAGCGCGCCGAGCAGGCGGGCGATCGCGGGTTGATCCGCGAAGAAGGCGGCCGCCTGGTCCACCGACAGCTCGAGCACGTCGCGAATGTTCTTGCCCCGATAGGTGACCGTCAGGATCGGGTCATCGAACCGCCGGCCCCCACAGGACTCGCACACCACGGCCACCTCGCCCATGAAGTGCATCCCGATCGTCTGAACACCCGCGCCCTGACACGCTTCGCAGCGACCGCCCTTGACGTTCAAGGAGAAGGCGCCCTTGCCCCATCCACCCGCGCGAGCCGCGGGCAGCGCCGCGAACAGGGAGCGGATGGGATCGAAGACCTTGGTGTAGGTGGCCGGATTGCTGCGGGGGGTGCGGCCAATGGGCCGCTGATCGACTTCGATGGTCTTCTGGATGGCCTCGGCGCCCCGGATGTGATCGTGGGCGCCAGGCTCGGCCGTAGCCCGGTGCAGCCGGCGGCGCATCGCGCGCCCCAGGACGAGGTCGACGAGCGTCGACTTCCCGGCCCCCGAGACACCGGTGACGACGTTGAAGGCGCCAAGCTTGAAGGGGACGGTGAGATTCCGCAGGTTGTGGGCCCGGGCGCCTTCCACGACGAGTTCGCCGGCGCCCGGCCGCCGTCGCTCCGGCAGCGCGATCCGGCGGCCGCCCTCGAGGTAGGCGAAGGTCCGGCTGTGGGCCTGCGCGGGTCCATTGTACAGGATCTCGCCCCCACTCTCGCCCGCGCCGGGACCGATGTCGATCAGCCAGTCGGCGGCGCGGATCGTTGCCTCATCGTGCTCGACCACGAGTACGCTGTTGCCGTTGTCGCGCAGGCGGGTGAGGGTGCGAAGAAGACGGCGGGTGTCCCGCGGGTGCAGCCCCACCGAGGGCTCATCGAGCACGTAGAGGATGCCGCGCAGCGCGGTGCCCACCTGCGTGGCCAAGCGGATGCGCTGCGCCTCGCCGGCCGAGAGGGATGCCGCCCCCCGGCGCAGCTCCAGGTATCCGAGACCCAGTTCGATCAACACGTCCAATCGCGCGGTCATTGCCTCCAGGATTGGTTGGGCGATCTCGGTGCTGCCCGCGAGGCCGGCTTGCTTCGCCAATGCTTGATCGGCCCGGGTCTGCCCCGCCCGGGGCTGTGCGGCCTGGGTTTGTGCGGCCTGGGTCGGTGTCTGTGCGGCCTGTGTCTGTGCGGCATGGGCCTGTCGGCCCTGGACTTGTCCTG
>CAZZIF010000438.1:0-3235 GCA_964654025.1 uncultured bacterium
ACATCGAGATCCTGGGTATCGTGCCCGACTTCTCCGGGGCCGGCGACGAGGAGCCTCTCGCACGGCAACTCTTCCTCTCACCGGCGCGCCCGAACCCGATGACCGGTCCAGCACGCTTGACCTTCGCCTTGCCGCAATCGGAAACGGTCGCGCTCGAGGTCTTCGACGCCACCGGCCGGTTGGTTCGCACGCTCATCAAGGGCGAGCTGCCGGCGGGTGAACACATCATCGGCTGGGATGGGCTGGACGAGGATCGCCACCCGGCCGGAAGCGGATTGTATTACTGCCGGCTGCGGTCGGAGGGACACGTCCTCCAACGCCCGGTGGTGTTGATACGATAAGGAACGCTCCCGCAAGGGAGATCACAGCCAGGCCAATGCTGGAATGGGGCACGCCGCGATGTCGGGACTTCTCCCACAGACACCGAACTCGCGGCGGTGGCTGAAACTCGCAAGGGAGGCCAGGATGCTACGCATGAATCTGTCGTGCCAGAGGCACAATCACGCTCTTCGTCGTTTGCACCGCGGATCCATTCTCTCGACCATCGCTACAATCGGGATCGCCACACTCGCGATCGCAACGACGGGAGCGTTCAGCCCAGCCGCGGCCGACATCCCGACCACGTTCGACTTGCGCAACGTCGGCGGGGAGAGCTTCGTGACCTCGGTCAAGTCGCAGCAGGGCGGCACCTGCTGGACCCACGGCGCCATGGCCGCGATGGAGGGCAACCTCTTGATGACCGGCGCCTGGACGGCCGCGGGTGAGTCCGGCGAACCGAATCTCGCCGAGTACCACCTGGACTGGTGGAACGGTTTCAACCAGTTCTTCAATGAGGACACCGACCCGCCCACCGGCGGGGGGCTCGAGGTCCACATGGGCGGGGACTACCGCGTGACCTCGGCCTACCTGGCGCGCGCGGAGGGCGCCGTGCGCGATATCGACGGCCAGTCCTACGACAATCCGCCTGAACGCTACCTGCCCAGCTACCACTACTACTATCCGCGGGAGATCGAGTGGTACGTGGCCGGGCCGAACCTCGAGAACATCGACCTCATCAAGACCAAGATCATGGAAGAGGGCGTCCTGGGCACCTGCATGTGCTACGACAACTCGTTCATCTCGAACTACATCCACTACCAGCCGCCCTCGAATCCCACCGACCCCAATCACGCGGTGGCCATCATCGGCTGGGACGACACCAAGGTGACCCAGGCGCCGCAACCGGGCGCCTGGCTGGTGAAGAACAGCTGGGGCGCCGACTGGGGTGAGGGCGGCTACTTCTGGATCTCCTACTACGACAAGCATTGCTGCCAGAACCCGGAGATGGGGGCGATCTCGTTCCAGGAAGTCGAGTTCTTCACCTACGACAATGTCTACTACCATGACTACCACGGGTGGCGGGATACGAAGACCAACACCAGTCTCGCCTTCAATGCCTTCACCGCACAGCGCCCCGAGCTCCTCGCGGCTGTCAACTTCTTCACGGCCGCCGACAACTGCGCCTACACGATCACCGTCTACGATCGCTTCGAAGGCGGCGTCCTGCTCGATCCGCTCACGACGCAGAGCGGCGTGATGGAGTTCACCGGTTTCCATACGGTCGACTTCACGGCGCCCGTGACGCTCGAGGAAGGCGACGACTTCTACATCCAGCTCGAGCTCGGCTCGGGCGGCCATCCCTACGACCGCACCTCCGACGTCCCGGTGCTGCTGGGCGCGCACTATCGCACGATCGTCGAGTCCTCGGCCGATTGGGGCGAGAGCTACTACTGGGAGAACGGTAGCTGGCACGACCTGCAGACCTACGACGATCCGCCCTGGACCGGCACGGCCAACTTCTGCATGAAGGGACTGACGGTGGACTACGGTCTGCGAGTCAACCCCGAGGAGGACCTGCAATCAACCGGCCCGGTAGGCGGTCCCTTCTCCCCACAGAGCGCCGACTACACCCTCGTCTACTACGGCGCCGAGACGATCGACTACGAGGTCACGCTGCAGGGCAACCCCAACTGGGTGGAGATCGTGGGTCCGGCCAGCGGCCTGCTCGATCCCGGTGAAGAGGTCACCGTCACGGTGCAGCTCACCGCGGCGGCCGAGGATCTGGAGGCCGGCAGCCACGTCGCGATGCTCGACTTCACGAACCTCACCAACCACATCGGCGACGCCCAGCGCGCGGCGGTGATCTCGATCGGAGATCCCGAGCAGGCGTATGCCTGGAACCTGGACACCGATCCAGGCTGGACGACCGAAGATGAGTGGGAATGGGGCGCGGCCACCGCGGGCGGCGGCCAGCACGGCGAGCCCGACCCGGGCTACGCGCATACGGGCGAGACCATCTACGGCTACAACCTGGGCGGCGACTACCCGAACGACTTGTCCGAACGTCATCTTACCACCACGGCGATCGACTGCAGCGAGCTGCACAACGTGCATCTCAGGTTCTGGCGCTGGCTCGGTGTCGAGCAACCCGCCTACGACCACGCCTACGTCCGTGTCTCGTGTGACGGGGAAACCTGGCAGACGGTCTGGACCAACGAGGTCGAGATCGCCGACGATGCCTGGGTGGCCCAGGACTTCGACATCTCCGCGGTGGCCGGCGGCGAGCCCACCGTCTACGTGCGCTGGACCATGGGCACCACCGACGGCGGCTGGACCTACTGCGGGTGGAACCTCGACGACGTCGAGATCTGGGGCGTGCCGGTCGTGACCGGCTCGGGTGTGGGCGATGACCAGGGCGGCCTGAACGGCCGGCCCGTGCTTCAACTGCATGCCAGCCGGCCGAACCCGGCGGTGGGTCCGGTGCAACTGCGCTACACACTGCCCACCGAGGGCCACGTGCGGCTGCGGATCTTCGACGTGCAGGGCCGCCAACAGGCACTGCTGGTCGATGGCCTCCAGACCGCCGGCACCCACACGGTGACCTGGAGCGCGGCTGCCGGAAGCTGGGCCGCCGCGGGCGGCGCAGGCGGCGCTGGCGGCCTCGGCGGTGCAGGCGGCTCGGGCGGTACGGGCGGCACCGGCATCGCCGGCGGCTCCGGGCGTTCGACCCTGAGTTCGGGCGTGTACTTTGCCCGCATTGAGTTTGGCGGAGAAACGCAGACGAGACGTATCCTGGTTGCGCGCTAGAGGCCGCGGCCCGGGCGGGCTTCGCCCTCTCCGCCGGGTCGCCTCCTACACAAGGCCGTGTTCCCCGCGTGGGGACACGGCCTTCTGCTTGGGCGCAAACCCTGGATTT
>CAZZIF010000439.1:0-3233 GCA_964654025.1 uncultured bacterium
CCCCTTGCATACTGGACACACCAGAATATCGAGCAGTTCCTTCGAAATCATGATCGCTCCTTCACCGGGCGTACCCGGCGCGCGGCATCCGCTAGCCCGTTCGGGCCCCAATCTCAGGTTCGGTCTCCAACCTTAGGGGTTGCCCCCCGCCGGCCCGGCTCCCTAAGATCACGCGGCAACGATAAGCAATTCAGGGTGTTGCCCAATCAGCCGCTTGATCAGCGGGACGGTATCAGAGGGGTTATAGAGTGTCAATGCAACCCGCCGCGCCAGAGCCGTCGTCACCCGGTACGGGCTGGACCCGCATCGCGGCGGTCTTTGTCGTCGTCTACGCCTTGGGCGGGCCGTTCTCGATCTTCATCGCGCAGGTCGGCATTTTCGGCGCCCTGCTGACGGGAATGGCAGCCCCCGCGGTCGCGCGCCAGGCACTGTCCGGCAACCGCCTGCTGGGCGTCGCCCTGGCCACCTACTTCCTCGTGCAGATAGCCTCGATCATCTACTCGGTCCACCCGCTACGTTCGGTGATTTGCTTCCGCGGCGACTGGCCCGTGGTGTTTCTGCCCATCTTCCTGGTCGTTCTTCAGTCGCGGTCGGCACAGCGGCGAGGTCTCGCCACGCTCCTGCTCGCCGTCGCCCTGGCTGGAGGCCTTGGGCTCTGGCAACACCTCACCGGAACCGATCCCCTGCGCGGTCAGGTGCTCGAAGCCGACGGGGCGGGACGCTTTCACGCCATCGGAGGGTACCGGGGGCACCTCACCTACGGTGGCGTCATGCTGGTCGGCTTCCTGACGGCTCTCTTCCTCTGGATGGCATCTCGCGGCCGGCAGAGGGCGTGGCTGACCCTCGTCGTCCTCCTTGCGGCGGCCGGCCTGACCACCAGCTACGCCCGCTCCGCTCTGCTCGGCGGCGTCGGAGGCGCGACCGCCGGTTGCGCGACCCTCCTGTGGGTCCACCGCCGGGCCGGCGCCGGGAGCCGGTGGCGTTGGCTCGCCTCGGGACTGGGGGGGCTCACGCTGCTGGCGATCGTCGTCCTGGCCAGTCCGGGCCTGCTCGATCGCATCCTCGAAGCCCAGCATTTCTCGCAGATGCCCCGCATCCGGCTGTGGGGCACCGCCCTGGCCATCTTCGCCGATCACCCGATCTTCGGGGCCGGCCTGGGAGCGTTCAAGACACTCTTCGACACCTACCGCTTGCCTGGCGAATACATGGCCGTGGGCCATCCGCACAACGATGCCCTCAACGTGATGGTTCACTCAGGAATCGCCGGTTTGATCGCGTGGACGGGGCTATGGATCGCGATCTTGAAAGGCGTTCTCGGCCGGGCTACCCAGGATGCTCCCTCGGCGACACAAACGAAGCGCCCGTCGCTGCTCGAGACCTTCGCCCGGGCCCGTCTGGCGCTGGGCGTGGGCCTGGTCGCCGGGTTTCTGACGGCCGGCCTGGCGCAGTGCTATTTCACCGACGAGGAACCCGCCGCCATGCTGCTCTCGGTGGGGGCCCCGCGAGCGAGTCGCCACGGTGCCGCCGAGCCCGAAGCACGATCGGTAGGGCGGCGCCGCTCCGGGAAGCGATTCGAGCGCTGGGTCAAGGGGGCCGGTCTGCCGCTGGCCGCCCGTCTCTTGCTGGGCCGGCGTTCGCCGCGAGTCGAGGCCGCGCCCATTGATCTGCAACGCGCCGAGCGCATCTTGCTGATCCGTCAGGACAGCCGGCTCGGCAACCTGGTCTTGTTGACCCCTTTTCTCCAGGCCCTTCGCGACGCGGCGGGCGAGGCGCGCATCACCATGCTGGTCGGGGATCGGTTCGCCGATGTGCTCGGCGATGTGCCCTGGATCGATGAGCTCATCGTCGAGCGCAAACGCTGGCTGATCCGCCATCCGTGGGCCTACGGCCGATTCCTGCGGCGCGTCCGCGGATCACGCCGGTGGGACGTGGTCTTCGAGCTCAGCAACCCGAATACGCACTCCTTCTACAACTGTCTGCTGACCGCGGTCTCTGCGGGCAGTCTCCGGGTGGGCTTCGACCACCCGCGCTCTCGCGTGGTGCTGACCACGCCGGTTGCCCCCCCTCCGGATCCATGCCACTTCTCGCTGGCGCCCCTCACCTTGCTCGAAGCGTTCGGCCTCGCGCCCGGCCCGCGGCCCCTGTGCCTGCCCACCGACCGGCGGGCCGAGCGCCTGCCCACCGACCGGCGGCCGCTCCGCCCCCGCGCGACCTCACCGGCCGCGACGCCACGGCCGGATTCCCCCGCCGAGCCCCGTTTGGCCCCCTCCGCCGAACCGTTTGCTCGCGACGTTCTCATTCACGTGGGCGGCCGGGGCCAAAAAGGTTGGCCGGCGAAGGCATTCGCGCAACTGCTCGATGCGCTGACAGCCGAGGAGCGAGGCCGGGTGGGTTTGATCGGGGGGCCGGGCGAGAAGAGCCTCCTCGAGACGCTGGCCCACGCGCACCCATCTGTCCCCCATGCCGTCTTCGCCCGTTTCGACGAGCTTCGAGCCGCCCTCTCGTGCGCCCGCTTGTACCTGGGCTGCGACGCCGGTCCGCTCCACGTGGCCGCCGCGTTGGGCTTGCGCACCGTGAGTCTCTTCATCAGTTCCCATCCCCTGCGCTATGCGCCGCTTGGCCCGGACCATCTGTGCCTCGTCCTGGGCAAGCGTAGCCGGACCTACGTGGCTGGTGCGCCACAGCCCGCGGACGAACTGTGCCGACCCCGCCCCCGGATGCGACCGGCGCCGTCGGATCTGGATCTGTCTACGGAGGCAGCCTTCGTCGCCGCGGCGCTGCGCGAGGGCATGGCATCGCTGTCTGAGATGTGCGAGGATGCCGATCGCCAGAGTCAGTCAACGGTCACGGCCGATAGCGGGGGAAGATGAGCAAGCGCCCCAAAGCGGATATCGAACACGAAAGCCTCAAGGAGGCCTTCGGCACCTGGAGGCGCCTGATGCGCTTCCACAAGCCCCGGGCCGTGCTCTTCGCCGTCACGATCCTCTTCATGGCTCTGAGCGCTGCCTTCAACGGCCTCTCGTTGGCTTCGATCGTACCCTTCACCCAGATCGTCCTGCGGGGCGACCTGCACGAATCCTCCGAGGATGGTCTGGTCGAAGAATCCCCGAGCGGGGCAGCTATGGCCGGCGAGGCCGCGAACGACGGGGCGACTTCGGCCGGCGAGGCCGCGAACGGCGGGGCGGCTTCGGCCGGCGAGGCCGCGAACGGCGAGGAGCGACTCAGCGCAAACA
>CAZZIF010000440.1:0-3232 GCA_964654025.1 uncultured bacterium
CCGGCTCCGCACCTGGCTCCGGCTCCGCACCTGGCTCCGGCTCCGCACCTGGCTCAACGAGCGCCCTCGGCGCGCGAGACAGCCGCCGGCTCGATCTGCGGGGAAGGCAGCCGCGATTGACCTGCGGAGTGATTGGCGTAGTCTGGGGCGTTGTGATGGCGATGGAAGGTTCGGCGAGCTGGGCGATGAGCTGCGCGATGAGCTGCGCGATCCTTAGCGCCCATGCCGGCATGCGCCGCGCACCGGACCCGTCAGCAGGCGCCGCGCACCGGACCCGTCGGCAGGCGCCGCGCACCGGACACGTCGGCATGCGCCGCGCACCGGACACGTCGGCAGGCCGGATCCCAGCCGGGAGGATCCCATGTTTCTAGGCTACCTGTTGCTTCTCTTCCTCGTGATCCCCGCAATCATGGTGGCGGGCGCGGTCTTCACTCCGCTGGCGGTCCGCCTCTGGATCACCTTCATTCTGTTTCCCGCCGGGCTCTTGCTGTTCGCCTTCTGGCGGTATGCCCGGAGCGATCTGAACGGCGGCAGCTAGGAGAGAGAGGGAACGCCATGACCTTGATTGCGATCGTATTCGTTCTGTATCTGCTCTTCGTCATGGTCGTCGGGGCCATTGCCTCCCGCTATGGACGGACGATGGAAGGGTTCTTCCTCGCCGACCGGGGTCTGGGGGCGTGGGTGACCGCGATCAGCAGCGTCGCGAGCAGCGAAAGCGGGTGGCTCGTGATCGGCCTGGTCGGAATGGGCTACCAGTGGGGCGCGCAATCGGTCTGGACCGTGCCCGGCGTGCTCTTGGGCTACGCGTGCAACTGGTATCTGGTGGCTCCTCGCCTCCGCGCGCAGACCCAGGCGCTGGGCGCGATCACGATTCCGGGTTACCTGGCGTCGCGCTACGGTGACCGCTGGAACCTCCTGCGCGGTTTGGGGATTCTGACGATTCTCTTCTGCATGATGTTCTACGTCTCGGCGCAGTTCACGGCGGCCGGCAAGGCCTTCCAGATGGCGTTTGGAGAGTCCTACGGCATCACCTACGCGCACGGGGTGCTGATCGGCGGACTGATCACGATCGTCTACACACTGGTGGGCGGATTTCGGGCGGTTTCCTGGACCGATCTGGCCCAAGGACTTCTGATGGTCTTCGGCCTAATCATCCTGCCGATCGTGACCGTCGCGTCCGTGGGCGGGCCGCGGGCCCTGTGGGATGCGCTGGAGGAAGCGCCCGCGCGCACCGAGGCGGTGATGATGGTGACCCAGGGCGCGGTGGCCGAGCAGATTGGACTCGAGGCCGAACCGCTTCGGATTACGCGGGAAGTCGAGGCCGTTCGGCGCAGTGCGGTCAACGAAGCCGGCGAGACGCGTCACGACTTCGTGCTCAGGTCCGCGCCGAAGCCCACCGGTGTCGCGCCCACCGACGTTGCGCCCACCGATGCCTCGTCCCGCAGTGTGCCGCCCGCCGACGTCCCGCCCGCCGAGGTTCCGCCCGCCGAGGTTCCGCCCGTCGAGGCCCCGTCCGCCGAGGCCCCGTCCGTCGAGGTCCCGTCCGTCGAGGCCCCGTCCGCCGAGGTTCCGTCCGCCGAGGCCCCGCCCACGGCTCTGCCGGTCTATCTCAACGACGAGCCGTTTGCCGGCGAGCAGGTGCTGTCGCCCGGGGACGTGATCCGCGCCGGTGAGGATGCCTGGGCGTTCGAGAAGCGAGTGGAGATGATCGGCGGAGCCGATCTGCTCGATCCCCTGGGAGGCGCCACGGGCATGGCCATGTTGGGCTGGGTCATCGGGCTCTTGGGCATCGGCTTCGGCTACCCCGGACAGCCCCATGTGCTCACCCGCTACATGGCGGCCCGATCGGGCCGAACGCTTCGGCGCGCGCGGATCATTGCCATCGTGTGGGGCTGTTTGGCGCTCTACGGGGCCGTGATCCTGGGTCTCGCGGCTCGGATCGCGGTGCCCGGCTTGGTGGATCCGGAACAGGCCTACCCGAGCCTGGCCACGACGCACCTGCCGCCGGTGCTGGGTGGTATTCTCCTGGCGGCGATCGTGAGCGCCATGATGTCGACGGCCGACAGTCAGCTCCTGGTGGTCTCCTCCGCGGTGGCGCGCGACTTTCTCGACCGTTCGCTCGGTATTCACCGCCGGATCTCGGCGCAGGCCCTGGAACGCGCGATGGCGTGGATCTCGCGGGCATGTGTGCTGGGCGTGGGTCTGCTGGCCTTGGCTCTCGCGCTGGGCGAGGTGCGGGTCGTCTTCTGGTTCGTGCTGTTCGCCTGGTCCGGTCTGGGCGCAGCGTTCGGCCCTCCGATCTTGCTGGGACTCTTCTGGCGGCGGGTGAACCTGTGGGGAGCGGTGGCAGGCATGGTGTCCGGGCTGGTCATCACGGTATTCTGGAAACTCAGCTGGGGCGCGGCCGTGGAGGCCGCCACCGGCTTGAGCCTCTACGAACTTGTTCCGGCCTTCATCATCTCCATGCTGGCGACATGGCTGGTCAGCCTGCTCACACCGCCCATGAAGGCGCTGCCGCCGGAGATCAACGATCTGGGGGCTCGCTAGAGGGGGGCGCTAGAGGGAGGTTCGCTGGAGGGGGAGCGCTTGAGGGAGGTTCGCTAGAGGCCCGGCACTGCAGCTCCCGGGCAAGTGTCGGATTGGGTTGAAGTTGAAGTGTTTACGCTGCTATGCCCTTCGGGTGTAAACAGTTTGGCTTTCACGAGATAAACATTTGGGTTCCCAATTCGCTGGACAGGATCTCAGGTCGGTGCTAGCGTGACATACGTCGGATGAACCAGGGAGCTCGCAGCCTGGTTCGGGAGTGGCCGGTTTGGCTGATGACCCTCGAGGGTGGGCAATACCACCCTACTAGCCTTCCGCACTCCCAAAGTGTCATCTCGGAGGACCCAGCCGAAAAGCATCCTGCGATTGCGAACGAGTCCGGCGCCATACGGGTCCCTCCCTGGAGTCATCCGCCTAAATAGATGGGGAGCGGCTATGTCTGCTCCCCGCTATTTTTGGGGAGCGACCTACCGCCGGAGCGCCACCGGAGGTTTTTGCCCCGGGGCAAAAGCCCGAGCCGGGTCTCACCAAGCTCAATGACAAGCGCTGGAGCGCCGCCTGAGGTTTTTGCCCCGGGGCAAAAGCCCGAGCCGGGTCTCACCAAGCTCAATGACAAGCGCTGGAGCGCCGCCTGAGGTTTTTGCCCCGGGGCAAAAGCCCGAGCCGGGTCTCACCAAGCTCAATGACA
>CAZZIF010000441.1:0-3219 GCA_964654025.1 uncultured bacterium
TCCAGGCGAGCGCCGCTATGAGATAACAATATGAGATAACAATTCCCCCGCCGATACCCGGCGCATTAGAGGCGCCGCAGAAGGTGATCACAGCGCAGGATCACATCGCAAGATCACAGCGATGGCTGCTCGACCATGCTTTCCGCAGTGGAGCCCGCATGCGAAAGGGGATGAGCCCCCGCGCATATGCACCGGGCGCCGGCTGGCCTGGCGGGCCCGGTTGGCCTGGCGGGTCCGGCTGCTGGCTGACAGCCGGTCAGCCAGGTCCGGCGCGCGCCAACGTGGCGGGCCCGGAAAAGGGGCACAGGTACGAACCCGGTGGCCGGCCCGAGAGAAGGCGCGGACGCGGGGCGGGCGCAAACCCGGTGGCCGGTCCGGAAAGAGGCGCGGACGCGAACCGGGACAGAGGCGGCGGGTCGCATGCCCGCCACACGAGCCTCGCACTATCCGGAACACGCCCGACCCCGCGCATCGGGGATTGCCCGATGGCTCCGCACCGGAGCACGATCTACGTTGATACATGGCCGTTTGCAGGAGGAAGGAGTGATCCGTATGACCAGAGAATCCGGGGCCAGCCTGAACGAACTGGCCGCTGAGCTTCAGGAACTCGACCAGCGCCTGACGGCGTTCAAGGACAGGGCGAAAGATGCCCACCCCGAACTCAAGATCGGGATGCAGTCACAGCTCTACGAACTCGACGAGAAGCGCATGCACGCGCACGAAGCCATCGAGAAGTTGTCCGAAGCCGGGGCCGATGAGATGCCGCTGGCCGATCAGACCGCCGAGGAAGCGCTCACCGACCTGCGCACCGCAATCGAGGTGGCCGAGACTCGATTCGAGTAGCGAGCTGCAGTCTCATTTCGAGTAGCGAGCTGTAGTCTCATTTCGAGTGGCGAGCTGCAGTCTCATTTCGAGTGGCGAGCTGTAGTCTCATGGCGAGCGAGCTGCAGTCTCATGGCGCCGGCGAGTCTGCGCGGAACCAGGCTAAATGTAGCCGCGGTGGCAGTCCAGCCGCAGTGCTCGCCGACCCGCGGTGCTCGTCCACTTGCGGCGGTAGTGCAGCCGCCGAACTGGTGCAGCCGCGGTGCCGTCGCGGTGCAGTCACGATGCAGCCACGGTGCAGTCACGATGCAGCCGCGGTGCTAATGCAGTCGCTCGGGGAGTTGGGGCTCGAGAGCATCCAGGAACGCTCCGCTCAACAGGGCCGAGGCCAGCGTTTCGATATCGGCCGATAAGCTTCGGTCGGTGATCATGGCCTCGTGCCGCTGGCGAATCAGCGCGTGCGCGGCGCGCACCCCCACTCCGCCCTCCAGAGGCGCCAGTAGATCCAGCCCTTCGGCCGCAGCAAGCAGCTCGATCGCCAGCACGTGTGAGACGTTGCGCAGGATCCGCTGGAGCTTCAGCGCCGAGGTCATGCCCATGCTGACATGATCCTCCTTGCCGGCCGATGTGGGAATGCTGTCCACACTGGCTGGATGCGCCAACACCTTGTTCTCATTGACCAGCGCCGCCGCCACTACGTGCGGGATCATGTAGCCGGAATTGAGTCCCCCATCCCGCGTGAGGAAGGCAGGCAGCTCGCTGGTATGCGGGTTGATCAGCTTCTCGATGCGACGTTCGCTGATGCCGGCCAGCTCGGCAAGCGCGATGGCGAAGTAATCCAGGGCCAGCGCCACGGGTTCGCCGTGGAAGTTGCCGCCACTGAGGATCTCGTTGGTCTCACAGAAGACGAGTGGATTGTCCGTGCTCGAGTTGGCTTCGGTCACGAGCACGCTCAGCACGTGGTCGAACGCTCCTCGGATCGCGCCGTGCACTTGCGGCGTGCAGCGGATCGAGTAGGCATCCTGCACGCGCGGACAGTTCTGGTGGCTGCGGGCGATCCCATCGTCGGTGAGCAGCATCCGCACGTTCGAGGCCGAGACCGCCTGACCCGCGTGCGGGCGCACGGCCTGGATCTGTTCGCGCATCGCCGTGACCGTACCGCGGGTGGCATCGAGCGTCATCGCCGCGGCCACGTCGGCGGTCTTCGCGAGCAGCTGCGCATCGGCCCAGGCCAGCAGGCCGATCGCCGTCATGACCTGCGTGCCGTTGATCAGGCACAGTCCTTCCTTCGGTGCCGGCTGCAAGGGCGCGAGACCGTTCTCGGCCAGCACCTCCTCGGCCGGCCGGCGCGCCCCGCCGAAGAAGACCTCTCCCTCGCCAATGAGGGCCAGCGCCAGATGCGCGAGAGGCGCCAGGTCACCGCTCGCTCCCACCGACCCCTGCGAGGGAATCACCGGCGTGATCTGGCGATTCAGGCATTCGGCCATGAGCGCAATTGTCTCGGGCCGCACCCCCGAATGGCCGCGCAGCATGGTCTGGATGCGCAGCGTCAGAACGGCGCGAACCACATCCTCGGCAAGCGGCTCGCCCACGCCGCAGGCATGCGAACGGATCAGGTTGAGCTGGAGTTGGGCCAGTTTGTCCGCGCCAATCGGCACATCGGAGAGAAACCCGAACCCGGTGTTGATGCCGTAATAGTGCTCGCCCGAATCGAGCCGCTCCTCGACGCAGCCTCGCGAACGCCGAACACGTTCGAGTGCATCGGCACCCAGCTCCAGAGGCCGCTTCGCGCGCGCGACGAGGAGCAGGTCTTCGAGCGTGAGCCCATCACCGTGAAGGGTCACGGTGCGGGTTGTCTCGGCGGGCGCGGAGCCGGCGGGCGCGGAGCCGGCTGACGAGGAGTCACCGGACGTGGAGCCGGCAGACACGGAGTCACCGGACGCCGAGTCGCCGGACGCAGCGCCGGCGGACGAGGAGTCGCCGGGCGAGGAGCCGCCGGGGCGCCTGGGATGTGGGTTCATGCCTCATGCTCCCTCATGCGTCATGCTCCGTCATGCGTCATACTCCACCAGGAGCGCCCCCTTGGGCACCACATCACCGGTCTTGACGTGCACGGTCTTGATCCGACCGGGACGCGTGGCCTGGACCGGGTTCTTCATCTTCATCGCCTCGAGGAGGAGAAGCACGTCCCCGCGCTCAACCTCTTGCTCCTCTCGCACCGAGATGTGCAGGATCGTTCCCGGAATCACCGCCCGCACCTCGCGGGGATTCGCGCCGGTGTGGGCCTTGCGCCCTTCGTACTTGGGGGTCAGTGTGGTCTGGTAGGTTTCCCCTTCGACGTAGAGATTCTGATACTCCGTCACCGAATCCTCCTCCCTGATACGTTTCCGGCTGCGC
>CAZZIF010000442.1:0-3218 GCA_964654025.1 uncultured bacterium
AGTCGACTCCGGCGGCATCATCTGCTCCGGCCGAGCAGTCGACTCCGGCGGCATCGTCGACTCCGGCCGCACCGTCTGCTCCTGCTGCAACCGCCTCGGCCGCCGACGGGCAGGCGGATACGGTAGAGGGCTTCATCAGCGGTCCCGCTTCCTTCGGTGCCGTTCGTTCACGCCCATGGGAGCCCGCGCCAACCTCTGGTCCTGAGGCGTCCCAGCCCCCAGCGTCCGGAACAGGGGCAGCGGGTGCCACAACGACCGGCGCGTCCGATCCTTCGCCCAAGACGCCTGACCAAGCCTCCTCGGGGCCGGCGGCCTACGAACGCGACGCTGCGCCGGCCGCTCAGGAGTCCGACGCAGCGGCAGCGCGGGATCGCCACGAAACGCCCGTGGCGCAGGAGCCCGACGCAGCAGCAGGGCGGGATCACGACGAAAGCCCCGTGGCGCAGGAGCCCGACGCAACACCGGTCGGCGCCGAATCGCCCCGGGAAGTCATCGTGCCGGTCGTGCTTCCGTCGTCGGCGCTCAAGGGCCGGGTCGTCATCAAGCTGGAATTGCGTCTCACCGAGGAAATCGAGGACAGCGACGGCGAGGACCAGGACCAGACCTGGACACGAGCTGCCTGATGGCCTGGGTTGCAAGTGAGCTTGATCCCGGCCGGATCCAGGGGGCGTAAGATTGATCGTGCCTGGACCGGGGGCCGTAGGCTTGATCCCGGCCGGACCGGGGGCCGTAGGCTTGATCCCGGCCGGACTGCGGAGCGTAAGCTTGATCTTGACTGAACCGGGTGTCGGTCTCTAGAGTCAGCCTGAACCGGAATCCTGAGCCTTCATCCTGCGGTGCATGCGCCACGTCGTGTACCTGCCCGTCGGGCGGAGCGCTCATTCTGCACTCTAGTGACGGAGTATCACACGGCCATGGCGGATCGGACCCTCAGTGAGGCAACGGGCGAACTCGAACGCCGAGTTGCCGAAGGCGTCGCCGATCGCGAGGATCTGCTCCGACTCGCCGAGGCCTACCGCGAATCAGGCCAGGCCAACCAGGCCGCCGAGTTACTTGAATCCCACCTCAAGAACGGAACCCCGGATTGGGAAGCTTGCAGGTTGTGCGTGGATTGCCACCGGGAAGCCGGACGCATGGAAGACGCCGTTCGCATCCTGAACCGCTGGGCTTCGCTGTACCGGGACCGCGCGCAGTTTTGGATCCTGCGGGGGTTGATGCTCGAGGAAATGGGCGACTGGCAGTCGGCCCTCAATGAACATGCGCTGGCGGCCCGCATCTCACCGCACATGGCCGAGGCGCACTACCGGCAGGCCATCGTCTACATGCACATCGGACGGTACGAGGACGCGGTGCGTGCCTTCCAGCAGACCCTGAAGCTCAAGCCGCGCCTGATCCCCGCCCTGATCAACCTCGGTCTGACGCGTGAAGCGATGGATGAGGTACAGGAAGCCCGCCAGTGTTTCGAGCGGGTGCTCTCGATCGATCCCCGCTGCGCGGAGGCCCACCTCAATCTTGGCGCGTTGATGGGCGAGCAGGGTCAGTACGAGGCGGCCTTCGAGCACTTCAATCAGGCCCTCACGCTGGATCCGCAGTCGTCCGAAGCGGCCTACAACGCCGGGTTGGCGCTCTTGCAGCACGAGCCCGAACGTGCCGGACGATACTTTCAGCATGCGGTCAAGGTGGATCGCCACAACCTGGACGCGCATCACCAGCTGGGTCTGATCGCGCAGCGACAGGGTAAGTGGAATCTGGCGATCGAGATGTTCCGAACCGTCACCGATGCCGATCCCTCTCGGATCGAGAGCCTCTTTGCCATGGGAGTCTGCTTCAGCAAGGCCGATCGGCCGGCCGATGCCATCGGGGTCTTCCGGCGGCTGCTCGAACTCGCCCCGGACAATGCCGACGCCTGGTTCTACCTCGGCCTCTCCTACGACAAGAAGGGCGATTCCCAGAGCGCCCGCGAAGCCTACCGCAAGGCCGACGAGTCCGGTCGGAAAGCGCGGCAGGGGCGCCAGGGAAGAGCTTAGCCAGTGGTTTCCCTGACGAGCCTGACGGCGGGTCTGTACGCCGCTTTCCAGCTGGGGAGTTCCGAAACCATCGCTTCTGTTGCCATGGGGGCGGCCATGCCCGCCGCCGCGAGCGGTGCTGCCGCGGTTGGGACGAGCGCCGCCGCGGTTGGGACGAGTGCCGCCGCGGTTGGGACGAGTGCTGCCGTGGCGGGGGGCGCGACGACAAGCGTTGCGGCCGTTCCATCTGTTCTCGCCGGTGTGCTCCTGGGGCTGCTTCAAGGCCTCACCGAGTTCCTGCCGATTTCCAGCTCGGGCCATCTCGTTCTGGCGCAATCGATCTTCCAGGTCCCGCAGACCGGCATCGTGCTCGAGGTCGTATTGCACGCGGGCACCCTCTTGGCCGTTCTCTGCAGCTTCCGCAAGGACCTGTGGACGATCCTGGTCGATTCGTGGGCCATCCTGGCCCGGCGTGGCCGGCCGGCGGAAGAGACTCAGGGAGCGGCGACAGCCGGCAACGCGGCCGTGTGGCCGGAGGGCTTCCGCACGCTGTTGCTGCTCGTGGCTGCGACCCTGCCGGTCGTCGTGGTGGGTTTGCTGTGGAAGGACACGATCGAAGGTCTTTTCGAGTCGCCCCGCCTGGCCGCGGTGGCCCTCATGGTCACCGGTGTCCTGTTGCTCAGCACGCGATGGATTCCGCGCGGAGGACGCCCGGTGAGCTGGGCGTCGGCGGTCACCATGGGATGCATGCAGGTGCTCAGCTTGATGCCGGGCATCTCGCGTTCGGGGGCGACGATCACCGGTGGGCTCTTCGTGCGCGGTGCGCCCGAGAAGGTCGCGCGATTCAGCTTCCTGATGTCGATTCCCGCGATCGCAGGTTCGTTGGTGCTCGAGCTGCCGGCGCTGCGAGATCTACTGCAAAGCGGCCAGGTGCTGCCCTACGCCGCCGGCTTCGTGGCAGCGTTCTTGTCGGGGCTTGCCGCGATCGAGATCCTGCTGCGAATCGTGGCGCGGGGACGCTTCTTCGTCTTTGGCGCCTACTGCCTTGTGGCGGGCTTGCTGGGTTTACTCTTCGTGCATTAGGGACGGCAGCGAGAAGACGGCCCCGACGAAATGGCCCTGGCAGATGCCCCCCGGTGAGATGGCCTGGTGAGATGCCCCCCCCGGTGAGATGCCCCCCCGGTGAGATGGCCCGGGGAGAGGTTCCCGCTG